>JBFMEU010000032.1:0-30133 GCA_040753155.1 Bacillota bacterium
GTGCTAGAGATTACATTGCCGTAGTTATCGTAACTGTAGCTTTGTTGGCTTAACAGCCGGCTGTTGGCATAGGTGGCCTGGGAGGCCACTTCTTTGCCGTCGGGGGTAAGGGTGAATTTTACCTCGACATCGGTAGCGGCATCCTGTTTGAACCTGGTGCTGATTAACCGGTTGTACCTGGCGTCGTAGGTGTAAAAGACCTTGCGTTCCCCAGAGGTATATTCAGCGGCACTGGTGGGATGGTTTTCGACAACGACGTTGCCCCGGGAGTCATAATTGTAGAGACTAACTTTTTCCCGGGCCTGGCCGGCTGCGTTGAACTGCCGTTGCCGTACCTCCGCCGGCAACCGGTAGCGGTCGTGGTAGCGGGTGTTGGTTTCCGCCAGCAGCCTTGTGCCCGTCAGCCGGGTGGTTACGGGCAGGTGACCCCCGTTGAAGATGTATCTGGTGGTCACTCCCTTGCTGTTTAGGGTCAGTGTTTCGTAGCGGTAGCCGTCAGGGACTTGGTCGGCTTTATACGCCGGATAGCCGTCGGGTTCGTTGAAGTAGCGGTAAGTCAATCGCTTGACTGCCCGGGAGCCGTCCTGGTCGCAGCGCTCCCGGACTTTGAAGTATTCCATGTTTCCGCTCGGTCCCAGGTTTTTTGTCCCCCGGGTGTAGCTGTAGATTGTCCGGGCGCCGGTGGGATAGCTTATTTCCACCAGGTTGGCATAGGTGTTCCGGGCCGGGGGTTTATTTCCGGCCAGGTCGAACCCGGCGGTGTCAAAGGAGTACCGGTAGTTGATCTCCCGGCCGGCGGCGTCGGTCAAGCCGGCCAGGTAGTATTTGCCGGACTGGCCGGGGATGGGCCGCTTCAGGAGGGTGACCCGTTTGGCTCCGGAACTGATGACCGTGCCGGTGTCGCTGTAGTCGATCTGCACCTTCCGCCCCACGGTATCTTCAATCCCGGTCAGGGCCTTGAGGCCGGATATTTCCCCGTAGTAATACCGGATGGTGTTTTGGTGCCGGTCCCTCTGGCCGATTAACAGACCGTCGGCTGAGAAGAAGAATTCGTGCCCTTTTATGAGATAAAGGCGGTAGGCGGCGGTCTCGCCGCCGGAAGTAAAATTGGTGTATTTGTCAAAGAGCAGGTCATTTAGCTCGTATTTTTCCAAACCGTTGCCGGAGTTGAAATCCGCCTTGTAAGTGGAACCGTTGTGCAGGTGAAGAAAGACGCTGTCTCCCTCAACGTCCAGGTAGGGGAGGTGGAGGGACCAGCCTGCCCCCAGCAGGTGCCTGCCGTTTAGTGTTTTGCTTTTTTCTTCGGCGGCGTTATGGAGGCCTCCGGCGGTTGCCAGGGACCCTCCCGTGGAGTAAAAAAGGTAGCCGTTGAAAACCCATCTCTCCTGCTCGTACTGTAATTCGGCAGGGATGGTTGCGCCGGACGGAAATAAAAGGCCTCCTGTTTTTAACCAGTAGCCGTT
The DNA here is from genome assembly GCA_040753155.1 of Bacillota bacterium. Classification (GTDB taxonomy): domain Bacteria; phylum Bacillota; class Desulfotomaculia; order Desulfotomaculales; family JBFMEU01; genus JBFMEU01. The sequence continues at coordinate 1,464 of JBFMEU010000032.1, forward strand.
CTGGTCGAAGACGTCGTAGTGGGCCAGCACCGTCTGGCCGTAATTATTGGAAAGCCCAGTACTGCGGGTGGCCTCGTTGAACAGCTTGGCGTCCCGGCTGCGGTATTCCGCCCGCAGGACGAGGTTCAGGCCGTTCCGGCCGGGCAGATCCAAAATTGTTTGAAGAATGCTCAATTCCCCGGTTTCGCTGCTGATTTTCTCGTTGATGCCGCTGCTTTCCTTGCTGAATGGGGCGTTCAGATGGACATTATAGACCGCTTTCTGTTTTTCCTCCTTGAGCAGGGACATCAGGTTGGAGACGGTGGTGGGCGTCTCCGCCCCGGCGGGCAGGGGGGCCATGAGCAATATCAGGAGGATGAAGAGCGGTATCAGCCATTTATAGCGCATATGGCTAACCTCCTACTTCTTCGGGTAGGCGGCCAGAATTTCTTCCCAGCTCAGACCCGCCTTTTTCTGGGCTAAAACCTCTGCCGGAGTTACACTGTTGGCCTTGGCCAATCTGTACGCGTTGCGCACCTCCTGGGGGTTGTACCCCTGGCTGAGGTAGGTTTCCAGCTCTCCGTCCGTCAGACCCAGCTCGGTTTTTACCCTGGCTTGATCATCACGTTTGCGTTCCTCTGCATTGAGGTTGCTGGCCGCAACCAGGGGAGGGAACCCCTGGTCACTGACCTCCACTCCGGGCACGGACAGGCTGGGACTCCGGTGAAATTCCCCGGTCCGGCAACCCAGGGCGGCGGCGATCTCAGCCCAGGTTTGGTCTGGTGTTTTTAATTGCAGCACGTCTTCCAGAGGGAGGTCTTGGGCTCTGGCCAGGCTGTCGGCCTCAATAATGTCTTCCGGCAGGTGACCCAGACCCAGCAGCCGTTGCAGTTCGCTCTTTTCCAGCACTTGGTAGTTGCTGTATGCTTTGCTGATGCTGCAGCCGGCCAGGATGGTGTTCCAGTGGTCACCTTTGGCCCGCTGCTCCAGGAGTTCTTCGATCCTCCCGGTGGGCAGGCCGTTGCTGATGAAATAGTCGTAGGCCACATAGAGGTCTGCGGCATCGTATTGGGGAATGAGACGAAATAGTTGCTTCTCGGCCGGTGTTCCTTCGACCAGGCTGAGCAGCTGTTGATAGACCAGGATATTTTTCAGGAGTTCGTCCCAGTCCCGGACGGCCTTATAGAGGCGCACAACCGTCCCGGGCTCGGTACCGGACAGTTGGGAAAGCTGTTGTACTTTGATATCGCCAATGCCCACAGGGTTCAGGAGCTTCTGGACTGCGTACACGGACAAGGCCAGCAAGAGCACCAAGGCAACGGCCGTTTTCCCTTTAAGATGAAACTTTTTCACGGAAAATTCCTCCCGCCGGCAAAGGGGCCGGGCATTTATGACATTTCCTCCACACTGACGAACTGGATCAGGTAGTAGTTGAGGTAGTCGTTTACCTGGGTGACACCCTGGGCCGGGCTGCCGGTTCTGAATTTATGGAAGACCGGGCCCCTGTTATACTGGCGCTTACTCAACCAGTCCATAAAGTCCTCCACCTCCGCCTTGGTCAGGTTCTGATATTCTTTGACTGTTCCATCGATAAGGGTGACTTTCAAAACCAGGTTGGGGCTGGTAAATTCACTGCCCACGTACTCCACGTCCACCTGGCTGGTGTAACCCTGGGTGGAGGCGTCCTGCACCTTTTGAATGTAGGCGACGGAGAAGTTGCCGGCCGGCAAAAGCTGGTTAAGGAAATCTTCTGGTATTGATCTGAGGGCGGTGGCCGTCATCCCCTGCTGGGTAAGGGTGATCCAGTTGGTCTCAAGCTCGGTGAACAGCTGCGGGTCAACGGTTACCCACTGCATGTTTTGGTAGGATTGGTAGTCTTTCCCGTCGGTGCTGATGAAGTAGTAGGTTTCGGCCTCCCGGGGATAAAGCTCCACGGTGTAAATCCGTTTGATCCGCCGCCAGCCCGTGGCGTTGAAGTCCTGCTGTTTCTGGGCGTACAAGGGCTTCTGCAGCGTCGTCCCGGCCAGGCCGCCGCTGTCAAGGCTTCCTTTCAGGGAGACGATGATGCTCTTGAGGGAGGGGGTGGTAAAGGGGTCCGCCGAGGCGAAGTAAATGGCCACGTCCAGGCTGTAGATTTCCCTGCCGTCGCGGTAGAGTTTGTCAAAGTCGGCCTCTGTCAGGGCGTTGATGTCGTCCATGGTCAGGCCCTGCTCCTGGAATTGCTCAGCTGTGGGGGTTGAGCCGGTAACCAGCTTCCACTGCCCGGATTTGTAACTGTACCAGGAACCCTTGCCGTCGAAGGAGAGGAGATAGCGCTCCGGACCCTGCGCATCGTTGAGATATTGTGTGGCCAAACCGCTGTTCGCCACATAGGCCATTTTGGCGCCGGCGTAGTCTGCTTGGAAGGTATAGTTGGCCGCGGCGTTGGCAGGCCCGATGTCCCTTGGGGAATCGGTGTTGCCATCGTAAAGCTGGTATTCATAGTTGGGGCCGAGGACCATTAGTTGATTATCCTTGGTCACTCTAACCACGCTGGACGCTGTGACGTCCAGTTTCCTGGCGGACTTGCTGGATACCTGGTAGCAGAAAAGGCCGTCGCCGGTCTTGAAGAACAGCAGCGATCCGTCGGAGTTGGCCCATAAGCCGGTGATGTTCTTGGCGGCGCTGGTTAATACACTGGATTTCCAGCCGGCCGGGGTCAGGGTGAGTTTAAACAGCTGGGTAGTGTCGCTGAAGAAGGCCTGGTTCCCGGTTTTGGGGACGTCGAGATAACTGACTGTCTGACTGGTCAGGCAGATTTCGCCCGGCGGCGACGCGGACGGCGCCAGCCGGTAGAAGTTGGTGCTATCGCTGCGAACGTAGTAGATGGTACCGTCGTCTTGTATGGCAAAGTCACCGGCTGATGCGGAAACCGTGGTTGTACTGCCGGTGCTCCGGTCGTACAGGTACAGGCTGTTGTTGGCGCCTTTAAAGGCTGCTTTGGTACCGGCCTGGTTCGGCTTGATCTCGCGGGGAACGTTGCTGGAAAGCAAGGTGTTGGCGCCGGTCAGGAGGTCCAGGAGATACAATTTGCCGCCGTCCTGCGGGTTGTTATAGAATAGGGAGTTGCCGTCGCCGGACATGGCCATGGTGACGGGAGAAATACCGGACAGCCAGAGCCGCTGCACCGGCAGGGCGCTTAACGGGCCGGAACTGCCGGCATAGGAGGAATTGATGGTTATCTTGTTAATCCTGCCGTCAGGCAGCAAGGAGGGTATGCCCGGATCGGCTCCGTTGATATTTAGGGTGATGTCGTACAGTGACGGGGTGACCGTGGCATCGCTGGTGGACAGGGTGACCCTGTACTGCAGCCGGGCGTTACTCAGGTCGGTGGCCACGGTGATGCCGGGAATGGGGCCTCCGTTGGCGGCAGCCTGCCAGGGAGCGTAATTGTTTCCGCCGTCCGTGGAAAGCCTGGTCTCCACCAGGACGGCGCCTGCCACCGCGTCGGCCTTGTTCCAGCTGATGGCGGAGCCGGCAGCGGCATAACCTGAGGAAATATCCAGCTCCGGCGAGGTGTAGGTGCCCTGGGCCGCATAATTCCCGCCGGCGATGGTGACGTCGTCAAGGGTTGGTGAAACATTGGGATCAGCTGTGGAGAGGTTCGCCCGCCACTGGACCCGGTAGTTGCTCAAATCCGTTCCGTTAGGAATGATGATGTCGCCGCTGTTCTTGGGTAACCAGTCAGTCCAGCTGGCGCCGCCGTCGGGTGAGGTCCGCGCCTCCACGGCTAGGGTGGTGTTGGCCGGTGTGGTATTAGAGCAGGTGATCTTAAAGCTGTCGGCCGTGCCTGCGCTGCTGACGTCCTGAGCAACGTGGGTGTATGTGCCTGAAGGAAGATAGCCTTCCGGCTGCCAGACGCCCCGGAGTTTGATATAGTCATTTCCTGTGCTATCTTGCCAGACAATTATGGGCTGCGTAAAGAATTTATACAGGCAGACGCTGGGGTATTGTTGTTGGGTGCCTGAGCCTGACGCTGTTGTATAGTTGACCCAGCCGGACCAGGAGGTGGTGTAGGTTGAGTATTTGATGTTGCTGCAGCCCGTGATTACATTATCACGCCCATGCCAGACAACATGCAGTTTGTTGTAATGGTCTATGCCGATGGAAGGGGCAAGTTGACTGTAGCCGCTGATGGTCTGGATGTTCAGCCAGGGGGACCAAGACGTTGTATATTTTGAGTACTTAATCTGGCTGGCGGTGTTGAGACTGTCGGCGCCGGACCAGACCACATGGAGGTTATTGTTGCTGTCCAGGGCCACGGACGGGTTTGATTGAGTGTAACCGCTGAGGGGGGCAATGTTGACCCACGGACTCCAGGAGGTGTTATATTTGGAATACTTGATTTGATTATTGGATTTATGTTCACCATCGGTGCCGTGCCATAATACGTGCAGGTTATTGCTGCTGTCAATGGCTATGGTCGGAGCATTCTGGCTATAACCGCTTACTTCCGAGATATTGACCCAGGGTGACCAGGTTGTTGTAAATTTTGAGTATTTAATTTGTGCTGCAGTGGTATTGCTGGAATCGCCTCCTGCCCAGACGACATGGAGGTTGTCGGCACTGTCTATGGCAATGGAAGGGTTAAAATGTCCCGTGCCATAATAGCCACTTACCGGCTGGATATTGGTCCAGGTACTCCAGGAAGTGCCGTCATATTTAGAATATTTGATTTGGAAGCCATATATTGCGTCAGTTCCGGACCAGACCACATGGACATTATTGTGGCTGTCTATGGCAATGGAAGGGCTGCTTTGGTCATAATTCGAAATTAAGGGAAAACCGGTATCGATCCAGGTACTGCCGTTGTCTGTTGATTTTTTGCAGTAAATTAGATTTTTTTCGCTAACGTAATTGTAATATGCATATACAACATATAAAGTACCGTTATTATCCCGGGCGATTTTTCTACCATTATTTGAATAGGCGTTCATGTAGTTATAAGAGGAGGACGTCCAAATGGCAACATCCACCGGGGTGGATTTGTCAATGGAGCTGCCGGTGGCCAGCTTTAGAGAATCGTTTACCGGCTGGATATTGCTCTGTGTTCCGCTGAAGTCGGCGTTTAAGGTAGCTGTGCTTGCATACTCGGCGCCTTCCTTCTGTAAGACCAGTGCCCCACCGCTGTTCGCCACCACGCCCTCTGCCGCTCCTGCCTGAAAATCGGCCTGGCTGGTGTCTGTCCTGCTAAAGCCCGGCTGGTTCTGGGAGCCAAGAATGGTGGGGGTTGTGTCGTAGGTGTTGGCGCCGCTTGGTTTAAACTGCAACTCACCGTTAACCAGCCGGGTTTGCCCGTTGACCAGCTTGGCCAGGTCCAGTTTATGCACAGGTGAGTAGACAGAGGTAATTTCATCGTAATACCAGGTTGAGACGTCGTTTGTGCGCACCCACAGGTTTTTCGCCTGGACCAAGCCGCTGGTTGTTTTGGTTAAGTCCAAGGTAACCTGGTTCCACTTGCCGCTCTCCAGGTCCGAACCGACTTTAAAAGTGCCGTCAGCGTCCCGGTTGCTGGTAATCTTGCAATCCACTCCGCTGTTATGGTCCCTGGTCCAGAATTCAAGCCATTTGGCACCGGGACCTGGTTTCACCCAGAGTCTAAGCCGGGTGAATTGGGCGATGTTAAAAGGATCGGAAGTGGCCAGGTTATAGGAGACCCAGTTTTGGGAGGGGTTGTCCCCCGCCGTGACTTTTACGGCATAATTCCCGCTCACCCTGTCCTGGGTCAAGGTTACCGTTCCGGGATCCAATCCGGTTATGTTGGCGGTGCTTTCCAGGGGATCGTTAAAAGGCAGGGACTGTTTCACGTCCTGGCCGGTCTGCGGGGGGCCAAAGGCCTGGATCTCCACCCAGCGGTTCTCATTGTCTTTATCTGAACCGTTGATCCAGTCTCTAATGTAGCGGACTTTTTGCGGGTTGAAGGTAATGAGTTTGCCCTGCTCGCTTTCTTTATACTCTCCGCCATATGTGGCGCCGGAGACAGTGGTCCAGTTTATCCCGTCTTCCGAGATCTCCGTCTTGGGATCGTGGTAGGTCCTGCCGTCAGCCCAGTAGTGCCACACCTTGATCCTGTCAATGGTGTAGCTTTTTTCAAAATAGACGGTGAGCGCAACGGAAGAACCGCCGCCGGCTCCGTTGCCGGTAATATACGCTGACGAATAGATATTGCCGTCGGTTACCAGAGTGCCGGCATTGCCGAAACTGCTCTGGCAGGGTACGGATACGGTGTACGGCTTGCCTAAAGCATAATTCACCGAAGTTTGAGCGGCAGCTGTAATTGGATACATGGTCAGTAAAATCAGGAACACAAGAAAAACACTTAAAAACCGCTTGCCCATAAGTAAACCTCCCTCAATTTGTATTAGTTAAATTGCTTTCTAGTACTAATTGATTTAAGAATAAAAAAAGGAGACCAAAACCATTATGGCTTCGACCTCCCGCTATCGGGTTTATCTTAATAACAATATACTTCGCCAGTGTTAAAATAGTATTAGCCTGGTATTAAAAATTAAATATTTTTTATTTTTTAACTATTCAGGTATCTGCTTTTTACAGGAATCGAGCCCAGGCCGTGGGGCATACCGTTCATGGAGGCGGCTATCCGGCGACCGCTGTCCAGCTGAACGATGATCGCCCTGCGCTGCCAGTGAAGTTCTTTAAGCTGATTTAACTGCTTTTGACTCAAGGCTTTTTGTTCGCTGATATCAAATGTCTCCAGCGTCTGGTACTCTGGAAATGCAGCCCACTTGAGCTGCTTTTCCAGACGGCGTTTTTCCCGGGTGGTTACCTCGTGAGCGTTAAAAAGAAAGAGGTGGCATAACCACCTCTCCCCCCTGTCCTACTTTCTTAGTGACTCAGGCACTTCGGGCTGGTAGTGTGAAAAAAGGCACGCTGATGCTGAAGTAACACTGGCCAGGAATAGGAGCGCCGCAACCATAAAGCCGAACAAGCGATAGCCCAAGTTTTTCATTAAACTTCACCTCCTTTTGGTTGGTATATCTATAGTATCAATAAACATCATCAGAAGGTGGCCCGGCCTGCTCAGGATAAAACCAACCCACAAAAGGCTAAGTGCCAGACATAATTGAATTTCTGCGGTATAGTCCAGTGAGCTGTAACGAAGCGCTGCAATCAGTGCCGCTACTAATATAATCGCAAGGATAGACAAAAACTTCAGCCTTCTCCGCCTGAGGGGAGAAATAATTGGCGCCGCCGGCGAGTCCACAGGCGCTAAAAGTACAATTGCCATCAGGCCGATAAATACAGCCAGCCCAGACAGCAGGTCGGAATAAAATTGACCAACCTGTGCTAAAGCTGAGGCCAGGAGGGCCAGACAGGGAAACACCATAACAGTGACCATAGCACAGCGCAGGGGGGAACTGGAGTGCGCCCCGCCCGCAGTGTGCCTGAAAATGGCCACCGTTAACAGGCATGCGGCGGTTCCGGGCAGCACACCAAGCATCAAACCCAGCAAAAGAGTAAGAATTACATTGGCCAGGTTTAAGAATAAAACTTCAATGACATAGGTGAGAATTTGTTCTTTTTCCGAGGCCAGCCCGGTTTTGGTTGCCAGATAACCGGCCCAGCGCTTGCTGAAAGAAAGGTAACTCATATTCTCCACTTATCCGGCACAGATTTTCGAAACCGCGCAATCAGAACTGCCAGCAGCAGTAAAATTACTGCCTGGGGTAGTCCCAGTAAAGTCCATAACAATTCGTTTTCAAGTACCGTCTGCAAATTAAGACGGATTAAGGCAAATAACGACTCATGAATAATCCATTCCAAAAAAGCCAGGATAATGCCGCTGACAAACACGACTAAAAAGCTCTTGGGGAGAGAAACAGAAGTGCCTTTGGCGATTATTACAACTGCCAGCAAAGCACCCGCGATCATGTGCAGACCGAATGCAAACGGCAATGACCGAATCAAAAATATCACCACGGCCAGAAACAGGCCAATGGCCACGATCCGGCCCCAGCGCAAAGGAACCCCCGCCAGGGCCAGACTCAGGGCGGTAAACCCTGCCATTTCAGGTATACCCTGCACAAAAAATAATAAGCTGCTGTTCATTTACATCCCGTCCTCGCTTAAATGTCTGGTTATGTATTACAACGTATTAATAAAAAATCCTGTATGCATATACAATTCTGTATTGTAAAGTTACTATTTGGTATTCAGAATTCAGGAGTCAGGATTCAGAATGCCCGCCAGAAATCGCCCAACTGTATTATATTGCATGTCCGGGTCCACTCCCGGAAATGATATGTTCCAACATGATTTTGAAATTATCTGCAACATAATACCTGGACAAAAGGGTGAAGTGTTTTGGTAGAACTGGGTAGTTTTTTCGCCCCCGATTCAGTGGCTATTGTAGGCGCTTCCGCGACACCGGGGAAAATTGGACACGCCATTGTCAAGAACATGCTGGCCAGTGAATTCAAAGGAAAGATTTATCCCATCAACCCCAGGGCCGGGGAAATAGCCGGCCTGCCCTGCTACCCGCGTCTGGCCGAGGTAAATGCCGGCATAGACCTGGCGGTCATAGCGGTACCGTTCACGGCCGCCATCCAGGTTGCCGAAGAATGCGGCAAAGCAGGCATTAAACATTTGGTTGTAATTAGCGCCGGGTTTAAAGAGATTGGTCAGGAGGGGCAGATATTAGAAAAAAAATTAATTGACACTTGCCGGAACTATAGCATGAATCTGCTGGGGCCGAACTGTGTCGGCATGATGGACACCCATACCCCCATCAACGCGTCCTTTTCAGCCACCTTTCCCACCAGGGGGGAAATAACCTTCATCTCCCAGAGCGGGGCGATGCTGGTGGCCATCCTGGACTGGAGCCGGGCCACCGGCCTGGGCTTTAGCAAGGTGATCAGCCTGGGCAATAAAGCGCACCTGACAGAATCCCACTTTATTGAGGAAGCTGCCGACGATCCTCATACCAGGGTTATCCTGTGCTATATTGAGGACGTTGCGGACGGTCAACACTTTTTGGCCGCAGCAGAAAAGGCGGCGTCCAAAAAACCGGTAATCATCCTCAAATCCGGAACCAGCCAGGCCGGAGCCCGGGCGGCATCCTCACATACCGGGGCGCTGGCCGGCAGTGACCTGGCTTATGAAACCGCCTTCCGGCGCTGTGGTGTGATCAGGGCCCGCAACATGCCCGAGCTATTCGACCTGGCCGTAGCTTTTTCCAAACAGCCTGTTCCCGCCGGCGGGCGGGTGGCCGTGGTCACCAATGCCGGGGGCCCCGGCATTCTGGCCACCGATGCCATCGAGGGCCAGGGACTAAGTATGTCAAGTTTCACCAGAGATACGGTGGAAGATCTAAGGCGGGAATTACCCCTGGAAGCAAATATTTATAACCCGGTTGACGTCCTGGGTGACGCCGGAGTAGACCGCTACCGCCTGGCCCTGGAAAAGGCGCTGGCAGACCCGGGTGTGGACAGCGCCCTGATTCTGGTCTGCCCCACCGCTGTAACCGATCCGGTAAACATAGCCCGGGCCATTGTAGACACCTCCCGGTCGCATTCGGCCAAGCCGGTGTTTGCCGCTTATATGGGGGGAGAAATGCTTGCCGAAGGCGCCCGGCTGCTGTCCAGGGCGGGAATCCCCTGCTTTACCTTCCCGGAACCGGCCATAACAGCCCTGGCGGGCATGACAAATTACGCCCGGTATAAAGAAAAATCTGACCAAACAAGGGCCGGCCAGTTCATCACTGAACTAATCCGCCCTAAGACCCCCGCCTCTGTAGGCGGCGGGTTTCAAAGGGCGGTTAAGTCCAGTATGGACTCGGCTAACATTCAGAGGGGGTTGAATCCCCCTCTGAATGAAGCCTCGTTCAATATTGATCCAGATCGCGCCAAAGCCGAAGAGATTTTGCATAATGTCAAACATGATGGGCGCCTTGTTCTGCTGGGCAGTGAGGCGGCCTCCGTGGCAGAAGCCTACGGCATCCCCGCAACCCCCATCTACCTGGCCAACTCTCCGGAAGAGGCCGCCGCCCTTGCCGATAGGCTGGGCTATCCGGTGGCCATGAAGGTGGCCTCCCCCAAAATAATGCACAAAACAGACGTGGGCGGTGTCTTGATTGGACTTGAAACACCGGAGGCGGTTAAGGCCGGATTCATTGAAATAAATGAAAATGTGCAGAAATACATGCCCCAGGTGATAATTCACGGGATAGAGGTGCAAAGATTAATGCCTAAGGGCATCGAAATTATCATCGGCATGTCCAGGGATGTTCAATTCGGTCCTCTGGTGGCAGTGGGGCTCGGCGGCATCTATGTTAATTTAATTCAAGACATCAGTTTCCGTTTGGCCCGGGGGCTAAACCCGCCGGAAATAAGGTCTATGCTGGAAGAAACCAAGGCCTACACCCTGCTGCGCGGCTACCGGGGTGACCGGCCGGCTGATCTTGAGGCGGTTATTGATGCCGTCGCCCGGGTAGCCCGTTTAGTTCTGGACTTCCCGCAAATCGAAGAGCTTGATATTAATCCAGCCTTTGCTTATCCCCGGGGCATAGCGGCCCTGGATATTAAAATAACCATATCGTGAGGTGGATTGCGGTGAAAAACCTGTATATCATGGGCACCGGCGGCAGTGGAAAAACCGCCATGGCCCTGGGACTGGCCCTTAAATTTAGACAGCAGGGCTACCGGGTGGCGTATTTTAAGCCCGTTAGCAATAATCCAGGCAGCGCAGGCAAATTGGATGAGGATGCCGCCCTGATGAAGCAGGTGCTGAACCTGGAGCAGCCGATAGAATTTATAGCGCCCTGCAATGCCGGACCGTCTTATCTTTCGGGCATCCCGGCCGGCCAGTATGCAATGCGCCTGCGTGAAGCATACAGCCGGATGGCCGCGGGCGCCGATGTGCTGATTATCGGCGGCGCCGGCTACCCCCATGTCATGACTTCCTACGGTCTTGACGCGGCCACCCTGGCCAGGGAATTTAACGCCGCAACACTTTTCATGATTCGCATTGATAATGACTTTAGCCTGGACAAAGCAGTATTCTATAATCATTATCTGCGCCTTAACAGTGTGCGGGTGGCAGGAAACATTTTTAACAACGTGCCCCGTCCCCTGCTGGCTAAAACCGAGGGAATTTACAGAACCCTGCTGGAGCAGCACGGCCTCCGCACCCTGGGCATCATTCCGGTACGCCCGGAAATAGCTTTTCCCACAGTTTCTGAATACTTTGAAACCATCGGCGGAGAAATACTGACTGGATCGGAAAATATGCATCTGCCGGTGGAAGAGGTGGTTGTTGGGGCAATGACCATAGAAGGGGCCCTGGGTTACCTGCGACGCGCACCCAACAAAGCGTTCATCACCGGGGGCGACCGGGCTGACCTGGCCCTGGCGGCCCTGGAAACCAGCACCTCGGTGCTGATTTTAACGGGCGGGCTGTACCCGGATGTTAAAGTGCTGGCCCGGGCCTCGGAAAAGGGTGTGCCGGTCATTCTGGTGTACCAGGACACCTATACCACCATTGAGAGAATCAATATCCTCTCCAGGCATATCCGGCCTGGTGATACTGCCATAATTGGAGCAGCGATGGAAAATGTTGAAAGGTACTGTGACTGGAATACAATCCTTAATTCCCTGTGATCTGTCCTGTCCAATAAGCAGAGCATCAGCCCTGCTTATTGGGTAACTTTGTTCATTTTTTTCAATTCTTCCCGCCCCGCGGAAACCTGGGCCATTATTTTGGTCAGATTACCCTCCAATTGGGCTAACACATCTTCGGCATAATCCCTGGCGCCCTGCTTTATCTCTTCGGCCACTCCCCTGGCCTGCTCTTCCATGTCGGCTGCCTTGAGCTCAGCCAGCCTGACCACTTCTGACTGGCCGGCCTGTCTTTCCAATTGTCTTTGGGCATCCTCCGCCGTACGGCCGGCCTCATTCCGGGCATCTTCAAGTACCCGGGACGCCTCCCGCCTGGCCTCCGTAATAACTTTTTCCCTTTCCTGCATCACCCATTTTGCCTGCCGCATCTCCTCAGGCAGGGCAGTACGAATCCGGTCCAGGTAATCAAGCAACTTTTCTTCATCCACCAAAACTCTCTTGGTCATGGGAACTTTCGTACTGCTTTCGATGAGCTCTTCCAGTTCATTTAGAACATTAAAAAGCTCCACTTTTATCCCTCCCGGCCAGTCCCTTGCAGGACCTGTTCATATTTTTTTCTTAACCTTTCTTCTATTTGCGGCGGGACCAGATCCCGTACACACCCGCCATAAAAAGCAACCTCTTTGACAGCGCTGGAACTGATAAACGAATACTCAGCCCGGGTCATTAAAAATATCGTTTCAACTGATGATTGTAATTTTTTATTGGTTAAGGCCATCATAAACTCATTTTCAAAATCCGATATAGCCCTAAGGCCCCGTATAATCACCTGTGCCTCCTGTTCCCTGGCATAATTTACAGTCAGGCCGTCAAAGGAATCAATAACCACATTATAGTAGGGCTGCAAAACCTCCTGGAGCATGTCCTCCCTCTCCGCAACTGAAAACAGCGGTTTTTTGCTGGCGTTCCTGGATACGGCAACCACCAGGCGGTCAAACATTTGAGCAGCCCTTTCTATAATATCCAGATGCCCACAGGTCACAGGATCAAAACTACCGGGATACACTGCCACTCTCAAAATTGTCCACCTCTCCTCCGGTCTGTTCGACTACATAGAAAGAAAGCATGGTATCTCCATATCTTTCCTGCCTAATCATCTTTAAAAGCCCGGAACATACCGGCATTTTCTCTTCCTTGCCCGACTCAATTATCAACAGCCCCTGGTCTCGCAGAAGTCCATACCCTGACAATCTGGCCAGTGTGCCAACCGCCAGATTTTGCCTGTAGGGCGGGTCCATAAAGATAACATCAAATTTCCGGCCCTGCCCGGCGATTCGTTCCAGCACAACATCAACATCACCAGGCACTGTTTCCGCTCTGCCCTCCAGGCCGGTTAACTGTAAATTTTCACCAAGCACTTTGAGCACCCGGGCATCCTTTTCCACAAACGTTACATAATCAGCGCCACGGCTGAGGGCTTCGATGCCAATGCCACCGCTTCCGGCATAGAGATCTAAAAATGTACAACCGGGGATTCTCTCCGCCAGGATGTTAAACAGAGCCTCTTTAACCCTGTCGGCTGTGGGTCTCACGCTCCGGCCCGGCGGCGCTTTAAGACGCCTTTTTTTTGCGGACCCGGAAATTACCCGCAAAACCAAAACCCCTTTCAAAACAGGGATTATCCTTGCCAAAAATTATTATAACACAGTATATCTAAAAGATCGATTTCTTTCATATATTGCACAACTTTTACCCTTCCAGCGCATAATGACATCGCTTGAGGCGCATTATAAGACTGTCCTTGGAAGGAGGGAGCTTTGCTGAGAAAAGAGTTCTTAACCCACTTTAACATCAACTTGGATCTGGCTCTGGAGGCCAGGGAAATTATCCGGGGTGAAACAGGCAAGGAAATTCCCGGAGCCAGAATCGACCGGGAAAGGTACCAGTTTGCCGAAGTCACAACAGTTATTATCGAGGAAAAATCAGCCGCAGCCATTATGGGCAAGCCTATTGGCACCTATATAACCATTGAAGCGCCGGTAATAAGACAGAATAATCAGCAGGCCCACCGTGAAGTTACCGGGATCTTAAGTAAACAGCTGACTTCTCTTTTTGATTTATCAATGGAAGCCAACGTGCTGGTGGTTGGACTTGGCAACTGGAACGCCACCCCCGATTCCCTGGGACCCACGGTAATTGGTAAAACTTTAGTTACCAGGCATTTGTTCAAATATGCCCCCGGGGAGCTCAAGGGCGGCATGCGCCCGGTAAGTGCCCTGGCGCCCGGTGTACTGGGGATTACCGGCATTGAGACAGCCGAAATAATCCGGGGGGTGGTTGAGAAAGTACAGCCAGAATTAGTCATCGCCGTAGACTCCCTGGCCGCCCGCAATGTAGCCAGAATTGCCACCACCATCCAGATTGCCGATACCGGTATCAATCCCGGCTCCGGCATAGGCAACCAGCGTACCGGCATAAACAAGGAAACCATGGGTGTTCCCGTAATTGCCATTGGGGTTCCCACGGTCTGCCATGCGGCTGTTATAGCTAAAGATGCGATTGATCTTTACCAGGCCGAAAAGGATAAGGCCTTTGCCCCTAATCAATATGCCCGGGGTAACGATACTCAAGACGAAGTGATTAATAAGGTTCTGGAGCCCTTTGCAGGTGATCTGACAGTAACCCCTAAAGAAATTGACACTCTAATCAAGGACACCGCCAACATTATTGCCGGTGGCATTTCCCTGTCCCTTCATCCTGGTATTCCTGCAGAGGATTATGCCTATTATCTGCATTAGTTTTTAAATATGGCATACTTCCCTAAAACGTAGAATAGCAAGAGAGAACACTTTGTGCGTTCTCCCTTGCTGCGGTTTTTTTGCAATTTACCTTTCCCTATTTTAGAATGGCTCAGGGAAAAGGACATTATTGGGTGCCTTGATAAGGTTGCTCAGTCGGGGCAGAAGCTGTTATTTGGTTAATGTTGCCCTGGGCCAGGGCCTGCTCGGCGAAGGCTACCATTTTCTTGGTCATGTTACCACCAACATAACCATTTACCCGGCTCGGCAGTTCCCCTTTGTCTATGTTTTGGTAATTGGGAATGCCCAGTTCATTAGCTATTTCCAACTTCATCCGGTCAAGAGCGCTGCCAGCGCCTGGAGTTACAGGTTCGTTGTTGTTACGTGGCATTATTGAATTACCTCCTATTAAATAGTTTAATTTTTTGTTGTGGTTCTATCTCTAGTATTAGCAATATCATTAAGACAATTCGTGAAAAATAATAGCAGGTCTTATAGTATAAACCTGCAGAGGCAAAACAACCATTAAAGTTTTTTGTTTCAGACCGGACAAGCAGCGCTGTACAAAAAAAAGTGGAACCAGTCAATGCAGGATCGTCTGACTCCACTTATATCCAAATTTTAATTTTTTAATGTTTCTGTAATCTATTTAGACTACAAATTTTTCATTTTAGCAATGGCCTCTATAACTTCAGAAATTGAAGCTTCTTCCTCAATGGTGGATAAGTCTCCGACATCCTTGCCGGACCAGACAGCCTTCATTACCCGCCGCATAATCTTACCGCTGCGGGTTTTGGGCAGCGTGTTAACAAATTGGATGTCCTTCATTACCACGATGGCGCCCATGGTTTTACGTATATGGACTATTAATTCGTTTTTCATTTCTTCAGTGGGCTCAAACCCCTGCTTGAGCACCACCAGAGCAGCGGCCACCTCGCCCCTCAGCTCATCGGGAACACCGGCCACCCCTGCCTCTACAACCGCCGGGTGGGAAATGAGGGCGCTTTCCACCTCTACTGTACCAATACGGTGGGCGGCAATTTTAATAACTTCATCGGAACGCCCGGCAAACCAGATATAGCCGTCTTCATCCATGGCAGCGGCATCCCCGCAAAGATACATACCCTTGGTAATAGGCAGTCGCTCCCAGTAACTGTACAGGTAGCTTTCAGGGTCGCCCCAAAGGGTTGATACCAGACCCGGGAATGGCTTTTTAATCACCACAATACCCTTTTCACCCGGCGGCAAAGGCTTGCCGTCCTTTTCATCCAGCACCTCGGCCACCACCCCCGGTACCGGAATATGGGCGGACCCCGGCTTGATGGGGATAATACCAAGGCCGTACGGGTTGGCAAAAATGGGTCCGGAAGTTTCTGTTTGCCACATGTGATCCATTACAGGTACCTTATTCTCAAAAACCTGTTCCTGCAGCCAGGACCAGGCCGGCGGGTTTAAAACCTCCCCGGCGCAGAAAACCCTTTCTACTGTGCCAAGGTCGTGTTTTTTAGCCTGCTCAATGCCCAGACGCATCATGCCCCGCACTCCGGTGGGGGAAAGCCACAGCGCCGTGGCTTTATTCCGTGAGGCCACACTCCACCACATATCTTTGGTGGGGTAGTCCGGTGTACCCTCGTACACTACACTGGTACATCCGGTCAGCAACGGACAGTACACGTTATAGCTGTGCCCCACGATCCAGCCGATGTCCGATGTGCAGAACCACACGTCAGAATCCCGCAGGCCATAAATCCACTTGCCCATGCTGTAGACGTAAATCTGGTAACCGCCATGCTTTTGTACAGTTACTTTGGGCTTGGCCGTAGTCCCGGAAGTCGGCAGCATGAATAACGGATCATCGGAGTCCATGACTTCATAATCGTCGCTCTGTCCCTGGCCGCCGGCTAAAAACTCCTCCCAGTAAATATCACGCCCCGCCACCATGACAGGCTCCTGCTCCTGGTTCTTCCTCAGTACAACCACTTTTTGCACCAGGTCCGGCGGGCACATGGAAATACCTTCATCAACAATTGGCTTTAAGGGCACCGGCTTACCCCGTCTGGATCCTTCATCCTGAGTAAGTATATACTTGGCGCCGGATATATTCAGGCGGTCAGCAACAGCCTTGGAGGAAAAACCAGCGAATATAACAACATGAATCGCGCCCGCCCTGGCACAAGCCAGCATGGCAGCTATGGATTCAATACCTGTGGGCATATAGATGGAAATGCGGTCGCCCTTGACCACACCCAGTCCCCTAAGCGCCCTGGTATACTGTTTTACCAGGTCAAATAACTGGGCATATGTTACCGTGCGCACCTCTCCCGTCTCACCGGACTCGGCAACAATGGCTGCCCGGCCGGCACGGCCTTTTTCAATATTGTAATCCAGACAGTTGTATGAAATGTTGGTTTGGCCACCAATATACCACTGGAAAGCGGGGTAATCCCAGTTAAAAACCTTATCCCACTTTTTAAACCACCTTATTTCACTCATTGCCTGCTCGGCAGCGCAGCCCCAGAACCCCTCGGTATCTTCCGCTGCCCAATCAATTAACTTCTTCACATGTGGCGGGACAAGACCTGTACCTGGTTTTTTATGTTCCATAAAAACCCCTCCCCTGCATTTTTGGTTTAGAGATTTATCAAAAACAGTTTTATAACCAGCGTTGATCAGCGCCTCCTTTTTTCAATATTCCGAATCATCACCCTGTTATTTTATAATACCGGCCCCGCCATAAAAATATATTAAAGCTGAAATGTAAAAAATATTAACTAAATGGTAATTAGATAAGTGTAAACCAACAAGGGGTCAGGTAGCTTTTTCGCAAGCCATACCAGTAAATCTTCAAATGTTTTCGCTGGTTTTCTCATTCTGACTACTGACTCCTGAGTTGTTACCATTCCAAAGTTTACCATATCCAAGCCGGCGCCCCGTTTCAAAACATTTATTCTTTTATAATCTGGTAATCTGTGATATACTAATTGCTGGTTGCTAAATGTGAAACATTTAACCTCAAAGGAGGTGTTTCTTATGGCAAAACGTTGTGTTGTTTGCGGCAAAGGTGTTGCGGTGGGCATGAAATTAAGCCACTCCCATATCCGGACCAAGCGCACCTGGGCCCCTAACCTGCAGCGGGTCAAGGCTGTTATTGAAGGTACCCCCCGCCGGGTGCTTGTCTGCACCAGGTGTTTGCGTAGCGGAAAAATCCAAAGAGCCATTTAACAAAAACGGCGTTTCGCCGTTTTTTACTTTAACATCAAAACTGCGCCCGGTTTACCCCAGGGCGCAGTTGCTAATTTTAGTCCTTAATTACCTGTATTAGATTGGCCATTTCAATTGCCGTTACAGCCGCATCCCAGCCTTTATTACCAGCCTTGGCGCCGGCCCGCTCAATGGCCTGCTCTATGGTGTCCGCAGTGATGACGCCAAAGATTACCGGCCTGCCCGTTTCCAGGCCTGCTTTGGCCACACCCTTGGAAACCTCGGCGGCCACATAGTCAAAGTGGGGTGTCGCCCCCCTGATTACCGCTCCCAGGCAAATCACTGCGTCATACTTCTGCCGCGCTGCCATTTTTTGAGCAACCATAGGTATTTCAAAGGCCCCGGGCACCCAGGCCACATCCACATCCTGGTCGGCCACACCGTGCCGGTACAGGGCGTCCAGGGCGCCGCTAACCAGTTTGTTCGTAATGAACTCATTAAAACGCCCCACCACCAGGCCAAACTTTAAACCCTGGCCAATTAAATGTCCCTCATAAATATTCGGCATTTATTTCTCCCCTTTTTACATCATTTTGAGAGTTAAGAGTTGAGTTTTTATTTGCCATGGTTTTTGTGGTTGCCATTAACATTTTCTTAATTTCAATACAATCATCATAAACAGATTGAAATTCCGTATCACTCATATATTCTGTTTCGTGCAACAGTTCAAGCCAATACAAGTATTTTCAACTCTCCACACTCCACACTCCACACTCAACTCTTCTAAATTACCTTTCTCCTATGGACAGCAAGTGGCCCAGTTTTTTCTTTTTGGTATTCAGATAAAATTGGTTGGTCTGGCAGGGTGAAATTTCAATGGGAATACGTCCCACCACCTGAAGTCCGTGCCCTTCAAGGCCCGCTATTTTGCGGGGATTATTGGTAATCAAGCGAATTTTGCTTAGGCCCAGATCAGCCAGGATCTGGGCACCTATGCCGTAATCCCTCAGGTCTGCGGGAAAGCCCAGGGCCTCATTGGCTTCCACGGTGTCCTTACCCAAATCTTGCAAGTGATAGGCCCGGATTTTATTCAGCAGGCCAATCCCCCGCCCCTCCTGGCGCATGTACAGCAAGACACCTGCGCCCTCATTTTGAATTATTTGCATCGCCCTGGCCAACTGGTCGCCGCAGTCACACCGGGAAGAGCCAAACACGTCTCCCGTAAGGCATTCGGAGTGCACCCTGACCGGCGGCGCCTCATGCCGGCCCAGGTCCCCCATGACCAGGGCAATATGGTTTTTCTGGTCTAGCACGCTCTCATAGCCCACAGCCACAAAATCACCATGCTTGGTCGGCAATTTGGCCGAGTCCACCCGGCGGACAAGTTTTTCATGGCGGCGCCGGTACTGAATCAAATCGGCTATGCTGACCAATTTTAATTCATGCTGCCGGCAAAACTCCACCAACTCCGGCATCCGGGCCATGGTTCCGTCGTCCTTCATGATTTCACAGATCACGCCGGCCGGGTAAAGCCCGGCCAGCCGGGCCAGATCAACGGCGGCCTCAGTGTGGCCGGCCCGACGCAAAACGCCCCCGTCTTTGGCCCGTAAAGGGAAAATATGTCCTGGCCGGCGCAGGTCTTCCGGGCGGATGGAGGGATCCAGCATGGC
The DNA here is from genome assembly GCA_040753155.1 of Bacillota bacterium. Classification (GTDB taxonomy): domain Bacteria; phylum Bacillota; class Desulfotomaculia; order Desulfotomaculales; family JBFMEU01; genus JBFMEU01. The sequence goes on from JBFMEU010000032.1 coordinate 20,727, forward strand.
CTTAATGGTCAGTGCCCGTTCATGAGCTGAGATGCCGGTGGTGGTAGTTTTGTAATCCACCGACACTGTAAAGGCTGTATGGTGGGGATCAGTGTTGTGGGTTACCATGGCCGGCAATTCAAGCTCGTCCAGCCGCTCGCCTGTTATGGGCATACAGATTAAGCCCCGGCCGTAAGTGGCCATAAAGTTTACCGCCTCGGGGGTTGCCGTCTCGGCGGCCATAACCAGATCTCCCTCGTTTTCCCGGTCCTCATCATCAACAACAACCAGCATTTTACCCTGCTTAATATCTTCAATTGCCTCTTCAATGGTACTTAACCTCATTTGACCCATCCCTTTCTGCATTTTTAGCTGTAACTGTGGCGGTTCGTTTACTGAATACTTACTAATTTTTTACAGAAAACCGTGGCGGGCCAAGAACTCTGCTGAAATTCCCCGCCCCCGGCTCTCCTTGTTTTCCCTGGCAGTAAACCACTTTTCAATATACTTGCCAATCATATCCCCCTCAAGGTTAACACTGTCACCAACCTGCTTGAAGCCAAGGGTGGTGGCCGATGCCGTATGGGGGATTAAAGAAACTCTAAAACTGTCCTCCCCGTAATCCACTACAGTAAGACTTATCCCGTCAATGGCAACTGAGCCCTTATTGATGATATAATGCATTACCCCCGGGGGCGCGGCAATGGTTACCACGCTGGCAATATCATGTCTTGCCTTGCCGGTGATGCTGCCCACCCCGTCTATGTGTCCACTAACCAGGTGCCCGCCCAGGCGGTCACCCAGGGCCAGGGCACGCTCCAGGTTAACCCTGTCACCCGGGCAGAGGTTGCCCAGATTTGTTTTGGCCAGGGTCTCAGCCATTACATCTGCACTAAAACCACGCTCATTGAAGGAAGTTACGGTCAGGCAGACGCCGTTGACAGCAATACTGTCCCCCAGTTTTAAATTTTCCAGGACAGTCCGGGCAGAGATCTTGAGCGCCGCCGAGTCGGCGCCCCGCCGCAAAGAATTAATTGTCCCAAGCTCTTCCACAATACCGGTAAACACTCTCTAACCACCCCGCTGACCCATATATCCTGTTACACATATATCATCCCCGAAACCGCACACCGTTACCTCCCTTAAAAATGCAGCAGCACCCGGCTCATCCACCCCCAGGCCGGCCACCGGCCCCGGGGCGGCAGATCCACCAAAAATTTTCGGGGCGATAAACCAGACCACCTTATCAGCCAGCCCCGCATCCAGCAGGGCACCGTGAATACCCGCGCCGCCCTCCACAAGGAGGCTGGTTATGCCCCGGGAACCCAACTCCGCAAACAAGGCCCGCAAATCCACCCGGGGTCCCCGGCCGGGTATATAAAGCACCGTAGCGCCGGCTATTTCCAACTCCCTTACCCGCTCCACGGGAGCCGCCGGGGTAACGGCGACAATGGCCGGGGCGGCGGATTGCCGGGTAATTACCCTGGCGCCCGGCGGTATTCGGGCCTTACTGTCCACAATAACCCTGACCGGGTCCTTACCACCGCCTCCGGGCAACCTGGTGGTCAGGGAGGGGTCATCCGCCAGCACCGTTCCCACACCCACCATAATGGCATCATAGCGATCCCGCAGCCTGTGCGTATACTCTCTGGACTCCGGCCCGGTTATCCAGCGGGATTTTCCGGTGCGGGTGGCGATTTTGCCGTCCAGGCTCATGGCGGCCTTCATCACTACAAAAGGTGTTTTCGTGGTAACAAATTTAATGAATACTTCGTTCAGGCGGAGTGCCTCAGCTTCCATTATTCCTGTGGCAACCTCAACCCCCGCCTCCCGCAGCCGGCTGAAGCCGTACCCTGCCACCAGGGGGTTGGGGTCTGTCATGGCCGCCACCACACGGCCTATCCCGGCTTTGATTACAGCCTCGGTGCAGGGCCCGGTGCGCCCGTGGTGGCAGCAGGGCTCCAGGTTTACATATAAGGTTGCGCCCCTGGCCTTCTCCCCCGCCTCGTTCAGGGCCAGCACCTCAGCGTGGGGGGCGCCGGCCTTGACGTGGTAACCTGTACCCACCACCTGTCCTTCTTTAACCACCACCGCCCCCACCATGGGATTGGGGCTGGTCCTGCCCATGGCCTGTCTGGCCAGATCCAGGGCCATTTGCATGTACTTATTATCCAGACCTACCATCTCCGTCCCGGCTAAATGCAATGCCAAGTTACTATTCAGGTATTCAGAATTCAGGAGTCAGGATTCAGAATAGACCGTATATCTCATACTTCGGAAACGCCATGGGTAAACGATAAACCGCAAGTACAAACAGGTGCGCCTTCTGCCATACCAGTAAATCTTCAAATGTTTTCGCTGGTTTTCTCATTCTGACTCCTGACTTCTGACTCCTGACTCCTGAGTAGTTACAATGCCAATACCTTTTTGCAACAAATAAAACCCTGAAATACATACTTCAGGGCAATAATCAAACTTGCCGCCATTTTCGCCAAAAAGCCGGCGCCACAGGCAAACCTTCTCCCATCCAGACTTTACTGTCGGCCCCGGATTTTCACCGGGTCAGCCCAAAGCGGGCTCGCGGGCTCGGGCCAGTGGCCACTAACCGCCGGTACGGAATTTCACCAGTCCCTGAAGGTGTATATTTTGTTACTATTCAGGCATTCAGAATTCAGGAGTCAGGATTCAGAATGCTCCGAGAATATGCTTCCAGCAATTAGAGAAGTTTTGTTTCGTAAATATCACCGTATCCAAGATCCTTCGTAAGTATCAAGTAATATCGGCATTCTTCAACAGAACCTGGGTTTTTTCATTCTGACTCCTGACTCCTGACTCCTGACTCCTGACTCCTGAGTAGTTACTACATTTTTGTGTTAATTATAGGCCCAATGATTTGAACTGTCAATATTCATGCCAGAGAAGCCTAAAACACAAAATTTTCACTGCTAAATAATCGAAGACTGAAAAAATCACTTTGACTCGCTTCTCAGGGCAGAGTTGCCCGGCCCAGGCGGCTGCGGTACTGGTGCAAGTCACTGATGAGATCATGAATCCTATCTATGGTGGCCCGGTGTTTATCACAGTCCTGCAAGGTCTTACAGTTCCTCAGGCAGCCATAAAGAACACTCAGGCGCATGTGCAAGCGCCGGGGCAAAAGTACCACATCAGCGCCCAGTTTGTGCCAGGCCTCGGTTTGGAACAATTGGCCGCCTTCGTTATCCTTGCCCTCCGGCACTGCTTCACCGGCCTCCCCTGATACCGCCGCCAGCAATCTTAGGGTGCGGCGGTTTCTCTTTAATTCTTTCAGCAGTTCATCAATGACAAACAGCCTTTTTTCAGTTACTTCCTGGATCCGTATGACATGGTAGTACCAGACGGTTACAATAACCCCAAACAAGGTTAACAGGCCACCCAGGGAGGCCTCGTTAAATCCGGCGGCAAACTCCGGGGTGTTGACATGGTCCCCCAGGGCGGCAAAAATGCCGGGAACTACCGAAGAAAGCCACACGGAATTGGCTATGACGATAATTAATTCCCGGTTCAGGGCCAAAATAACCCATACCAGAAAAGGACTGAAAATTACCAGCAGGCTAAGCAGCACACCCTTGAGCAGGCGAATGAAGCGCCTGCAGGCAGGCCTGGCGGTAAAGCCGCCAATGGCCCTGGCCGGGAAGAGCCGGATCCATGAAAAGCGCTCTAACATTTACTCACCCCAGTCCAACATTCACATTACGGCAGGTATTAAAATGATTATAAAAATATCATACCCCACCCGGGCAATGAAAAACTACCCCGGCTGCGCCAGAGTGTTCAAAGTAAAACTATCCTGAAAATAGAATGACCTTGCTATTTTCAGAATTTGTGGCGCCGCTTGCGGCATGGGGAACTATCCTGAAAATAGAGTAAATCTTCGTAACTATTCAGGTATTCAGAATTCAGGAGTCAGAATTCAGAATGGACCGTATATCTCATACTTCGGAAACGCCATGGATAAACGATAAGCCGCAAGTACGAACAGGTGCGCCTTCTGCCATACCAGTAAATCTTCAAATGTTTTCGCTGGTTTTCTCATTCTGACTCCTGACTTCTGACTCCTGAGTATTTAAAAAGCTCAGGCCCATCTCCAAGTAATGGAAGATGGGCCTGTAATGTTTTCAGCCAAGTTCCGGCCCGGGCTTCTCTGCGCCGGAAGTCTTGTCGTTGTCGGTATCCAGCATTACGTAATTATCCCCGGGCAACCTCTCCGGGCTGCTAACTTCCCGGGCCAGGTTGGACACGGCCTCTTTGACCTCCGGTGGCCCGACAACTATCAACACATCCCCGGATTGAATTACCGTTTTTGCCTCCGGAGACAGTATCTCCCGGCCGTTACGGTAGATGGAGAGCACAGTGGCGCCGGTGCGGGCACGAAAATCCAGCTCCACCAGGGTTTTCCCCACCAGGGGGGAGCCGGGCCAAACCCTAACCTCGTCAATCTTTTGCAGGCGCCCCACCATTTTAAAGGTATAATCCAGTAAATCTTTGGTCAGACGCTCAATTTCAGCATCGACCCGGTCCCGCTCCCTGAGCAGCATGGTAAGCCTTTCCTGGATATCCCTTAATACTTGCTTTTGCCCGTACTCCGCCAGGTAGACCTCGGCTGCCCGGTGGGATTTAACTACTACCCCCACCCCGGGAATTACATCAACAATGCCTGTTTCCTGCAACAGGATCAGGGCGCGTCGAATTGTCTCCGGTGATACGTTGTACTTGCCGGCAAGAGTTGAACGGCCAAATATTTTTTGGCCTTCCCGGTATTCACCCCTGACTATTCGGGTTGCGATGTCCACTGCGATGGCAACATACCGGGCTATTTGTGAAAGCTGGTCTTCATACATGTTATTTGTCCCTTCTTCCGGTATATGGCATATTTAATTGCTGGTTTTACAGAATGGATCAATATTTCCGGTGGACAGGATTTTCAAAAAAGACTTAACCACCCTCATTTTCAATCCCATAGGCAACTTTAAATCCTGCTGCCTTAAGGCTTTCCACAATAGTTTCCGGTTTGGCCGTCCGCAGCCTGAGCATAATATAAACCTTTCCGTCATCCCGGTCAAGGCAGGCCACACCTATTACGTGGATATTGTTTTCCCGCACTACACCCAGAATGTCCGCCAGCACCCCCAGCCGGTTTCGGGTTTCCACGACAATCCTGACGCCGGCCTTGCGCAGTCCAAATATGTCCACCAGAGAGTCAAAAATATCAGTCTGGGTAATAATGCCAACCAGCTCTGCAGCTTCAAGGACGGGCAGGCAGCCAACCTTTTTATCTCGCATGATTAAGGCCGCATCTTCTATAGTGGCGGCGGGGGTTGTGGTAATTAAACTCTTGACCATGGCTTCCTTAACGGTCATTTTAGCCAGCAGATAGTTCATTTCATACACGCTTAAAGTTGTGGCCGGTGAGGGAGATACTGTAAGCAGACCGCGCTCCGTAACCAGGCCCACCAGCTTACCTCTGTCCGCCACGGGCAGATGACGAATTTCGTGCCTCTTCATAATTTCAAGGGCTTCCAGAACAGGTGTGGCAGGGGTAATGGTAATTGGCGCAGCAGTCATGTAATCTTTAACAAACACTAAGTACAAACCTCCTTTTTCGTTTTTTTAAGGACAGCTGCTTACCCCGGCCAGAGCGGACGCGCGGATTTCGCGCACTGCCTCAGCCGGGTCGGGGCGGTTGAAAATAGCTGAACCGGCCACCAATACCGTAGCTCCCGCCCTGGCTATGCTGCCTGCCGTTTCAACATTCACCCCGCCATCCACCTGGATTTCAGCCTTGCTGCCGGCACTGTCCAATATTTCCTTGAGGGCTGTAATCTTGGTCAGTACCCAGGGAATGAAGGACTGTCCCCCAAAACCGGGATTTACCGTCATTACCAGTACCAGGTCTAACAGGGGTACCACATATTCCAGCACCTGGGGCGGGGTGGACGGATTAAGGGCGGCCCCGGCCCTGAGGCCCTTATCCTTTATGTAGTCCAGGGTCCGGTGCAGATGGGGGCAGGCCTCAGGGTGAACCACCAGCAAATCCGCCCCGGCCCGGATGAAATCATCCAGGTAACGTCCCGGCTCGTTGATCATCAGGTGCACATCAAATACGAGCTTGCTGTGTGGTCTCAGGGCTGCGATAACCGGCGGGCCGAAGGTTATGTTGGGCACAAAGTGACCATCCATAATATCCAGGTGCAGATACTCCGCCCCGGCTTCCTCCACGATGGCAATTTGCTCCCGTAAACAGGAAAAATCTGCTGCTAGAATTGATGGCGCAATCTTAACCAAGCTTAGTATCTCCTCTCCCTTTGCATAACTTCCTCCAAGAAAGTCAGGTAGCTGGTATAGCGTTCCCGGGCTATGACATGATGCTCCACTGCCTGCCTGACCCCGCAAACCGGCTCCCTGCGGTGCAGGCAACCGGTAAATTTGCACCGGTTAAAATACTGTTCAAATTCCGGGAAATAGTAGCCCAAATCCTCCCTTTTCATGTCCGGCAGGGTTAAGCTGGAGAAACCCGGGGTGTCCGCAACCATACCCCCCCCTGTCAGGGGCAGCAGTTCCACATGCCTGGTGGTGTGCTTCCCCCGTTTTAATTTGCGGCTGATGGCGTCAGTTTTCAGGCCCAGATCCGGTTGAACAGCATTAAGTAAACTTGACTTGCCAGTCCCGGAAGGTCCGGCCAGGACAGAATTGTGATCTTGCAGGCTTTGCCGCAGCAGGTCAACACCTTCGCCGGTGACTGCACTGGTAACGATCACCCGGTATCCGGCTTTAAGATAAATTTCCGGCCACGGGGCGTCTTCCCTTTCCCGCAAATCGAACTTATTAAAGCAAACCAGGGGAGTTATGCCCGCGAAGCTCACTTGAACCAGAATCCTGTCCAGTAAGCGGGCAATGGGGCGGGGATTCACAAAGGAAAATACTACTACGGCCTGATTAATATTGGCGATGGGCGGCCTGGTCAAAACCGTTGCGCGAGGATGTACTTTTTCAATCACACCCCTGGCTGAATCAGTAGTTTGACAGCCAACCCTGTCCCCCACCAGGATATCCTGCCTGCCCAGGCGAAAGCGCCCGCGCAAAGTACATTCCAGGTCTCCGGCCGGGCTGCGGACGTAGTAAAAACCCCCATAGGCCTTGACAATCACCCCTTCAAACAAATAATCCCCCCCTGTTTGGAATGTTTCAATTTACCCTTTCCCTGCTTACCAGCTTGTTATCCACATACACCTCAATTACAGCCCTTCCCAGGTAGTGAACTGGTTGGACCACTTCTTCTCCCCCCAGGTGGTTGTTAACATAAACTATACGCTCTCCCTGGACATCATGCACAACTATTTTAACCTCGTGGGACAGCCCGTCATCAGGCAATTCTCTAACCGTAATCGTTGCGCTGCGGGTAGCCGGACCGGGCCCGTTACTCAGGGTTACTTTTACTTCCCCGCCCTCTTCAATACTTTCACCCGGTTCCGGCTCTTGGTCCACCACATACCCCCGGGGGTACTGATTATTGTTATCGTCCCATTCGATGTCATTTTCGTTCAGGACAAGATCAAGGGCGGCCAGTTCAGCCCTGGCCCTGTCCAGGGTATAGCCGGTCAAATCAGGCACAAAGCTCGGCCTTGGCGGCGGCCCCTTACTGACCGTAACCTGGACCTCACTGCCCTTTGGCGCCATGGCCGAGGCCTCCGGCTGCTGGAGGAAAATAAGGCCCTCCTCCGTCAGGTCATGGTAATCTTCACTGTCCACCATCTTAAAGCCCAGCTCTGTCAACATAACCCGGGCATCGATTAAAGTACGCCCCTGCAAATTGGGCACCTTTTTCATCTCCGGCCCCAGGCTGACCCTCAGAGGAATTGACCGGCCTGGCTTGACAGGAGGATCTTCCGGGCCGATGCCCTGGGAAATAACGTGATTCTCAGGCACTTCACCATGATATTCCCGGCTTATATCCGCCTTCAATCCCTCGGCCTCCAGGATCTGCGTAGCTTCATCAATATGCCTGTTCACCACATCCGGCACTTTGATATCCGGGGTGCCAAACAGATATTGCAACGCCAGGGCCCCGCCCGCCAGCAGGGCCAGCATAATCAGGGGCGCCAGAATCCAAACAAGTCTTTTCCTGTTACCGGCGGCCAGCTTCTTTTCCGGCGCTTCCGGCCCGTCATCCGCCTTAACAGCCGGCAGCACGGTGGTGGCCATATCATCCAGGGGTATAAACATGGTAACTTCAGCTTCGTTAATACCGCACTGCTTGATGGCCCGGCACATTTCCCCGGCCCCGGCAAATCTTTGGGCGGGGACCTTGGCCAGGGCCCGCATCACCACGCCGGCAAGGACTTCCGGCACCCCGGGATTTATCTGGCGCAGGGGCGCCGGCTCCTCCTGAATATGCTTCACGGCCACCGCAATGGGGCTGTCGCCCCCGTAAGGCGTCTGACCGGTGAGCATTTCATACATGACGATGCCCAGGGAGTAAAGGTCCGAGTGGGGCCCGGCAGGCTCACCCCGGGCCTGCTCGGGACTGATGTAGTGAACTGAGCCCACAATGGTGTCGGTATGGGTGAAGGTTGCCGTTGATGCTTCGGCAGCTATCCCGAAATCTGTTAATTTAGCCCGGCCATCCCTGGTGATCAGAATATTATGGGGCTTGACATCCCGGTGAACAATACCGTTTTCATGGGCGTGCCCCAGGGCGGCGCAAACCTGCCGGGCTATTTCCGCAGCCCGGGCCACTGCCAGGGTGCCCTGCTCCTTGATGATACTTTTCAAGTCCTGGCCGTCTATATACTCCATTACCAGGTAGTGGGTGTCTTCCTCCTGCCCCACATCGTGAATGCTCACAATGTTGGAGTGGGAAAGTCTGGCCACCGCACGGGCCTCCCGGCTGAAGCGCATAACAAAGTTTTCATCACTGATGAATTCGGGGCGCAGTATTTTAATTGTCACAAACCGGTTCAAACGGGTGTCCCGGCCTTTATAAACAATGGCCATGCCCCCGCCGCCCAGTTGTTCCAGTATTTCATAGCGGTTTCCCAAAAGTTTGCCGATCATGAGTATCACCCCAATGCTTGCTACTGGCCGTACCGTTTACCATTTACCAGTGCTAATAAACTATAATAGATGTCTGACCCCGGTTACCAGGAGGAAGCCAAGCAAGTCTTATACATAAAGTTTTGCCAGTTTTTCCGTAACTGCAACTTGTTTGGGCAGTAATCGAGAAATTGTCAAAATACGCGTGGCGCCGATCTGCGTCAAATTAGTCGTAAGCATTCAGTAAACCAGGTGGAGGCACGGCGTTATCGTTAGCGAACGACGCAGCATAGCCGGTAACATCACCCATTCAGGCATTCAGAATTCAGGAGTCAGAATTCAGAATGCCCCGAGAATAT
>JBFMEU010000033.1:0-28501 GCA_040753155.1 Bacillota bacterium
AACTAATCCGCCCTAAGACCCCCGCCTCTGTAGGCGGCGGGTTTCAAAGGGCGGTTAAGTCCAGTATGGACTCGGCTAACATTCAGAGGGGGTTGAATCCCCCTCTGAATGAAGTCTCGTTCAAAATATTGGCATTAGTGTTTTCTTTCCTGGGGGTGAGGTTTATTGGCAGAATAGTTGAGGCCTACATAGGAGAGTATGCCAGCGGCAAGAGTGAAGTTGCCGTTAACCGGGCCCTGGAATTAGCTGGGCAGAGCCGTCAGGTAACGCTGGTGGACCTTGACATAGTGGAGCCCTGCTATACCTTGCGGCCTATTAAGCAGGAGTTAATGGAACAGGGGTTAACCGTATTGGCCTGGGAAACCCGGGAAACTATGGGTCTTGGGGAGGCCGGCAATGTTTTGCGGCCGGAAAACCGGTGGGCCCTCAGGCGGCCGGGAGATATTATTATGGATATAGGATATGGTGTCGAGGGGGCCAAAACCCTTAATTTGATCGAGGGCGCCCGGACCGACCCGGACCTGAAAATATATGCGGTTATAAATATAGCCAGGCCGATGACGGCAACGTTAGAAGATGTTGTGGAATATGTCAGGCAGCTTGGCCCGGTTCACGGGCTTATAAATAATTCCCACGTGGGTGATGAAACCACCATGGAGATAGTTCAAAATGGCGCCGTGATTGTTGCAGAGGCAGCCAGAATTCTTGGCCTCCCGGTGATAGCAACAACAGTGGCAGCCGGGTTGACCGGGGCTATAGGTTCCCGGGACTGCGCAGGCAATCCGGTGAAGGTGTTAACCAGGTATATGGCCCGCACTTTCTGGTAGGCCAGTTGCAATATGCCCGAAAGGATGAAGATTTAGGAGGTGCACGGTTTAGATGCCAGATAAGCCGATTCAAGCTGAAAAAAGAGCGTTCTTGACCGGCAATGAGGTGGTAGCTTGGGCTGCCCTGGCAGCCAAGGCGGATATCATGTACGGGTATCCCATTACCCCGCAGAATGAAATTATGCATTATTGGACCAGATTGGCTCCCAAGTATGAAAAAGAGTTTTTGCAGACCGAAGATGAGCTTTCTGCCGGATTCACCACCATTGGCGGTGTTATGGCCGGGAAAAAATCCTTTACTGCAACGGCGGGGCCGGGGAACACCTTGATGCAGGAGCCCATGAGTATGGCTGAGGCAATGCGCCTGCCCACCGTTGTGGTGGTTATGCAAAGGGGCGGCCCTTCCACGGCCACCGTCATTTATTCCCAGCAGGAAGTAACCTTGACTACCCTCGGGGGGAATGGTGAAGGTATGCGCATTGTCTATTCAACCGCTAGTCACCAGGAGCTTTTTGATTATACAATTAAGGCCTTCAACTCGGCCTGGAAATACCGCTTTCCCGCCTTTGTGCTGGGTGATGGCTATCAGGCCAAAATGAGAGAGTCGCTGGTAATGTATGATCCGGAGGAAAGGGGTATTGAACTGATTACACCGGAACCATACGTTGGCAAGCCCGGCGTCCCGGGGGTTGATCGTGAGCCTGCCCATTACCGCAACACCTATAATGTGGAAGAAGAATTGTACGACGTTCTTCAGGAACAGTTTACAGCTTATAACAACATCATTGATGAAGTGGCAGAGTTTGAGGCGTTTGATACAGAGGATGCCGGCCTGGTGGTAGTATCCCACGGAGTTGTTTCCCGGGCTGCCAAGGCGGCGGTGAGCGAATTGCGGGAGGCTGGATATAAAGTTGGTTACTTCCGCCCCATAACTCTGCGTCCCCTCCCGGCTAAAGAATTTAAAGCCCTTGCCGGCAAAACACCACGTATCCTGGTGGTTGAATCGGCCCAGGGCCAGTTGGACAGGTTGCTCAAGGAGGCGGCTTACGGTTCCAAAGCCGAAATGCAGTCTCTATTCAAGCCCGGCGTAGGTATCACCGCCGAGGAAGTGGTGGCCAGGGCCAAAGGAATTCTGGGCTAAGGGGATTGAATAGTATCTTCATCATTGCGAGAGAATGAAAGGAGGCCACCCAAGCATGTCTGTGCAACCTGCTATGCCAAAATGCTGGCGAGTAGAAAGTAAACCGCACAAATTTTGTCCCGGTTGCGGTCACGGTTTGGTCCTGAAAGCCATAGGACAGGCCATAGATGAACTTGGCATCCAGGACCGGGTAGTATTTGGTTGTGATATCGGATGTTCCTTGCTTTCCTGGGACTTTTTCAATGTAGATACAATTCAAACTCACCATGGTCGTACAATACCGGTTATTACCGGCATTAAGAGGGCTAATCCAGATATAATAGGAATTGCTTACATGGGTGACGGGGGTGGTTATGCCATTGGCTCTCAGCACCTGGTTAATGCCGTTGCCCGGAATGAGAGAATAACTGTTTTTTTGGTTAATAACACCCAGTACGGTATGACCGGCGGCCAGATGGCCCCTACTACCATGCCGGGGCAAAAGACCGAAACCTCACCCTATGGACGGGATCCGGAAAAAACAGGTTACCCCACCCAGGGGCCGGAAATGGTTGCCGCCATTACCCGGAACGGGGCCTATGTCGCCCGGGGTACCGTCGTTAATATGAAGCAGTTGAAGAATTATATTAAAAAAGCTTTAGAAAACCAGTTGGCCGGAAAAGGCTTCAGTTTTGTGGAGGCCATGTCCACCTGTCCTACCAACTGGCGCACCAATGCCGAGGAAACCTGGAGGTTTGTGGAGCAGGATATGCCCCAGTTCTTTGCTGTGGGAGAGATGAAGGCCCCCGGACAGGAAAAGGAGGGGCAGGGTAATGGGTAAAGCCGTTAAAATCATCCTGGCCGGTGAAGGTGGGCAGGGTGTCCAGTCAGTTGCGGAAATTATTGCCGAAGCAGCCAATGAAGAAGGCCGGGAAGCTTTATATATTCCTAACTTCGGGGTGGAGCAAAGGGGCGGTGTTTCCGTTGCCTACCTGCAAATAAGTGACGAGGCCATTGGATCTCCAAAGTTTCAAAAGGCCGATATAGTTATTGCCTTAAGTGACCGCTCTGTCTACAGAACGCGCAAATATGTAGGTCCAGAAACGGTATATGTGTATGATTCCGGTATCGAGGGTGTGGATGATGCCCTGCCTGCCAACGCTAAAAAGGTGTTTGGTATTCCGGCCATTGAAGTTGCCAAGAAGGAACTGCATCCAAGGGTGTTTAATATTATTATCATGGGTGCGGTAATTAAGGCTACCGGGGTGGTTTCCGAGGAGCGGGCCCGGGCCGCCATTGAAAAGAAACTTGGTTACAAATTTGAGAAGAATCCCGAATTGCGGGGGTTAAACTTTACGGCTATTGCCCGCGGGATGGAACTTGTGGCCGATGCGTTATAAAGAAGACTAAGGTTCAGGTGGGGTTTTAGCCCATACGTTGGGGACATTCATACATTGGGGACATTCCTCCGCAGGAGGTGTGTCCCCTGACCGCTGATGGTGTGTCCCCTGACCGCTGAACCTTAGTCGCACTTATTTCGAGTTTACAGCCTGTTAATTCCCGACCTAAAAGGGCGGGGTCTTACAGGCTGTACGAAGATAAAAGGGGGTAAAAAGCATGACGGTAACCTTTCAAGGTCATACCCGGGAGACGGAAAAGGGGTTCTGGACACTTTTCCCCGGTCTTTGTAAGGGCTGTGGTCTTTGTATACAAAAGTGCCCCAAGAAATGTATGAGTTGGTCTGAACTGCTGGGAGTGTATGGCACGCCTGCGGTAAGAATTACTGACGACTGCACAGCTTGCGGTATTTGTGAGATTAACTGTCCGGACTGCGCTATAGCGGTGGAGAAGAAAAAGAAAAGCAAAAACTAGCTAAAAAAGGCTGCCAACGGCGGCCTTTTTTAGGTTTAAGGCGAGTATACTCACCCTGCTCATTTTAACTGCTGGACATAGCACTTTCCGGGGTCACCCTTCATATTTTATGGTAAGTCTATGCGACTAACTTGATTTGCTGACAAGAGGTGGTTATATATGACCCGGAGAAGCGCCGGCTGTGTCATTTGCCATAGGATAGCCCGGCTTGAGGAAGCCCTGGTTTTACAGGGGCAGGTGATTTGCGCCAACTGTGAGCAGGCCATTTTAACCTGTGCTCCGGAGCATCCTGAATACGATCTTTATACCAGGGGCCTTAAAAAAATATGGCGCTTGTTACCGGCATAGTTGCCTGTCAATTCTTTTTTTGGGCCCAGCCGCTGGCGCCGGTGGGCCAACTCAATGTCACCTTTGATCCTGTGCAGGGTCATCATATCAATACCGGTGGCACTGGCGATTTCCATATCACTCCGGCCCTTTTTCCAGGCCCGGATTAGCTTTACCACATTGGTACGGTATTTTTTACTGAGTTTCTTTTCATCAACAACAGGGTCGGCGCTCTTGCTCATGTTTTCACCCCTTCAATTATTGTGTTTAATTATAGTTTGACCCCGCCCCTGATTCTGTATCATAAAAAAGTATGGCAACTGTGGAAACACCTTGGGTTTGAACTAAGTTTATCTAACTGGATGGGTAACAGTATATTGTGTTAGAATAAGATGTTGATATCGTTGTTTATTCTGGTAAAGCTTGGGATGAGCTATGGTGTTCGAGCCTGAACAATTAGAGGCCCCCTTGCTGGAGGCTTTACTTGCTTGCAGCTCCCGTTGCGGTATGGGCTTTCATATGCCCGGGCATGGCCGGGGACGGGGCCTGCCCCGGGAATTTGGTTCCTTGAGCGGGACAGACTTGTTTGCCATGGATGTTACTGAGCTGCCAGGCCTGGATGACCTGCACCGCCCAACCGGGGTTATTGCCCGGGCTATGGGGCTGGCTTCCCGGGCCTGGGGCGCCGGCCACAGTTTTTTCCTGGTTAACGGGACAACCTGTGGTTTGCAGGCCCTGATTTTGGCCACCTGCACCGAGCAGGATACTGTTATTATGCCCCGCGATGTGCACCGGGCGGTAATGGGAGGCCTTGTGCTAACCGGGAGCAGGCCTTGTTATGTTGAACCTGAGGTAGTGAAGGGGTTTGGCCTGACTGCCGGGGCTGAGCCGGGGAAGATTGTTGCGGCGATGGAAATGGAACTGCAATCCAGGGCTGTATTGGTAACTCATCCCAACTATTACGGCATTACAACTGACCTTAAAACCCTGGCCGGGGAAGTTCAAGCCAGGGGTAGTCTGTTGTTTGCCGATGAGGCCCACGGGGCGCACCTGCATTTTCATCCGGGCCTGCCCGGTGATGCCCTGGCTCTGGGGGCCGATGCCGCTGTGCAAAGTGTGCATAAGACCGCTGGCGCCCTGACCCAGAGCTCGATTTTGCACCTGCGCGGGGGCGGGATCAATCCCGGCCGGGTAGCTGCCGCCCTGCGCCTATTGGAGACAAGCAGCCCTTCCTATATATTAATGGCTTCCCTTGATGCCGCCCGCCGGCAGCTGGCCTGTCAGGGCGAAGAGATCCTGAGCAGGATTCTGAGCAAATCTGCTGAGATGCGGCGGGGCCTGCGGGAAGTTCCAGGATTACAGGTGCTGGAGCAAGAACACCTGCCGGCCGGCAACTTTGAACTGGACCGCACCCGCCTGGTAGTTTCAGTGACCGGTCTCGGACTAACAGGATTTCAGGTGGCTGAGTTTTTGCGCAAGCGGTACGATATTCAGCCGGAGATGGCCGACTACCATAATGTAGTATTTTTACTTGGCCCCGGTCTTGCTGATGAACACGGCCCGGCCCTGGTGGAGGCCATGCGGGATTTGGCTGTAAAAGAGCGGTCCGCGCCATTGTCCGGTCAGCCGTTTTTAGTTCCACCGGCGCCGCCGCTACGTAAAACCCCCAGGCAGGCTTGGTTGAGCCGCAGCCGCAGGGTGGCCCTGGATGAGGCGGCGGGACTTGTCAGTGCGGAAATGATAGCGGTATACCCGCCGGGAATTCCGGCTGTGTGTCCTGGTGAGGAGTTAACTCCGGAAATAGTTGAGTATTTACTGGCGGTTAGAAAGCTGAAGCTAATTGTACAGGGTCCCCTGGATCTTTCTCTGACATGGATCGAGGTTGTGGAGGAATAGCATAAATGACAGGAACCTTTGTAGTTTTTGAAGGTATTGATTGCTCCGGCAAGTCCACGCAACTGCAATTACTGCTCAATTATCTCGGCGGCCGGGGCTATCCGGTGTTAAATACCCGGGAGCCCGGCGGTACCAGGATTGGAGAATTATTGCGCCATATTTTACTGGACCCGGCAAATGGAGAATTGCAGCCCAAAACAGAAGCTTTTTTATATGCCGCCGCCCGGGCCCAGCATGTGGCTGAAAAGATCAAGCCGGCCCTGGATGCTGGAAAGGTGGTGCTTTGCGACCGCTTCTATCATTCAACCCTGGCTTACCAGGGATGGGGACGGGGCATCGGGCACGAACTGCTGGCGGGCCTGAATAGCCTGGCCACCGGTGGCCTGAGTCCGGACCTGGTCATCCTGCTGGATTTGCCGCCGGAGGAGGCCTTGCTGCGCTTAAATAAAAAAGGCCGCCGTGCGGACCGGCTGGAGGCGGAAACTTTATTGTTTTTTCAGCGTGTTCGGGAGGGTTACCTGGTACTGGCCCGGGAGGAACCTCCCCGGTTTAAGGTTTATGATGCGCGTCTACCTGTGGATACTATTAATAGGGATATTTGTTCTGCGCTGGAGGGGATTTTGCATGCAGGCGTTTAGCAAGATCGTCGGTCACCGGCGAATTATCGAGATGTTGATCTCAGCCCTTGAAAAAGACAGGTTGCATCATGCCTATCTGTTTGCCGGCCCGCCCGGTGTGGGTAAAAAGACTTTGGCCCGTGCGTTTATATCCGCCCTGCTATGCAAATCACCGAACCGCTGGGATCCCTGCGGCAGGTGTACTCCCTGCCGTCAGTTGGCGGGAGAAAACCATCCGGACTTACATGTTACCCTGCCCGAAGGTTCAGCCATAAAAATCCACCAGGTCAGGGAAATCAAGCGCTATTTGACTTTGAAGCCTTATCAGGGCCGGTGGCAGGTGTGCTGCATGGTCAGGGCGGAGTCAATGACCACAGAGGCAGCCAACTGCTTGTTAAAAGTGTTGGAGGAACCACCGCCGGGGGTGCTTTTTCTTTTGGTCTCGGACCAGCCCCAGGCACTTCTGCCAACTGTAGTTTCCCGCTGTGAGCAGATTTATTTCCCGGCTCTGAGTCCGGCGGAGGTGGAGCGGGCCTTGATGCAATTAAAGGCTATGTCATCGGAGGAGGCAAGAAAGTTAGCCTTTTTGTCAGGTGGCAGTTTGGGACGGGCCCTGGCCTTGTTGGAGCAAGAAAGAGACGCGCAGCAACCAATGGAGTTAATCATTAACATATTATCAGGTACGGTGGCTCAGGTTTGCGTGCTGGCAGGCAAGCTTGCCGATAGCAAGGAGGACTTGACGGGGCTTTTGGATGCCTTACTGCTGTGCTGCAGGGATTTATTGGTGTGGCAGGAAACCGGGTGTTTCGGGCTAATATATAATAAAGAAGGCCTGCCGCAGATCAGGGAGTTGTCGGGGTGGTACCGGCGGGATGAGGTAATCTCCCGAATGATTGAAATAGAGCGGGCCAAGGGCCGGCTGGCTACTAATGCCAACAGGCGTCTTGTTCTGGATAATCTTTTTTTAAAATTGGCGGGCCACCATGTTTTGCAGTAGAATTTGGGGGGGTAGTTCATGTGCCTTACCAGGTAGTGGGGGTACGTTTCAAAAAAGCAGGTAAAGTGTATTATTTCGAGCCGGGGGAATTTAATCTTGCCTGCGGTGAAGGAGTTATAGTGGAGACTGCCAGGGGAGTTGAATACGGTCAGGTAGTAATTGGCTGCCGGGAGGTTCCCGATGAAGATGTGGTTTCTCCCCTTAAAAAAGTTTTGCGCCGCGCCAATGATGAAGATTTGAACCAGTTGCAGCAAAACAGGGATAAGGAATCAAGAGCCTTTCAAGTTGGTCTGGATAAAATTGCCGCCCATGGGTTGCCCATGAAGTTGGTGGGTGTGGAGCAGACTTTTGACGGGAATAAAATAATATTTTACTTTACTGCGGATGGCCGCATTGATTTTCGGGAATTGGTCAAAGACCTGGCCGCTGTTTTTCGAACCCGCATTGAGCTGCGGCAGATTGGGGTCCGGGATGAGGCCAAGATTATGGGCGGGCTGGGCTGCTGCGGCCGCGAGTTGTGCTGTACAGGCTGGCTGTCTGATTTTGCCTCGGTATCCATCAGGATGGCCAAGGAACAGAACATGTCTTTGAATCCTACCAAAATATCAGGTATTTGTGGCAGGTTGATGTGTTGCCTTAAATTTGAAAACGAGGCTTATGAGCATGCCCGTGAGCTCTTTCCTGAGACTGGTACCCGGGTGGAAACCTGTGATGGTGAAGGGCGGGTCATCGGGTGCAACATTTTCAAATATGCCGTGAGTGTGGAGCTCAGGGAAACAAAGCTGGTGAAGGAGTACCCGCTGGAAGGGGTTAGCCTGTATAAGGTGAGGGGTGAAGAAAATGCTGCCTCCGGCCGCGCAAATAATGAAAGTAGTAAGAACAATGGAGAACAAATGCCACCAAATGCTGGCCGACCTGCAGAAGCTGAAAAAAAAGGTCGCGGACATGGAGGAAGAAAATGCAGCCCTGAGGCGCAAAGTTGCCGAAATAACCGTCCAGGGCATGGCGGGGGATGCAGGGGAAAAGGGCATTAGTTTACCCCGGGAAGTGGGACTGCAAAATTTGCGTAAACTATACCAGGAAGGCTTTCATATTTGTAATTTGCACTTTGGCCAGCTCAGGGTTGAAGAGTGTCTGTTTTGTTCCGCTTTCTTAAACAAAGAGAGGGAGCCCGATGAGTGACGGTACTGGCAAGGGAGTGCTTTACCTTTGCGCAACCCCCATAGGTAATCTTGAGGATATTTCCCTGCGGGCACTGCGTATTCTCAGGGAATCGGATCTGGTGGCGGCCGAGGATACCCGGCATACCCGCAAATTATTCAGCCATTATGAGATTCATACGCCGCTGACCAGTTACCATGAGCATAACCATAAACTTAAGGCACCCTATTTATTAAGGGAACTACAGGCCGGCAAGCAACTTGCCCTGGTGAGCGATGCTGGCCTGCCCGGCATATCGGATCCCGGTGAGCAATTGGTAAACGAAGCCATTGCAAGGGGTATCAAGGTTGTGCCTGTTCCCGGCGCCAATGCGGCCCTGTGCGCCCTCGTGGCCTCGGGGCTGCCTGCCGGGGCCTTCGTTTTTGAGGGCTTCCTGCCGTCAGCAGCCGGCCGGCGGCGGCGCCACATAGCCGGGCTGGCCGGAGAGAGCAGAACTATTCTGCTGTACGAGTCACCCCGCCGGCTGGCGGCCACGTTATCGGACCTGCACAACATCCTGGGTAATCGCAGGGTTGTTGTAGCCCGGGAGATTACCAAAGTGTTTGAGGAGTTCTGGCAGGGGACATTGTTGGAAGCCACCGGGCATTTTAAATCTCACCAGCCCAGGGGAGAAATAACCCTGGTTCTGGCCGGGGCGCAGTCCGGGGCACCGGTTGACCGGTCCGGGCACTGGACCTCGCAAAGCCTGGAAGAGCACATAGCCGCCATGGAATCGGCCGGTAAAACGCGCAAGGATGCCGTCAGGGAAGTAGCCCGCTTGCGGAACTTGCCCCGGCGAGAGGTGTATAATGCTGTAATGAAACGGAAAAATGGGGAAAATTAAAGAGAGACATTAATGTCTCTCCGGGCCGGCGTTTGTTGTACCGGCCAATGAGGGTTTTCTGAGGGTTATTCTCTCTGAGGTAACTTGTTAATTACATAGCTTTAGCGTTTTCGAACATGGCCAGCGCGCATTCACGGCAAACCAACTTGCCCCGGTAATGCTGTACATCAGCGGCATTACCACAGAAGACGCAGGCCGGCTCATACTTTTTAAGAATGATTTTTTCATTGTCCACATAAATTTCCAGGGCATCCTTTTCATCAATACCCAGGGTGCGGCGTAACTCGATGGGAATAACAACGCGGCCGAGCTCGTCCACCTTGCGCACAATACCGGTAGACTTCAAATGACTTCCCCTCCCTCCTACAAATTTCGACATATAGTAACAATATACATCTAAATGGTACCAATGGTACCATTAAAAGTCAACAATTTTTTTTAATAATTAATTAATTAATTTTGTTATTTTTTGTATAAACAACCCTTTTCACCGTTTCACAGGAATGATGCCTGCTTTTTGGCGTTGCCAAGGCTTTGGGAGGTCGTAGAAATAAAGTTTTTCGCGCTATTTTCTGCGCGAAATCGTGAAAGATAAAGGGTTATGAGTAATTTTTGTGCGTCTGCACGGCCCTTTTCAGGGTAAACTTGACAAGCAGGTTTTTTAACCTATAAAATAAAGTTGTTGTAAGGCCATGATGGGGAGGAGTATGCTTCCACGGTACCAGCGCAGAGAGCGGGGCAAGGTGCAAGCCCGCCTGGGAAAGGGAAGTTGAAGATGGCCCTGGAGCTGCTGGTCGAAAGGCATTTAGATGCTCAGTAGGCCGGGCCGGGTTATGAGCGCCGTTATTTGCTCAGGCACGTTCAATAATGTGTCGCCAAGGTCGTTACTTTGCCTGCCTGGCATTGGTAATGACGCAGCAGGGTGGTACCGCGAAGAGAAAGCCTTCGCCCCTGACCTTTGGTTGGGCGGGGCTTTTGTTTTTTGGGGGCAGAACTGGTGTAGCCTGACAGCCAGGCAATAAATTTTAACCGGAAGGGAAGAGCAGTTGAATTGAGTAGCCAGAAGACCTTTTACATTACCACACCCATCTATTACCCCAGTGACAACCTGCATATCGGGCACGCCTATACCACTGTGGCCGCTGATGCCATGGCCCGCTTTAAAAGGCTGACCGGATACGATGTTTATTTTCTCACCGGGTCTGACGAGCACGGCCAGAAAATTGAGCGTTCGGCCAGGGCCTCCGGGCAATCGCCCCAGGCCTATGTAGATAATATTGTGGCCAGCTTCAAGCGCCTCTGGTCCCGGCTGGACATTACCAATGATGACTTTATCCGCACCACTGAAGACCGCCACAAGGAGGTGGTGCAAAAGATTTTCAACAAGCTCTATGAGCAAGGTGATATTTACAAAGCCAGCTATGAAGGCTGGTACTGCACCCCCTGTGAAGCTTTCTGGACCGGGGGGCGCCTGGCGGAGGGAAAGTGTCCGGATTGCGAGCGGACGGTGGAACTGGTGCGGGAAGAAAGCTATTTCTTCCGGATGTCCAACTATGCCGGCCGGATGCTGCAGCATATTGAACATAACCCTGATTTTATTCAGCCTGTTTCCCGGCGCAATGAAATGGTCAGCTTTATCAAGGGCGGGCTGGAAGATCTGTGTGTGTCCCGCACTACCTTTGACTGGGGTATAAAGGTGCCTTTTGATCCCCGGCACGTGATTTATGTTTGGGTGGACGCCCTGACCAATTATATATCAGCTCTGGGTTACGGCACTGCCGATGATAAGTTGTACCAGAAATACTGGCCGGCGGATATTCACTTAATGGCCAAAGATATTGTCCGTTTTCATACCATCATCTGGCCGATCCTGCTGATGGCGGCGGGCATACCCTTGCCCAAACAAATCGTCGGCCATGGCTGGCTGCTCCTGGAAAGCGGCAAGATGAGCAAGTCCAAGGGCAATGTTGTTGACCCTCTGGTATTGATGGATAAATACGGCGTTGACGCCGTCAGATACTTCCTGCTGCGGGAGATGCCCTTTGGCGCCGATGTCCAATATTCCGAAGAGGCGCTGGTGCACCGGGTAAATCAGGACCTGGCCAACGACTTCGGCAATCTGTTCAACCGAACCACCGCCATGGCCCAAAAATACTTTCAGGGACAGCTTCAAGGGGGCGGACCACTGGAGGAATTGGACCGGGAACTGGTGGAACTGGCTGAACAAACACCGGGGCTTGTGGAAGAGCTGATGGAAAAGAGGGAACTGGCCAATGCTCTGGCCGCGATTTTACGGTTGGTGGGGCGGGCTAACAAATATCTGGAAGAAACCTCCCCCTGGGCCCTGGCCAAGGATCCGGCAAAGAGGGGCCGCCTGGATAATGTTTTGTACAATGTAGCCGAGAGCCTGCGCTTTGCAACAATTATGGTTTCCCCCTTCATGCCCCATTTGCCTTGGCGGGCCTGGAATTTGCTTGGGATTGAGGACAAGCCCGGGCTGCATGGCTGGGATTCCCTGAGTTGGGGTGGCTTGCCGGCGGGTACTGTGTTGCGCCGGGGTGAGCCGCTGTTTCCCCGCATTGATCCGGCAATTCTGGAGGAGTAGATCATGGACTTGATTGATACCCATGCCCACCTGGACAGCGAATTATTTGATGAGGATCGCCGGGAGGCAATAAACCGGTGCGGTGCGGTTGGCGTAACCCAGATCATTAATGCCTCTTATGATCTTCCCTCATCTCGCCGGGCAGCAGCCCTGGCCCGGGAGGACAGCCGGGTTTTTGCCACCGTGGGCGTTCATCCCCATGATGCTGAAGGGGCGCCGGCGGATTATCTGGCGCAGTTAGCCTCACTGGCCGGGCGGCCTGAGGTGGTGGCCCTGGGTGAAATGGGCCTGGATTACTATCGGGACTTGTCTCCCCGGGAAATCCAGCAGCGGGTTTTCCGGGAGCAGCTGGCCTTGTCCAGGGATTTGGCAATGCCGGTGGTCATCCATAACCGGGACGCCCACGGTGATCTTCTGGAAATAATGCGACGGGACGGAGTAAGTCCGGCCGGCGGTGTGATGCACTGTTTCAGCGGCAGTTGGGAGGTTGCCCGGGAGTGTATGAAGATGGGCTTTTATATTTCCCTGGCCGGCCCGGTAACCTTTAAAAATGCAGCCCGCCTGCAGGATATTGCCCGGCGGGCACCCCTGGACCGGCTGCTGGTTGAGACCGATGCCCCGTACCTGACACCCGAGCCCCACCGGGGCCGGCGCAACGAACCATCCTATGTAATCTACGTGGCCCGGCGGGTGGCCCAGTTAAGAAACCTGCCCCTGGAAGAACTGGCTGCCGCTTTAAGCGCCAATGCCAGACGGCTGTTTAATCTGCCGGAGCCACCGCCGAAAACCGGGTCTGGAGGACAAAGATAAGGAGGTTTGAAGCGTGAGTAAGCAAAAAGGACTGGTGCTGGTATTTACCGGTAACGGCAAAGGTAAGACGACCTCTTCCCTGGGTATGGCGCTGCGGGCCTGGGGTCAGGGAATGCGCGTGCTGGTGCTGCAGTTTATCAAGGGCGGCTGGCACTATGGTGAGCTTAAGGCGGCCGAACTGCTGGGGGAAAGATTTGAAATTCGGCCTTTGGGTGAGGGTTTTATCAAAGATGCGGGCCCCGATGCTCTGAAGGAGCATAAAAAGGCGGCCGCCAACGCCCTGGCCACCGCTGCCCAAGAAATAAAGGCCGGTCAATATGACCTGGTAATTCTGGATGAGATTAACTATGCCCTTGGCTTTGGATTGGTGGAGCTGGTTGACGTATTAAAAATTATTGATGAAAAACCGGAAGCATTGCACCTTGTATTAACCGGGCGTAATGCAGCCCCGGAAGTTGTTGAGCGAGCGGACCTGGTCACGGAAATGAAAGAGATTAAACATCCCTTTACCAAAGGAATCATGGCCCAAAAGGGTATTGAATTTTGAAAAATACTTGTTGAGATGGCCTGTAAGAACCAAAGGGGACAGGCTGCTATTTTCGCTTTGCGAAATAGTAGCCTGTCCCCTTTGGTTCTTTAGTAAAATTAATTTACTTTATGGGAATAGGAGCATATGCTATAGTAGGCAACTTATGGAATGCCCGAAGTTGGCGGGAATTGTGGATTTGTTGACCATGTCCCGGCTTGGCACAGCCAACTTCCATATAATGTTATTTTGTTGGTCCGGGCAGGAGAATCGTTTTGGATATCGAATAAATAATTACCACAGGCTTATATGTGATTCCAGCAAAGGAAGTTTGTGGCACCAAAGGGGGATTTAAATGTCTTGGTATACTCTTGAAAGGCCTGGCGCCTCACAACCAACTAATAACGTGTGGCGGCGCAGGCTGGTGAAGGTGTTGTTGGCAATTAGTTTTCCTGTATTGTTGATGGGGCTGTATTTCCATGCCAACAAGTCAGTTATCTTGAATGTTGACGGTACTGCGAAACAGGTGCAAACCCTTGCTGTTACAGTGGCTGATTTGTTGAGAGAGCAAGATGTTGTTCTTCATGCCGAAGACCTGGTGGAACCCGGTATTGGGGCCAGGTTAAAGGAAGGGCAAACCGTTACCGTAACCAGGGCTGTGCCGGTTACCCTGCTTGCCGATGGCGAGGTTAAAGAATTGCGAACCCTGGGCAAAACCGTAAAGGATGTTTTGGGTGAGGCGGAAGTTGTGCTCGGGGACCGGGATTTGGTAGTGCCGGAGGCACAAACCCCCGTATCAGGGGGGATGTCCATCAAGGTGGTGCGGGTCAATACGGAAATAGTAGAGCGGGAAGTGGCAATACCCTTTGCAACGCGGCAGCACAACACGCCCAGCCTGAATAAAGGTGAAACGCGGGTTGCCCGGGCAGGTAAGAGCGGTTTGGAAAAGCAGCGCTGGGAAATTGCTTATCATGATGGTAGGGAAGTTGGACGCAACCTGATCGATAGTCAGGTTGTGGCTGCTCCGGTGGATAGGGTGGTGCAGGTGGGCACCCTGCAGACCATCTCCCGTGGCGGCCAGGACTTAAGGTTTTCAAGGGTCATTGACATGGTAGCCACTGCCTATACTTATACGGGTAACAATACAGCTTCGGGGGTGCCGCCCCGGGTTGGCGGCGTGGCGGTTGACACTTCGGTCATCCCCATGGGTTCCAGGCTATATGTGGAGGGCTATGGTTATGCGGTGGCGATAGACCGGGGCAGTGCCATAAAGGGCAATAAAATAGATGTTTTCCTGGAGACCTGGGCCGAGGCAAGGCAGTGGGGGGTTAAAAGGGTTAAGGTTTATGTTTTGGAGTAGACGTCCAGGCCGCTGAAGCGGCGCCGGCAGAGGCTGAAATACCCGGGAAGGGTAAGCATTCAGTAAATAATATTTAATTATTGCGGTAGGCGAATCGGCAGGCGCCTACTTTTTTTGGGTTTACGGTAATACTAGTATAAAGGATAATGCAAATGCCTTGTCGAAAAATATCAATGATAGCAGGTTTTTTAGGGGGCCTTATTTTGTATGACCTGACATCTCCAGCAGTGGTAAGGGATTTGCTGCGGCGCCACAACCTTCGGCCCCGTAAGGGGCTGGGGCAGAACTTTTTAGTAGATGCCAATATTGCAAATAAAATAGTTATGGCGGCGGAGTTGGCCAATACTGATGCGGTTATTGAAATAGGTCCGGGGCTGGGTGTGTTGACAAGCCGTCTTGCTCAGTCAGCTGGTTTGGTGGCGGCTGTGGAAATTGACCGGCATCTGGTTCCTGTGTTGGGGGATGTCCTGAAGGGGTACGCTGATCGAGCGCATATTATTTGCGCCGACGCCTTGAAGGTTGACCTGGATGATGTTATACACGCAGCCTCCGGGGGGCGTTTTGGAAAGGATGCCTTGCCGTATAAACTTGTGGCCAATTTGCCTTACTATATAACGACACCACTGGTCATGCGTTTTTTGGAAGCAGGCTATAATATCAATGGGGCGGTTATTATGGTGCAGGAAGAGGTGGCCCGCCGCATGGTGGCAGTGTCTGGCAGCAGTGATTTTGGCGCTTTAAGTGTGGGTGTGCAGTTTTATGCCCGGGCAGAGGTTGCTTTCCGGGTGCCCAGAACCGTATTCTATCCATGCCCTGAGGTGGGTTCGGCGGTGGTGCGCCTGCTAATACGGGATACACCCGCAGTTGAGGTGCCGGATAGAGCTAAATTTTTTGATATTGTCCGGGCGGCCTTTGGGCAGCGTAGAAAAACCCTGGCCAATGCTCTGGCCGGCGCAGGCGCCCGGTTGGGCCCATCCAAGGAGGAGTGGGCGGCCCTGGCCAACAATGCAGGGATAAATCACGGGGCACGCGGAGAAACCCTGGGCCTCGCTGAATTTGCCCGCCTGGCCGCGGAGCTTGACCGCTGGTATAACACGAAGCAGTGAGCTGAGGCTTTTTTTGAGCGGAGATGGGAAGGAGATGGGTAAACGTTGCTTTTTATAAGCCCATCCAGAGGTAAATTGTCCTTTAGGGAAATGATGGAGGATATTACGAAATATATTACCGGCCTGCCCACTTCGGCCTACAAGATTATAATTGGCTCTGACTCCCAGGTCAAAACCGATACCTGCTTTATCACCGCTGTGGTGGTTCATCGCCTCGGTAAAGGCGCGCGATACTATTATAGAAAAATGAAACACCGTAAAATTAAGAGTTTAAGGCAAAAAATATTTTATGAAACAGCCCTTAGCCTGGAAGTGGGTGGCTTGATTCATAAGCATTTTGCAGAAAGCGGATTTGCTGACCTGGAGGTGGAAATCCACATTGACGCCGGTAATAAAGGAGAAACCAGAGATCTGATCCGGGAAGTGGTGGGCATGGTTACGGGTAGTGGATTTCAGGCTAAAATTAAGCCTGAAGCTTATGGGGCTTCCAGTGTTGCTGACAAGCATACCAAGTAAATATTAATTCCATTCTAATACGCCGGGCAAACAAGCCCGGCTGTGAATTGAAAGGCCTGTGTTGAATGAGCGCAGGCCTTTCAGTTTTTTAAAAACTGCTCCAGCAGGTCGAAGCGCCGTTCCCGGTGGTAGCCAGTGAAAGTAGTTCCATTCTGTTGACGAATCCCGGGTTGACACCGGAGTTTATGCATTGCCTCCAGGCAGTCACCAATAATAGTTTCCGCCATTTTGCGGGAGTGGGGGCTGTCCCGCAGGGAGGATTCCAGCAGCAGGTGGGGGATTGCCGTGGCTATTCTTATTTGCAGCTTTTGTAGCGCTGCCCCTGCCAGCATAACAGGTGGAACCGCCAAATCCCGAAAGGGAACCTTTTCCAGCAGCCGCCTGGAAATACAGTGTGGCCCGTGTGAGGGGCTGGCGGCGCCAATGGAGGTGAGCAGGCCCAATTCTTTATTTAGCTGAAGTCTAATTTGGACCAGGAGTTGGGCTAAATCAGAAAGTTTATCGCGCTTGGGATCGGGATAGCAGTCAGTTAGAGCCAGGTCGGCGGCACTGCTTTTTACTGTGCTCACAAGTTCTTGTAAGTTAGCTGTAAATTGCCCGCTCATGTCCCCATCCACAAATAAAACCGATGTGGCGCCAAGTTTGTATGCTTGAAAGGCGCCTATAGCCCTGGGCACATCAATTCCCAGGGCTTCGGCAAAGATTACCGGCTTGACCCTGACGTCCTGGAGGTCTGATATTATTTCAGCTGTTTGGTCAGTGCTGCCGTTAATAACCGGAATAGCAATGTTTACAGGAACCTTAAACAAGTTTTGCAAAACCCGTTTAATAGTTTTTTCCTCATTTAGAACCGGGATTACAGCTGCAATCAATTAGCTCTCCCCCAAGAAATAGCTGTGTCTGCCATAATATGGCGACTGCGACCAAATGTTGCTTTGATGTCGTGCTTTTTCAAGTATACACATTAGCTCGCGCAAGCACATAACATGGTTAAAGCGGAAAGGGAGGGGCTTCAATGGCTGAGATTAAAATTGGGGATGTGGTCGGCAGAAAGTCTTACAACATGGATGTAATGTTCAAAGTTATGGATATTTACAGTAATGATCGAGGTAAAATGATGGCCCATTTAAAAGGGCTTGATTACCGCCTTTGTGCTACGGCGCCCCTTGAAGACTTGCAGAAGTATGAATCCGGGGATATATCAAAATACTGGCAGACCCTAATGAAAAAAAATTCCGAGCAAATGAAGCGGATTTTCTCGCGGCGATCCAGGGAAAGAATGCGGGATCTGGTGAGGGCTGCCAATATTGATAATGGCGAGCAGATGCCCAGCTTTGATGTGCCGGGCAAGGTTTTGCATATAGATGGCGATAAGGATTACCTTGATTTATGCCTGACGACATATAAACAGCTGGGAGTGCCGGTTGAGGGCTACTTTATCAATGAAAAGGAGCAGCCGGGACGGGTCGTTGAGTTGCTAAAAAAACACCGGCCGGATTTACTGGTAATTACCGGTCATGACGGTTTTATTAAGGAGAGGGGCAATGATTTTAGAAATATTGAAAACTATCATAACTCAAAAAATTTTGTTAAGGCAGTTAAATGTGCCCGTCAATATGAAAAGAGCCGGGATGATTTAATTATTTTTGCCGGGGCCTGCCAGTCCCATTATGAGTCCATCCTTGAGGCTGGCTCTAACTTTGCCAGTTCGCCCAAGAGGGTGCTGATCCATGCCTTTGACCCGTTGTTTGTGATGGAAAAAATTGCCTTCACTTCGATTTACGATCCCCTACCCCTGATAGAAATAATTGAAGGCACCATTACCGGCTTTGACGGCATAGGGGGGGTGGAAACCTGTGGTAAGCACCGCCTGGGGGTCCCTAAATCTCCGTATTAGGGTTATTTGCAGGTAACCTTTTCCTTGACTGGCGAATATTATGACTGGAACAGCCTGAGGAGGGATTGGTATGGACAGGTATTTAGGTGCGTTAGAAAAGGTAAAGCAAAGATTGTTAATGCTTGACAATGTTGTCGGGGTGGGGGTTGGCTATAAGGAGTCAGGTTTAAGCAGAACCAGTCAACCGTCGATGATTGTTTTTGTAGAAAAGAAGGTTCCTAAAGGAGAACTCCGGTCCGGACATCTGGTCCCGGCCAAACTTTATGATTTAGATACGGATGTGATTGAAATTGGACGGGTCCGCCTGCTTAACCGCAAGGAAAAAAGCAGGCCGGTCTATCCGGGCATGAGTATAGGCCACTATAAAATATCCGCCGGAACATTTGGCGCCGTAGTTAAGGATCGCAATACAGGGGAGCGGCTTATTCTATCGAATAACCATATTCTGGCCAACAGCTCTGATGGCATAGACAACCGGGCCTCCATCGGTGACCCGGTTTTGCAGCCCGGGTCTTACGACGGGGGTACAGAAAAGGACCGCATTGCCACATTAATCAGATTTAGTCCTCTGCTGCGTACTTACCAGGAGTCTGAGTGTCCGGTTGCGGTTGGCCTGGCAAGAATTGGAAGCCGCCTGCTCAACTTATTCCGCCCTAATTACCGGATGGTTCTGGTAAAGCAGAACCGGAGCGACAATTTGATTGATGCTGCCCTGGCCCGACCCGACTCTCCAGACCTGATTGAGGATGAAATCTTGGAAATAGGCCGGGTTGAAGGTGCAAGCAATTCCTCTGTAGGGGATAAGGTGTTAAAAAGCGGGCGTTCCAGCGGCCTGACCAGTGGCACTGTAACAGCAATCGGAGTAACTCTGCAGGTGGAATTATCCGGCAAAGAAAAGGGGTGGTTCTCTGACCAGGTGGTCACGGATATGGTTTCCCGCCCCGGGGACAGTGGTTCACTGGTGGTTAACCAAAAAAAGCAAGCGGTAGGCCTGTTATTTGCAGGTTCAGAAAAATATACAGTATTTAACAGGATTCAAAATGTACTTGACAGGTTGAACATACGTTTTTGATAGCCGGTTTAGGCCCGAACACGGAGGTGCTTCATGGACCGGTCTTCATGCCCCAACTTCATACCAGCCTTGATGTTCCTTGGGGATGGGATTCCCGCTGTGGGCCCCTGCTTTAAAGACAGGACCAGGGCGTTACAGGTTGTCCGGGATTATTTAACAATCTTCAGCCACCAAAGCAAGGACAGGGGGGCGGACAGTCACTATAGTGTGCAGTATTTCCGCCAGAAGGACGGCCGGTATACACTTATATTAAAACATAAGGCAGTGGTGGCGCATTCCCTTTGCAATGTGGATGAACTGATGTGGAGACGTTTTTGCCAGGGCTTTAAGCACAAGTTTTTTATTATTACCACTTTCTATGAGTGTCCTGCGGGGGAGCTGGAATGTCTGGCCCTGAGTGAAGGTTTGGGGGCTGTATTGATAGGAAAATTGTAACATAAAGAACAAAATCGCCTTCGGCGACCTGTGGGCTTACAACGCGGCTCATATTCGCCCCTAAAAAAACGCCCGCTTAGGCGGTTCCCTCTGCGCGCGAGTTTTAAAGATACTTTTTCTGCCGATCATATTATGGCCGGTGTATTTTCCTAAAAAGAAGGCCCGCGGGTTGTAAGCCGCGGGCCTTCTTAAATGCCGGTTATCCTTTGGGGACGCAGACCGGGATGTTGATAACCTGGCCAACGGTAAGTTTATCAGGATCCTTAATCTGAGGGTTGGCCTGAATCAGTTGATTCAGGGTGATGCCAAATTTTCTTGCGATAGTGAACATGGTATCGCCAGTCTGGACTGTGTATGTTGTGGGTTGTGTGGGGCAATCCGGCGGAGTGACCGGGACGGTGGTGAACCTGACGGCCACAACAACTTCAAGCTGCTCCATCCGTACCAGTTTGATTTCTGCTTTAATAACGGCGGTTTGCTTAAGCTTTCTTTTATGGACCAGTTGATATTGAATTTTATCAACCAGATGCAGCTTAACGTAGGCCGTCATATCCGGCGTTGCTCCGGGAACATGAACTGCTATGGTAAATGGAATATCCTCCCGGTGGTGGCGCATTAAATTGCCCATGTCGACGTAGAAAACTTGTTTATGCAGGACGGCATTAATTGTGACCGTATCTCTGCTGACAGTTGTCTCAATGTTTTTAATGGAGGCCATTATTTCAAAGACCTTAAGGGCTTCCATGGGCAGGATGACTTCACTCTCAACGGTAGTGGTTTTCTTCACGTCGGTAAAGACGCTATCCACCTTGAGCTTTAATCGCTCAACAATTACTCCCGGTCCTTCCACATTGGTGACAATCATCAGTTGGAGGGGATCGACAACCTTGACAAAAACATCAAGTATAATCACTTGCTCCAGTAAGTTGCTGGGTATATATGGAGGATGAGGATGATGATGCGGATGGCAGGGCTTTGTATCGTGATGGGGGTCTTTGTCACAGCAGGGGTCCTTGGGATGACACGGTTTCAGAGAGAATTTTTCAATCCGCGCTTCCACGTCAACCTGGGCTTCCATATTGGGCATGGCCCCCGGTACATCCACGGCTACACTGAAGGGTACATCCTCCATGAAATGGCGGACTAAATCACCTTCGTCAACAAAGAATATTTGCTTGTGAACAACTCCTGTTACCAGTACAGTATTTCTTTTAACCTCGTAGTTTACATCCTTAACCATGGAAACAATTTGGTAGACCTTCTTGGCCCTCATAGGCAACTTTACTGTTTTTGTTATGCTTTCAAATTTTCTGTCTTCGCCAACTACGCTTTCAACCCGCAACTTTTTCTTGGTGATGACCAGGCCGGTCTCCGGAATGATATCCACTACAACGTCCAGTTGCTTGGTCTCGGTTACTTTGACAAATAGTTCCAAGATGATGTCCTGGCGTACAACATTGCGACTAATTAGTTTTTTAGCAATGTCCACTATCTGGGCCCGTACTTGAACTTTCATATTGGGCTCGGCGCCTTCGATTTCAACAAAGACGGTAAATGGAACGTCTTCTGCAACATGTCGTACCAGGTCCCCCTCATCCACAAAGAAGACTTGCTTGTGGACAAAGCCGGAGACCCTTACGCCACCATCTTTTACTTCTCCCCGCACTTCATTCAGAGTAGCATGGATGTCAAAAATCTTGATCGCCGTTACTGGTAGAGTTACTTCAGATTCAATGGTATCAGTTATTGTTTTTTCCCCGATAACTTTTTGCACTTTAAGCTTGCGGGTTATAACTTCATGACGCACACGGTGGCTCACGGCAACACTTCCTTTCTTATTATGGGTGAACAGGTAGTAAAAATTACTTTACCTCATACACATCATATGTAATTAAGGCGTCAAGTGTTACCGTGGCCGAATTTTACAGGCCGCCATTTTTTGCCGCTTGTTTACGGGGTAATATTGGTAAGGCCCTGCATATAATTGGGTATACCATGGTGAACAATGGCCAGAAAGGTGGAGGGATGGGGTAAATGTTAAGCGGCTTTGGTAAATTAAATAATTTAATTCAAACTTTACAGGAAAAAACCAAAACTATGACGGTAACAGTTGAGGTCGGGGATGGAGCGGTGCGGCTGGTTATGAACGGTCACCAGGAAGTTGTGGAAATGGCGCTAAATCAGTCGCTGCTTGAGCCTTGTGAGGCTGCGCTGATAACTGAGCTGGTTGTCTATGCCTTTAACGAAGCTTTGCAGCAATCACGGCAAATGGTTAAGGAGGAGGTTGCCAAGGCTACGGGGGGGATTAATCTGCCTTTTTTGCCGGGGTTGTTTTAATTCGAAGTGTAAGTTTGCAGCGCCGCTAGTCCGGTCCGAAACAAGCCGAGGCGCTGTCGGCGCGGAGCACTGGAGTGAGCGGTGATAACGCCGTGTCTTAACACCGGTTTCGCTGAATATATACTTCGAAGTAAGGGGAGGGGGTTGTTTTGGTGAAGGCTGAAACACCAGGACGCAGTCTTGAGAATACTTTATTTGAGGCGCTGGATGCAGGTTCCCGGGGAGGGGCGACCATGGGTGATTTACTGGCTCTGCTCAGCCTGGTTAATCTTATGGGGATTATAAATCTGATATCCGGGCAGGGGGATCCTGAAGGGGTGTCTGGCCAGGACTCCGGGTCCAGCGGCCTTACTGAATATTCTGAGTGGGCTGGCGGACAATAAAAAGTCCGGGCCGGGCTCGCCAGGGACGGGGCCTAAACCGGCTCAGCAGGGTGAGAGGGACCGTCAGACCGGTGCCGAATAATCATGATCTTTTTCAGGACATATTTTCCAGGAGGGGATTTTTATGCCGGAGGTTTCCAGTGGATCGGTGGATCAGGCGCTGCTGAAAGTGCTTGAATTTCAGCAGCGCAATAAAATAGCCCCAAGCGATTTGTTATTAACTATGAGCCTGCTGAGTCTAATGGGGATTCTTGATTACATGCAGGCCAATAGGGGGGCGCCGGTTTGCGCCAAAGACGGCGCATCAGGCAACGAGCAAATGATAAATATGCTGCTATCATTGATGAGCAGGCCGGGGGGGGGCGATATGGGGAAGGCTGCCGGGCAGCAGCCGTTTAACCCGGCCTTGCTGCTTCCCCTGCTTACTTCCGTCCGCGGTGGGGGGCAGTTGGACCCGGCCCTGCTGATGGGTCTTTTAAGCGGCATGATGGGCAGCGGGCCGCCACCCGGGGAGGCCAAGGCCCCCAAGGGTGAAGTGTCCCGGCCGGCCGCAACTTCCGGTCCTCGCCAAGGCGAGGTGCTGAAGTGGGGTGGGATGCCGGGGCAAAGGCAAGGAACTAAGGAATCCGGCGGCAAAGAATAAATTTATCCTGTAATGGAACAATAATTACAAGCTTGCTCCTCCAGGATGATGACCAAATACTCAAGCCCGGTGGTCTGCGGCCCCGGGCTTGAGTATTTTTCTGGCAACATTACAGGAAAGGAATGTTTCAATGTCCGTTAAGTTGCTGGCCTTGTTTATCGCTGCCGTCTCAGGGGTTGCCATGGCTGTTCAGGGTACCATGAATGCCGCGCTCGGCAAAATCATCGGCTTGCTGGAGGCTACTCTGGTGGTTCACCTGGCCGGTCTGATTCTGGCAGGTGTGATGTTGTTTGGCTTGCAATTGGGTACCATTAGCATGCCAAAGCTCTCCCAGGCCCCCTGGTATCTATATTTGGGCGGGCTTATAGGGGTGGCCATTATCTACGGAGTGGCGCGCAGTATTCCCAAGGTGGGGGTGGCCCCGGCTACCACGGCCATTATTCTGGGACAGGTATTTACAGCCAGCCTGATTGATCATTTTGGTTTATTGGGGATGCAGCAAATGCAGTTCACCTGGCACCGGGTGGTGGGAATATTGCTTATGGCCGGAGGCGCCTGGTTATTGTTGAAGAAGTAAGTGCACGGCGGACATCAGGGCAAAGCCCATCATAATCCCGGTATAAGCAAGGGCCTGGTTCAGCCGCTTTGATTCCGGCAGCAACTTGTCCTTCACAATATAGGTCATAGCCCCGGCAGCAAAGGCCAGCAGGCCTGATAGCAGCAGGGGTGAAGCAGCAATCAAGACCAGGCCGAGCATTGTTCCAATGGGTGTGATTAGGCTTACCAGGGCGGTGAGTAAAATGATGTTTGGCCGGCTCATGCCCCCTGCCCGCAGGGGTGCTGCTGCAGCCATGCCCTCGGGAATGTTATGCAGCCCAATGGATAAAGCCAGCAGTGGTCCCAGGGAGCCGGGCGTTGCAAAGCCGGCGGCTATGGCCAGCCCTTCCGGCAAATCATGAAGGGCAATCCCAACCGCGATGAGATAGCCCATGGCCAGATAATTATGGTGGGGAAGCGGTTGT
This sequence comes from Bacillota bacterium, assembly GCA_040753155.1. Lineage (GTDB taxonomy): Bacteria > Bacillota > Desulfotomaculia > Desulfotomaculales > JBFMEU01 > JBFMEU01. The sequence continues at coordinate 24,413 of JBFMEU010000033.1, forward strand.
TCATAAAACCTGCTAAAAAAAATGTCCAGGGCCGCCACCAGGGCAAAGCCGGCAATAAACCCCGCCAGGCAAATCAGAGGCCGGCCTTGCTGGAAGGCGGAGGGCAATAGGTCCAGCAGCACAACTGCGGTCATGATACCTGAGGCCAGGCCCAAAAAGAAGGAGAAAGAGCTTGTTCCCATGCGCCCGCACATTATAATCAGGGTCGCCCCCAGGCAAGTCCCCAGCCCGGCCAAAAGGGCCTGAAATACAGCCTCGTCCACCATGGTCACCTGCTTTGCGTACAAGCTTTAATATTAGCATATTTTGGTTTTAGTGGCGGTATGACAGGCAGTTAAAGAATCATTACTATTCAGGTATTCAGAATTCAGGAGTCAGGATTCAGAATGGACCGTATAGCTCATACTTCGGAAACGCCATGGACAAAAGATAAGCTGTAAGTACAAACAGGCGCGCCTTCTGTCATACCAGTAAATCTTCAAATGTTTTCGTTGGTTTTCTCATTCTGACTCCTGAGTAGTTACAAAGAATCATGTTTATGATCAGGGCAGGTTCAGTATCTGGCCGGGATAGATTCTATCCGGATCAGGCAGGGAGTTGGTCTTGATTAATTGATCCAGGGGAATATTAAGCTTGCGGGCAATTTTCCACATGGTGTCTCCCGGTTGAACTGTGTAAGTTTTTCCTTTTTCAGAGTCATTATTATTCTCCGGGGGCTCTTTTACCGGTTCAGCAACCGGTGGTTGTTCCGGTTTTTCTGCCGTCGGCCGATCTGCGGGGGGTTGTGGGGCGGGCGGAGGCGTGGTGTGTTTAGTGCTGATTATATCCACCGGTGTGCCGATGCTAACCCGGGGGAAGAGTTCCTCAACATGGTGATTGTGCATCCGGACGCAGCCATTTGATACAGCCCGGCCGATGGAATTTGGATTGTTGGTGCCGTGGAGGCCATAGTTTCCTCCGGGGATAGTCAGGCCCAGCCATCTTGTGCCCAGTACCCCGCCGGGATTCAACTGCTTATTTTTAATTTGGTAATGGCCGGTGGGAGTTGGCGTGGAAGGTTTTCCCACCGCCACTGGATAGGTATTGACCAGGTGGTCGCCTCTATAGTGATGTAATTGACGTGACAGTACGTTGATTACCAGCCTGGTGCCGGCCTGGTAACCGGTTGTGGTTTCAGACAAACAAGTCCCCTCCTTTTTTGGTCTTGTAATATTTTATGTACTGTGCTCCCGGCAGGTCATTATTTTCGCACAGCCTGTAAGACCCCGCCCTCGCATAAGGAAAGGGAACACACCTGCTGAAGCTTGGGTATTTCTCTGAGGACAGGAATGTCCCCAACTAATAGAGTCTTACAGCTTAGATGGCATTTCATATTTCATATCGCCCGGGACCTGCAAGGACAGGGGTCATTCTTGGGGGAAGGCCAAAAGTATTACCCGGAACAAAACAATATGTGTTACTATTCAGGTATTCAGAATTCAGGAGTCAGAATTCAGAATAACCTATAAGGAAGTGGCATAGATGTCCTTTGTTTTGCCTGCCCGGGCCAAAATAAACCTGTCTTTGGATATTCTGGGCCTTTTACCGGGAGGTTATCACCGCCTGGAAACAGTTATGCAGTCGCTGGCCTGGCATGACCGGCTGCTGTTCTCAACAAAATCAGAAGGGGTAACCTTTTCTTGTGATAGTAAACATGTGCCCTCCGGGCAGGATAACCTGGTGTGCCGGGCTGCTGCTTTGGTGCAGAAGGAGTCTGGCTTAAAGAGGGGCGCTCATATCCACCTGGAAAAGAGGATTCCTGTGGCGGCAGGTTTGGCCGGGGGCTCTGCCGATGCGGCCGCCACGCTGCTAGGCCTGAACCGGCTCTGGGGCTTGAACTGGCCGGAGGAAAAATTGTTGGAAATGGGGGCCCGGCTTGGTTCGGACGTTCCCTTTTGTCTGGTGGGAGGAACCGTTTTGGCCAGGGGCCGGGGGGAGTTGTTGACATCAGTTCCTCCGCTGCCGCCAATGGGGGTAATACTGGTCAAGCCACCGATTAACGTGAGTACGGCCGATGTTTACCATAATTATGACCGCCGGCGGGTGGAGCAAAAGCAATATACCCCGAATTTAATAGCAGCAATCAAAAATAATGATTTTGAGGGCATCTGCCGTTCCCTGGGTAACGCCTTGGAGGTTGTGACCATCAGCATGCACCCGATCATCGATAACTTAAAGAAAGCGCTTTTGGCAGCAGGCGCCGCCGGAGTTTTAATGAGCGGCAGCGGACCTGCTGTTTATGGACTGGCAGCGAATTTTGAAACTGCCCGCAAGATTGCCGGGCAGTTAGTGCCGCCGGCAGGAACAGAAGTTATTGCAACCTGGACGGTAAAAAACTTGAACTCCTCAAATTAGACCGGAAGCCGGGTTCCGGTTTGGCTACTTGCAGGGCTTTGATTTTAGGGGTAAAATATGTTGCAAGAGTATAAGTTCGGGGAGGCGGGGGTATGGATAATCAAAAACTATTGCCGATTAAACTGGATAAATATAAACCCCTGCGGGAAATTGTCTTTGAAACGCTCCGGGAGGCCATTATCCAGGGCCGGCTGCGCCCGGGCGAGCGCATGATGGAAGTACAGCTGGCCGAGGAAATGGGGGTTAGCCGCACACCGGTCAGGGAGGCCATTAGAAAGCTGGAGCTGGAAGGATTTGTGGTTATGGTGCCCAGGAAGGGGGCCTATGTGGCCGGCATCTCTGTTAAGGACATTGTAGATGTGTTTGAGGTGCGGGCTGCCCTGGAGGCGCTGGCAGCGGGTTTGGCCGCCGAGAGAATTACCGGCGAAGAAATGGAGGAACTGGAACGTTCCCTGGTCCAAATTACTGAATTAAGCAGCCGGAACAGCATTGACGACATTGTGGCGGTGGACACATCTTTTCACGATATTATTTACCGGGCCAGCCGTAATGAGCGGCTGATCCAGATTGTTACTCACCTGCAGGAGCAAATTCAGCGTTTTAGGACGGCATCATTGTCACTGCCCGGCAGGACCAAGTGGGCCCTGGATGAGCATAAAAAAATAGTTGAAGCCATTGCTGACCGCAATGTGGAGCTGGCTCAAAACTTGGCCCGGGATCATATTGAGAATGCTGAGCAAAGCATGCTCAATGCCCTTGGAAAGGAGAAGGAGTGATGGTTGATGCCCTGATCCTGGCTGGCAGCCCCAACAACGGACCCTTAAAAGACTGCAGTAAAGCCCGCTACGAAGCCTTGATCACCATTGGCCAAAAGTCCATGATTGAGCATGTGGTGGATGCGCTGGCTGGCTGTTCCCTGGTTGACCGGATCGTAGTTGTCGGTCCCCAAAAAGAACTGACCGGGGTGCTGGGGGAGCGCAAGGTAATAATTGGGAATGTTTCCGGTAATGTTACCGATAATGTGGTCATGGGCTTGAAGCAAATCCCGGATGCCAACAGGGTTTTGCTGGCCACCAGTGACATACCTTTGCTCACCCCCCAGGCAATTGAGGACTTCTTAAGCCAGTGTCAGGACCAGGAAGCAGACCTCTACTACCCCATTGTGCCCAGGGAGGTAGTGGAAAGCAAGTTTGCCAATTCTCCACGTACGTATGTTAATCTTCGGGAGGGCGTTTTTACGGGGGGCAATGTGTTCTTATTAAATCCAGCCATTGTTGAGGAATGTATCCCTAAGGGACAGGAGATTATTAAGGCCCGCAAGAGCCCTCTTCAGCTATGCCGCCTGGTGGGCCTGATGTTTCTGCTTAAATTTTTGACCCGTTCCATTACTCTGTCCGAGGCCCAGGAGAAAGTTTCCCGCCTGCTGGGGATCAGGGGCAGGGTTGTTATCAGCGGCTATCCCGAGGTGGGAGTTGATGTGGATAAGCCCAGCGACCTGGATATGATTATCCGTTTAATGGGTCCAGCCTGATGCTTTCCATACGGGGCAACCTTGTCCCAGGCGTGATGTTCTGTTGAAGAATGCCGATATTACTTGATACTTACGAAGGATCTTGGATATGGTGATACTTACGAAACAAAACTTCTCTTGCAAGAGGTTAGTAAATTGCTGGAAGCATATTCTCGGGGCATTCT
>JBFMEU010000034.1:0-27957 GCA_040753155.1 Bacillota bacterium
TTGCCATAAGTATGCACCTCACTTGGTTTTAGGTCGTTTTGTAGTGATTACTACCTAATTCGACAAGTGACGGTGCATTTCCTATTTATGGCCCCCTAAGGAATTAAAACTTTTCGAACAGACTCTAAAACTATACATACAAGTTTTGCTTTGCTTGCACTTGCACCACTTGATGATAGATGGTACACAGATAACGGGGTTGCTGTGCCGGCAGAAAAAGAATCAGTCATATCTGGATCTGATCCAGTTTGCCAGGCTGGGCCGACAAATACATCATCACATAAAAAAGCAAGTTCCATAGTGGTTAAAAGCGGGAAAAAGATAAAGGTGCAGATTAATAGAAAAACCAGTCATTGAACCTCCCCTGAATGAATTCAGAGGATTCAGAGTAATTATTTCTCTTGAACTTTGCTCTGTCCCAGGTACGCAAACGTGGAAGCATTAGGAACGTAATTCCTGACTTCGTACCAACACCCAAATGGACCTGGCATGTCGGTTCCGCCGTATTTTACCGGGTACAAAAATATCAAAACATGACGCGATAAAAATTGCAGAAAACCTAAAATAACTAAGGCGAACTTCATGAAATTTCTGAACCATTTCCGGGACTCCCTGAAATGGTTCTTTTTGTTAGCGCTTACTCTAATCTAGATTACAAAACAACCTTTTATGAAATTAAATTTAGAATATGAAATATTTATAGGCAGTCTTACTTGCCCCGGCCTCCTCTTCTATTTTGCCACCAACGGGCCAGGGGGCCGGTGGTATTGAGATTGGTGTAGTTTTCCTCGTCTCCCCGGGGCACCGGCAGCAAGCCGAAACCACTCAGGCCGCCCGGCAGGGAAATCAGCTCCCGGCGGTACCGCGGAGGGTCGCCGCTCAGGTAAACCAGTTCCACCGGCCAGGTCCCGGCCAATTCCAGCGCCGCCTCCAGGTGCTCCCGCCAGTGAACCGGGATATTATTTAAAGACAGAATCACGTCCCCGGACCTCAGCCCGGCCCGCCAGGCCGGGGAGTTGGGCAGTACATCCAACACCCCCAGGCCGTCCCGGCGGGATACATATTTGGGCCGGGCGCGAAACTCCGTTTGTTTGCCCAGGTGAATAATGAGTTCGTGCCCCAGGGGCGAAAACAGGGCGGCCACCAGCATCAGCAGCTGGGACTGGGCCGAAGCCAGGGCCAGGGCCAGCAGCGCCACGCTGTAACCGGCCAGGAACAGCGCCGACATCCGGCTCTTTTCCCGGGGATCGCGGGCCACCGCCAGGTCGCCATAACCCAGGCCAGCCACCACCGGAATCAGGAAATAGATCAGGTCTTTGGGGTCCACCCCCGGGGCCGGCTTGATCAGGGGCCACCAGTCGGGCATTTCCACCCCGGTCTGGGGCAGGGCCGGCCCGCTCATCACCGCCAGGGCCACCAGGGGGATGGGCCAGAACTTCTGCAGGGTGTAGCCCCCCACCACCCGGCCGCCGGGGTGCTTGAAGTAGGCCGGAACCGCTCCTAGATGGCCGCTGCCCAAAATCAAAAAGCTTTCCACCATGTGCAGGATGGCCACCAGGGCCAGCAATTGGGGCACCTGCACCTGGGGGAAACCGAAAATCATGTTGGACAGGGCCACAATGCCCCCGGCATAGGCAAAACAAAGGAAGCGCGCATTGATCAACATCAGTATTAGGGCCACGACCCAAAGGTAAATAAGCCCCGAACCCGTAAGGGTGAGGCCGACAAAAAGCATGACTGCGCTGCCGGCCAGGCCGCCCAGCAGGCCAAAGCCGGTGGCCGTGAAGGTGTGGGACCAGAACTTGCCGTCCCGGATCCCGAACATGGCCTCCCGCATGGACTCCATGCGGCGGTACTGCAGGGCCACCAGCAGGATCACCAGCCAAAAAAAGGGGTTGTATAAAACACCAAAAAAGCTAACCACAATCAGTGGCAGCAATTCACCAAAGGGAAACAACAGGGCTCACCCCGTTTAGCTTACATATTATGCAACTACTCAGGAGTCAGGAGTCTAAACACATCTACCATGATCACTAATCGGGCAAGTGCACGCAGCAGGTAACCTATCCCTGCAGGCGATATAGCGACGAGCCGTTGGTCTTTTCGGCACGGAGCTTTTGAGCCCAAGGGATAGGTACCTGCTGCACACAGAACAGCTAAGCGCCCTCCCAACGACTCAACAGCTCACATTTACAAATACCAATATCTGACCCCCGACGTCCGACGCTCAATTAAGCAGCGCCCCCATTAATCAGCTCAATGGCCCGCTCCAGCTGGAGGTCCGCCTCAACCCCCTGCTCCTGCTCCACTACCACATTGGGCTCAATACCTTTCTCGTGGATGAACTGGCCCGATGGTGTCAGATAGCGGGCCGTGGTCATTTTAAGCCCGGCACTCTGCTCCAGGGGAAAAACTGTCTGCACGATACCTTTGCCAAAGGTCTTGGTGCCCACCAGGATACCGCTCCCGCTGTCCTTAACCGCCCCGGCCACAATCTCCGCAGCGCTGGCGCTGCCACCGTTAATCAGTACCACCAGGGGCAGCTTGAGGTGGCTTTCATTGGCGTTAAAGCTCTCATCCCGGCCTGTGCGGTAGTCCACAAAAACCACCGGCCCGGCCGGCATGAAATTATCCGCAACCTTTACCGCACTCTTTAGCTCCCCGCCGGGGTTGTCCCTGAGGTCCAGAATCAGGCCGGTCATGCCCCCTGCTTGCAGGGTATGCAGAACCTTGTTTAATTCCTCCGGTGTTTTCTCGGTAAACTGACTGATCATAATATGTCCAATCCCCGTGCCCTCCACTATCTTGCCCTCAACAGTGGGTACACTGATTTGCTCCCGCGCCAGCTTAACAACCTCCTGCCGATCTCCCCGCTCAATGGTCAGTTCAACACGTGAGCCCACCGGGCCGCGCATCAGGGTGATGGCCGTATCAAGGTCAATACCCCGGGCATCAATATCATCAATGGCCACAATCACATCCCCGGCCTGGATACCTCCTTCGGCCGCCGGCGTGCCTTCATAGGACCTGATCACAGTTAGCAGCTCATCCTTAATACCCACCAGAATGCCCAGGCCGCCGAAGGAGCCCCGGATTTGATCCTGTAGCTGGGAAAAGGTCTTGGGATCAAGGTAAACTGAATAGGGGTCCTCAAGGCTTTCCACCATACCCCGGATAGCGCCGTCCACCAGGGCAGTGGTCTCCACCGGCTCCAGGTACTGGCTTTTGACCAAATAAATCACCTTGAACATATTGCCAAAATGCTTATAGTTGGTGGCTACCAGGCCACCTGCCACCACAATAACAAGAAACACCGCTGCCGCCAGCACTGCCGGCCAGCGAGGCGCGCGGCGGCCATAATACCTGTCGTACATTCTTTACACCTGCCAATCAATGGGTAAATTTAACCATACGCTACTTATTATACTATAATACCGGGTCCCTCATTACAACTTTTCGGGGGCATTAAATGGCGCCCATTATTTTGCACCATAGACAACTATTACCTCGAGCACGGGGATTATTTCAACACGCTCCGTTATTTCGTGAAATCCGGGGACGGCAAGGGAATGCCCGCCGCCTTGCACGGGTATTTTAAACACTGCGGGCAGTCAAGCTCGGAAATCTTGAAGCTTCATTTCGTCAGCTCTTGCCGGCGGTTCTTTTAAAAGGCGGCTGGTCGAGGGTTATCACGATCACAGTTAATAGGGTTGCGATACTGCAACAAAACCCTTTCAGGGCAATTTCGTTTTTGACTGTGATCAGTTTTTTGGGTATAATTTTGGGTATAATTAGGTAGTAGGTTATTGCCTTAATTTGTTTAAGGTCTTTAAGAGGTGAGAAAGCGTGACAATTACGGATATAAAAAATGCTGTGGTTCAAGTTGCCCCTTCATATCCGGTGCTTAGCATCGACTTGTTTGGCTCCTTTGTAAACGGAGAGAATACAGGCGATTCAGACGTCGATTTGCTTGTATATTTTGATGAAAAAGTTGCGAGTTTATTTGATATGTCAGGACTTAAGCTTGATATTCAGGATAAATTGAACACCAAAGTGGATGTAGTTGCCGGACCTTTAAAGGAAAACAGCTATTTGACCATTGGCAAGAAGGTAAGAATCTATGAAGCATAGGGATATTCAATTACTGAAAAAGATCATATCCGAATGCAAAGATATTATACGGTATGCAAGTGAAGTTGGCAACAAGGGCTTCCTTGAAAATGATGTTTACCAGAAGGCGACAGCAATGTCACTCCTTAATATTGGTGAGTATGCTAACGCTCTGACGAGAGAGTTGCGGACGGAGTTTAAGGATATCCAGTGGCGAAAGATCGTTGACCTTAGAAATATCGTGGCACACGGTATGGTGAATTAAGGATGGAGCTTGTCTGGAATTTATCCCAGAATAAGGTTCCGGAGCTAATGAAACAACTTGAGGACTTGCTGAAAGAAGTTTAATTGGTTTATGAAGGCGGATGAAGATGAGTAGCGCCGCGAGAGATTTAGCTACTATGCGCAGGATGGGTACTGAGGCTCTGGTTGAAAAGTTTGGTCCTGTGAGTATGGTTGAATTTATTAGGTTGTCTCCCCTTCAGAGAATACAAAGGGGGACAGGAAAGCTAAAATTGCTCCTGTCCCCTTCGCTTATGCCGCCTCCGTGGTCGTAGAATGTTTGGCGCGTGTGCGTCGTTGTCACTGGAGGAATACTTCTATCGTTGTACAGGAAAAGCGCCGCCGTACCCGAAATATTCAGAGAGCCGCCGGGAACGCCATCTCCCGGCCCGATGTCATGCCCTTCTTTTCCCTCCGCAAAGACCACGCCGCCAGTCATCGTGACCGTACCACCGCTGCCGTCCATGCCGCCGCCAATGCCGGCGCCGTGTTCGCCGCCCGTGGCTGTAACCGAAATTTCGAACCCACACCTACCTTAAAATAAAAGCCCATAAAAAAAACCACCCGAACGGGTGGGAAAAAGAAGTATTTTTATTTTATTACAGACCATCTCTCGCAAAACTATCATACTTCTGATATAATAATATCAGAGAAAGGGCAAGGAGATGATGTAATGAAGATCAAGCCGTCAACAGCATTGAGGAACGAGTATACGCAGATATCAGAGCTTGCAAAAGAGACAGGCGAGCCAATCGTCATCACTAATAAAGGAGAGGCGGATCTCGTTGTTCTGAGTGTAGACGCTTTTGAGGAAAGAGAAAAAATGTTTCGTCACAGAGACAAGGTATACGAGGCGGAAATCGCACGTCTGAACGGCATGCCCACTCATACGCCGGAGCAGATTCATGCGGAGTTGGAGGCTCTTTATGCAGCCGCCGATAAGTAAGCTGATCTACCTCGCGCCGGCAAAAGAGGATATCCTTGATATAGCCAGATACCATCTCGAAAAGGTTGGCGTTAACTCTGCGAGGAATATCACGGAAGAAATCGAGCGAAATATTGGCCGCCTGGCACAGTTTCCGCTTATGGGGCAGACACATCCCGATCCCGTACTTGCAGGAAGCGGATACCGAAAGCTGGTTATCACTCCCATATACGTGTGCATCTATAAAGTGTTCGACGATGGCATATACATTTATCGTGTAGTCAACGGCAAAACAGACTACCCCAAGTTGCTCAAATAAGTCAAAACACGGTTTTGTCCCCCGGTTGAAAAATACTTATTTTCATTTACAAAAGATATATATTGTTAAGTTGTCGGGGGCCAAAGAGACTTTTTAACGATATAAAAATCCTTGTCAAAACCAAATATGTCATTTATTTTTAACATGTCACATATGGCAAAACTGGCGGCGTCAGAGTAGGAAAGGTTATGGTCTTTATAGCGATGAAGATACTGACGGGTTTTAGCGTCAATAAGAGCGTCAGGAAAAATGATTTTGAGCAATTGAGATATAGAGGCTTTTTCTATGGAATCGATAAACTTAAAGGCTACATGGGAACCCAAGTGATAGCGCTGCCAAGTAAAAGCTTCCGAAATGACTAAGTAACTGGTGTAAAGCTCGACAAATTGGGGTAAAGTATAGTAAAAGACCCTGGCAGCCTGGTGCTGCCTATCTTTTTTGTTGGCAATAGCAATCCAGGCACCCGCGTCTACGAACAGCTTTTTAAAAACGTTTGTTGCCATAAAGATCTTCCTTGTAGGTTGTAGAACCGTTTTCCGGACCTTCGCCGATACCGATAATTTCTGCTAGTGGATCATCTTTGCCGCCACGCAAATTTTCTTTTAGCGCTAGCGGCATAAGACCCAATTTTTGTAATAGTTCCTCTTTTTGTTTAGCAGAAAGTTTTTTTATTTCTTCAAGAAGTCTTTCTACAGCCATAAACTCACCTCATCAATTTAATCCGCCAATTCCTCTAACCTTATATTAACCACAAAAACACCTAAATACAATATGGCATAAATGTATCTCTTTGAAATTCTATTTCTCCAACCGCAAGACACTGGAGGGATCCGAACACCCCGACCGGGATGCCCAGTTTCAGTATATCCACGACACGGTTCAACAGTACCAACAACGCTCACAGCCGGTCATTTCGGTGGACACAAAGAAAAAGGAACTAGAACACCACGACGAAAGCCGGGTTGACCATTCAATGTCAACTGGACACCCAGGAATACCCTAAAGGAATCAAGGTTTCCGATGAAGAGCTTCGGGCGGTTCGGATAGAGCGTTCTGAGTTTCGTGGCGAGTGGAATTATACCATTCTACCGAAAAATTGATTTTAGGTTAATATTTTGCGGCTGCTAAGTGAAGAGTATCGGCAGTTGTTTGATAAACTATCTGCATTTTATCTGAATAATCGGTATCCTGATTACTTAAGCAAACTCAGTATTCAGATCAAAGAAACTGAGGCAAAGGAAATTTTGACTAAGACAAAGGAGGCATTTGCATGGCTGTTGACTTTAAAACCATAAGCGAAACGGTAAAGAATTATGCTGACGATGTCCGGCATGCGATGCCGGTTGACAAAGTGGTAGTGTTCGGCTCTTATGCCAAGGGAACTGCCACCGAGCAGAGCGATATTGATATATGTTTCTTCCTGCAGAGTTTTGAAGGGAAACGCAGAGTGGATATACTGTATGAGCTCCTTGGATTGACGCATAAGTATAAGGGTGTCTACTTTGAACCTGCTGCTTTTACAACAGAGGAAATCGAGCGCGGCAACCCGTTTGTTAAAGAGATTTTAAAGACGGGGATTGAAGTATAAACGTTCTGCCTTATAGGGACCACACTTTTCCCCGGAGCAGCGCAGGGCTTCGCTGAGGAATTGCGCCACCTGCGGATAACCGAGGCAGGACAGCTCTATGTGCTGTACCGGAATTTCCCCTTTACGCAAGGTCTCCAGCACATCAGTCAGTGGATGCGTCTCATCCTGATAAAGCAAGCATTTTATTTGCCCCTAAACCCTTTACAATACAGTCAACCAATTGCATTTATATTTACAACGTCACATTTGAAAGTCACTTTCAACGCTGGTAAATACACCAGGGCCTTTTCGCTCCGCTGGTACCGCCCAAAGAGGGTGGTGGAAAACCCACCGTCCCGCGCCTGGGGTACGGCCAAATGCAGGGTGCCCACCCGGGTGTTCAGGCTGCGGGGTTTGTATCCGTTGCGCTGTCCTTTGGCGTTCTGCCGTGCGCTCGTAGGGCTCGGCCCGCAGGTGTTCGGTGATTTCGGCCACAGTCGCGCCCAGAGTCTCGCCGACGAAGCGCAGGGGAACAAAGACTCTGCCGGGGGGCACCACCTCCGCCGGGCAGTCAATAGTCTGCTTCTTGCCGTCAATCAGGACGTCTTTGGAGCCGATGGTCAGGACGATCTCTTTGCCGGCGTCTTTGATAAAGACCTGCCTGTCGGCGGCGATCCAGTCCACCTGCGCTCCCATCGCTTCGCTGACGAACCTGATGGGTACCAAGGCCCGGTCCACCCCCGGCTTGACGTAAGGCGCGGCGTCCAGGGTGTAGGGCCGGCCGTCCACCGTGGCCTCCAGGCTGTCGACAGTAAGGATGATTACCCTCCATTTGGCCGGTCCAGACCCTGAACCGTCTTTGATTACCTGGGTGAAGGCGTGACTGGATGTCCTTCCGGCGTGGTCGGTCACAGTCACGGTGTAATTATAAGTACCCGCGGCGGCAGGCGTCCCGCTTAAAGTACCGTTCTCCGCAAGGCTCAGGCCTTCGGGAAGGGCGCCGTCCGTCACCGCGAAGGTATATGGCTTACTTCCGCCGCCGGCCGTGAAGGTGTGGGTATAGGTATTACCCATGGTCACGTCCGGAGGATTCACTTTGCCGATAACCAGCGTCGCCGCGCCCCCGCCGCCTCCGCCGCCGGACGGACGGTTACGGGTATTGTTGTCCACCGGATAGTTAGTGAAGGAAGACAACAGGCTGCCGTCCGCCGCCGTTACGTCGCCCGCCTTGTAACTCACCGTCACTTCCTGGTTGTACTTAATGAAGACTCCGTCTTCTAGAGTCAGGTTTATCTTGGTTGCATCAGTGTTCAGGAACGCGGAGCTAAAACCGTACACGGCTTCGCCCACCGTGACGCTGAACTGGTCGTGCTTGCCGTACGGGTTGGCCATGGCCTTGCTGCACCCGAATGGGTGGGGAAGTTCATTTTTTTCAAAAAGCAACTCCACGCCTATGTCTATATCAGCCAGCGGGTCATCGTTTTTCTCCGGCGCTCCATTAATATATCAAGGCCGGTTTTGACCCGGGAGCCGAAAATATAAACCAGGGCTATATCATTTTTTACGGCTAGATCATTTATGAGTTCCAGCTTTTCCATAACAGCTCCCCCCGCAGTTTAATTATACCACTTCCCGGCATACCATAATTACCCCCCTGACCCGCTGCCATTTACACGTAGCTGCGGGGGTTTACCGCCGTCCCGTTCTGCCGCACCTCGAAGTGCAGGTGCGGCCCGGTGGACATGCCGGTGCTGCCGATCTTGCCGATAACCTGGCCCTTGGTTACCTGCTGCCCGTTGCTTACCGTCTGGGCCGAGAGGTGGGCGTAAAGGGTGGTGATGCCGCCGCCATGACTTAACATAACCACGTTCCCATACCCCTGCATGTAGCTGACATTAATTACCTTGCCGGACTGGGCGGCCACCACACTCCGGCCGGTGGGGGCCGGAATATCAATACCGGTGTGCATGCGCCGGGTTTTCAAGATAGGGTGGATGCGGTACCCATAAGGAGATGACACATTGGTGTAGCCGGGAACCGGCCAGGCATAGGCCCCGGTCTGGGCCGGCTCACTGCCCGCGTTCTGCAGGGCAATCTGCCTGATTATTTCCTGCTCTTGGGCCTCCAACCGGTCCAACTGGCGCTGCTCATCACTGAGATTTTCCCTGGCCCGGGCCAGCAGCATACTTTTTTCCGACTGGCTGGCCATCAGGGCCCGGCGCATTTCTTCCTGCTCCCTTAACAATTCGTTAAGCTGGCCCCGGCGGGACTCCAGGCCGGCCTTGTGCTGCTCAATTTGCTCCCGCTCAGCCTCAATTTGGCCGACAAGGGCCTGGTCCTGCTGGACAACCCGCTTCAACAATTCCATGCGGTTGATAAAGTCACCGAAATCAGCGGCCCCCAGCAGCACCTCCAAGTAACTGACATTGCCGTTGGTGTACAGATGGCGCACCCGGTTGGCCAGGACCTCGTTGCTCTCCTCCAGCTTTTCCTCGGCCTGGACCAACTCCTGCTCGGTTTGCTTGATATTGGCCAGGACCAGATTCATAGTATAATTCAATTCACTGATTTGCTGCTGCTTCTGGTTAATGGTGCGGTCCAGGGTAGCCAGCTGATTGGCTTGACCGGTTACTTCCCGCTTACTGCTGTTCACCTTTTGCTGCTGCTGGGTCAGCTTGGCCCTGGTCTCCCTGAGCTTGTCCTCCAGGGAAGAGCTAAAGGCCGCCCCGGCACCCCCCACCAGCAGGGCCAGGCAAAGAAACACCGCCATCAGCCGCTTAAAAAAACCGGCACGCACCATTACACAACCTCCTTATACCTTCAAGAATTGGCGCAAGGAAACACTGCTGCCCAGGGCGCCGATAACAATACTCACACCCAAAATGCCGCCGAAAACCGGCATCAGCTCAGCCCGGTCGGTAATTAACTGAATAAACGGCAAATAAGAGTTGACCCGGCCGGCCAGGGAAAAATAGCCAATATAAATAAACAGTAAGGCCAGCAAGCCCCCCGCCGCCCCCAGAAACATGCCTTCCAGCACAAAGGGCATACGGATAAACCAGTCGGTTGCGCCCAGGGTTTTCATAATGCCAATTTCCTTGCGGCGGGCATAAACCGACATCCTGATGGTGGTGGCAATGAGAAACACCGAAGCTACGGCCAAAATCCCCATGGCCACCAGCCCGGCGGTGCGAATCCAGCGGGTCAGGGACAATAGTTTTTCCACCACGCCCTGCCCGTAGCGGACCTGTTCCACCTTCTCGATTTTTTCAATTTCCCGGGCCACACCGGGTACCTGCTCTACCTCCAGGGTCTTCACCCGGTAAGTGTCGGGCAGGGGGTTGGTCTCTAAATCCTCCAGGAAATCCCTTCTGTCGCCGAAGCTCTCCTTCAATTCCTCCAGGGCTTGATCCCGGGGAATAAACTCCACTTCCTCCACTCCGGCCAAAGACGCAATTTGTTCACCCACAGCCAGAGTCTGCCGCTCATCAAGCTCTTCCTCCAGGAACACCCGTATTTCCACCCCGGCCTCCACAGTGCCGGCCAGGGCATTGGCGTTTAAGACAACCAGCAGGGACCCGCCCAGAATAAACAGGGACACAACGACTGTGCCCACCGAGGCCAGGGACAGCCAGGTGTTGCGCCTGATGGATACCAGGGCCTCGGCAAGATAATACAGGATGGTATTAAGCCTCATGGGCGTACACTCCCCTCTCCTCGTCCCGGATCACCCGGCCCCCGGAGAGGGCAATAACTCTTTTCTTCATGGCATCGACAATATCCCAGGCGTGGGTGGCCATGAGGATGGTTGTCCCCCGCCTGTTAATGTCCCGCAAAAGAACCATCAACTCCCAGGAAGTGTCCGGATCAAGGTTCCCGGTGGGCTCGTCGGCCAGAATTAAAGCCGGGTTGTTAACCAGGGCCCGGGCCACACAGGTACGCTGCTGCTCGCCCCCTGAAAGCTGGGACGGCATGGCCCCGGCCTTCTTTTCCAGGCCCACCATGCTCAGCACCGACGGCACAGCACGCTTTATCTCCCGCGTGGAAGCGCCGGCAATTTCCATGGCAAAGGCCACATTTTCAAAGACAGTCTTATTGGGCAGCAGCCGGAAATCCTGAAACACCATGCCGATACGCCGCCTGTAATAAGGCACTTCCCTGTTCTTTAGCCGGGCCAGATTGCGCCCGTTGAAGATTAACTGGCCCCGGGTGGGCAATTCCTCCCGGCAAATCAACTTGATCAAAGTCGATTTCCCGGCCCCGCTGGGACCCACCAGGAAAACAAACTCGCCCTTGTTAATCTGCAGGGTTACATCGTTCAGTCCCTTGACATCATTGTCGTAAACCACCGTTACATTGTACAGTTGAATCATTTCCGCACCTCGAATAATTTTGGATTGGCGCCGCGGAAAGAACTATAGTAATTCATGTAAAATAATGGAAACCTGTTGAGCCTTCTTAAAATATTATTCAACACTATTAGGCAAGATCCTTTCAATTTAGGGAAAAAAAAGGGCCAGACAAGGAGGGTCTTGTCTGCCCCCCTTGTCTGCCCTGACTCACCGTGACTTATACTTTGCGGAAGCTAGAAAAATTCTACCAGTTTCCGCCTACTAAAAACCGAACTGCTTGGTTTCGGAAAGTTTTTGAGGAAAAGTTGCGTGAAGCCAGGGGCGATATTCTGAGCTATAGGGCCAAAATGAAGTACTTCGGAAAATGAACAGCTAAACGTTAAGAGCCGGTACCCCAGGGTAACTGGCTCTTTTCTTTGCCATAGGCCATTTGATGGAAAGACGGACTGACGGACGCAGTCCAGAATAATTTGCTTATGTCAGTCCAGAATAAAGTGGTTGCTAACAATTCGTAAGAAAGGCGAAAACACCATCGTAACGTTTTTGGCGGACATAAGCTTCCTCATCCCAAGTCCACGTTAACAGTACGGCTTTATGAGCATTTTCCGAAAACACCAGATTCACAAACGGTTTCGCTTTCGGAAAGCCTATGCCATGCTTTGGCCAGGGTCTGCACTTCGTAGACACGGGCGATTCGTTTCGGATAAGCAAGCATATCGGCAACAAGCAAGCCAATCAGGATGCCACTACTTGGGATTTGTTGGCGACCCGCAGCCATCTCTTGCTTTAGATATTCGAGCGATGTATGTTCTTCGCCCAATACCAGATCAATTCGGCGTAGAACTCCAAGTACAGTAAGCAATTGCATGGCTACAAGGACAGCTCCGGCGGGCATGTTCCTGGCATCACTCAGTTTTAATTTACGCAAGAGTGCAGTTTGAGCTTGTTTTGGTAACTGCTGAATGCATTCGAAAATAGCTCCCAGTTCCATTGCCATGTTCCCCTCGTATAAGCCACATTTAACCTTTGGTTCTTCGAATCACTAGGATGTTATTCACACTTCGCGGCAAAGCATTTCCCTGGCTATCTTTACCAGGGGATAAAGATAAACATCTTTCACGGGAACTTTAAGTGTTATATATCGATCATTGCGGCTGCGCCCTTCGGTTACACCCACCCAATGCCAGTTGGCAGCTTGATAGCAAGTGCCGTGGAAACGGTTACGTTCCATTAGGCGCTTTCCAGTCAAGGTTTTCACAGATGGTACAAGCTAATTCTGTTCTGCTCAGATCCGGGTATTGTTTTGCTGTCCAGAAGATCAGATCAATGTCTTCCTGACTGAACAGTCGGTCGCCTATCCAAAAAGGCGGTTTCCATTTTGTTGTCAAGGTGTATCACCCCGACACTATTGTATATTTTGTGATCGACTTTGTTAACCCGGTACAGGTTAATTCGCTACGCACCCTAAGCCCGAAATGACAAAAGATGAAGCCATTAAGGCCGCGCCCAGGTGCGGCCGCTGAACAAGGCCGGCGGCGTAACCTTTGAGCGCGGAGCTTTCGAGGGACTTTTCTTGCTGGATGACTACGGGGTGGACAGGCTTATGGATCGCATCTTTGCCCGGATGGGGGCAGCGGGGATGGTGATTTAAAAACTTTACTGCCTTGCCGGGGAAACCTGGCAGCCAGGGGAGGCAGCATTAAGGCCCCACTCAAAAGGCGGGGCCTCACATTATATATGTTTACCGCATGCTTTCCTCTTGAAAACTTTTGGTAAAATTCTTATCCTATTGAAGGAAAAAGAAGGACTTTTATAGAAGTACTTTCAATCCCTGCAGGAGGGTACCCCTGGACAGTCATTCCTTTTCTTATCCAGAGTATCGGGGAGCAAAAGGACATTTATGCTATGGAACTAATTATAAGACTAAAGAATAACCTGAATCAGGACGAAATACAAATTATAAAGGGATTTAACGCTAAAATTACTTTTCAATCTGCATACATCCCTCTCATAGGCATTTCCCTTGAAAACCCTGCTTTTATCAACGATATTAAGAAACTTCCTTTTGTAATGACTGTTAGAAGTCCTCAAATAGGGGAATACTTAGAAGGGGATTTTCTTACCACTTTTTTCTTTACCCCGTTTGTTAGCAGGAAGGCGTTATCTCAGTATAACTACTATGGATGGGGTGACACTAGAGTTGCAATTATTGATTCTGGGGTAAATCGCCCTAGTGTTGTTGAACATATAGATTACACAAATACTGGACACAATGATATTTTTGGACATGGTAGTTATGTTGCTGATATTATTAAATATTTTGCAAAAGGCGCTAATTTATATAGTGCCAAAGTTGGCAACGACAGACCTGATGATCTGGCTGTAATGAGAGCGCTTGAATGGGCAGCAATAGAAAAAGGAGTTCATGTAATCAATCTCTCTGTTGGTTTTAAACCTGTTAGCAGATGTAAAGGTGATTGTGATATGGCTCAAATTATTAACGGCATAGTCAATTCAGGCGCTGTTGTGATAGTGGCAGCTGGTAATGATGGGCCTAAAAACAATACCCTAAGGTGTCCTTCTTGTGCTTCGAGTGCTATTACAGTCGGTGCCCTTGAAGATATCAATAAAGTTTTTGATTATAGTAGCAGGGGGCCCGTTGGGGGTTCTAAGCCAAATATAGTTGCTCCTGGAAGAGTGCAAATAGATGAAAATGGGTTTGGGGGAACCTCTTGCGCTTCTCCTGTTGTAGCGGGCTCTGTCGCAGCTGTTATCAGTAGCGTAGCTGATGTAAATTTAGTATATAAAGCCCTTTATGACTCAGCAAATGACATTGGGTTATCCAAGAATATACAGGGTGTAGGTGCTTTAAATGTTGAGAGATTTGTGGAGGTGATTAAAAATGAAACAATGGATAGTGCGCGTGAAGGACAAGAATAAGGCTAGGGCGCTGGGAAAACATTGTAATATAGTATTTGTGTCTAAGTTTATTAATACTATTGGGATTGAAGCATCTGAGGCAGTAGCTGAGAGGATTTCAAAAAATCCAAACGTTATATCAATAAGGCCTAGTGAAAAAGGACATTATCAATATCAGTAATTAGCCCCTAGTCAATAAGGCTAGGGGCTAATTACTTTTTAGTTAGACTCACACGAGGGCCACCGCTGCTGGCATATCGGGCTGTCTGCCCCCCTTGTCTGCCCTGACTCACCGTGACTTATACTTTGTATATATTCAGGATTCAGAATGGGCCTTTTTCCAGGCCATGACCTCTTTTACCGCCCCGGCCAGGCAGGGCGGAGTGAGGCTGCACTTCTCCAACAACTGGGCCGGTGTTCCCGATTCCCCGAACACATCCGGGATACCCAGCCGTTTCATGGGCGCCGGGTAGTTTTCCGCCAGCACCTCGGCCACGGCGCTGCCCAGGCCGCCGATAATGCTGTGCTCCTCCGCCGTTACAATAGCCCCGGTGTTTTGGGCGGCAGCCACCACGGCGTCTTTATCCAGGGGCTTGATGCTGAACATATCAATCACACCCACCCGCAGGCCCTCCCCGGCCAGCAAGTCCGAGGCCTCCAGGGCCGCGGCCACCATAATGCCGGTGGCTATGATGGTGGCGTCAATGCCCTCCCGGAGCACCGAGGCCCGGCCCGGGACCAATTCAACCCCGGCCTCGTACACGGCGGGCACCCCGGAGCGGCCCAGCCGGATATATACCGGCCCCTTCATTGCCGACGCCGCCCGCACCAGGCTGTCGGTACTGGCGGCGTCGGCGGGCGCCAGCACCGTCATGCCCGGTATGCCCCGCATCAGCCCAATATCCTCCACCGACTGGTGGGAACCGCCGTCCTCACCAACGGTAATGCCGGCATGGGTGGCGGCAATTTTAACGTTAAGGCCTGAATAGGCAATACTATTGCGAATCTGCTCATAAGCCCGGCCGGTGGCAAAAACCGCAAAGGTACTGCAAAAGGGGATCTTCCCCGCCGCAGCCAGGCCGGCCGCCGTGCCCATCATATTTTGTTCGGCTATACCCATATTAAAAAACCGTTCCGGAAAATGCTTGCTGAAATCGTATGTCTTGGTTGATTTGGCCAAATCGGCATCCAGCACCACTACGTCCGGGTTTTCCCGGCCCAGTTTTACCAGAACCTCGCCATAAGCCTCCCGGGTGGCAATTTTTTTACTCATTGCTCTCTCTCCTTTCAGGCCAGCTCAGCCAGGGCCCGGGCAACTTCTTCCGCCTTGGGGGCGTTGCCGTGCCAGCCCACCTGGTTTTCCATGAAGGAAACGCCCTTGCCCTTAACGGTCTCGGCAATGATCATGGAGGGCCTGCCGGTCACCTGCCTGGCATCCTCAATGGCCCGCAGGATTTGCCTGATATCGTGGCCGTCGATGACCTGGACATCCCAGCCGAAGGCCCGCCACTTGTCGGCCACCGGCTCAGGGGACATGATCTCCCGGATGGGGCCGTCAATTTGCAGGCCGTTGTGGTCCAGGAAGGCGATAAGCTTGTCCAGCCGGTAATGGGCCGCCGCCATGGCCGCCTCCCAGATTTGCCCCTCCTGGATTTCCCCGTCCCCCAGCAGGGCATAAACCCGGTAGTCCCGGCCGTCCACCCGGGCGGCCAGGGCCATGCCGTTGGCCGCTGAAAGCCCCTGCCCCAGGGAGCCCGTTGACATCTCCACCCCGGGCAATTTTTTCATATCCGGGTGCCCCTGCAGGCGGCTGCCCAGCTTGCGTAAAGTAGCCAGCTCCTCCGCCGGAAAAAAGCCCCGCTCCGCCAGGGCGGCATAAAGAACCGGGGCGGCATGTCCCTTGGAAAGCACAAACCGGTCCCGGTCGGGCCAGTCAGGCCGCTCCGGGTCCAGCTTCAGCACCTCGAAGTACAGGGCGGCCACTATATCGGCAGCCGAAAGGGACCCCCCGGGATGCCCGGAGCCCGCTTCCCCCAGCATGCTTATAATATGCCTGCGCAAGGTTTTAGCCCGCTCCCGCAGGTGATCAAGGACAGCAGTATCCATTTCTCCTCAAACCCCCAATCAATTCTTACTTGGTATACTCTTTAAATCCCTCTCCCAGAGCCTCCCGGACATCTGCCAGGACTAAAAAGGCCTGCGGGTCAATCTCATAAACCACCTCTTTAAGGCGGCCCGCCTCAGATCTGTTGACCACAGTAAACAACACTTCCTGTTCCGCCCCGGTATAGCCCCCCTTGCCCAGCAGGACCGTAACCCCCCGGTCCAGCTGAGTCAAAATAGCGCTGTTAATCTCCCCGGGACGCCTGGAAATGATGAAGAAGGCCTTGGTATAGCTGACCCCCTCCTGCACCAGGTCGATAACCCAGGCTGTTACAAATATCGACAGCATGGCGTACATGGAGAGCTCCCAGGAAGCAAAAGCCAGCCCGGCGCCCACCACCACCACGGCATCCACCATAAACAGCAATTGGCCTATATTTACACCGGTATAACTGCGCAGGATCGCCGCAGCCAGAGCCGTTCCCCCGGTGGTGCCCCGGAACCGGAAAACCAGGCCCAGCCCCACACCTGTCACCACGCCGCCAAACAGGGCGGCCAGCAGCCTGTCCTGGGTGAGAGCCGGCAGGTAGCGCGAGGTCAAATCAATGATTGCGGACAGACTGATGGTACCGTAAAGGGAGCGAAAGCCGAAGGTGAGACCCAGCCGGTAAATCCCGGCCAGGAAAATGGGTATATTCATGGCCAGCATCAGCAGTCCCACCGGCAGGTTGAACAGATGGTAAAAAATTATTGCGGCCCCGCTCACCCCGCCCGCCGCAATTTTATTGGGCGCCAAAAACATATTCAGGCCAACGGCCACCACCGCGACCCCGGCATTAACCCACAGAAACTCCCAGACCCACTTCCAACGATTCCGAAGCATAATGGCTTGTCTCCCGTGTTTTGCGCTCAGCGCCGGTTCAAGCCTATCATGTCCAGAAACAACGTACATTAGTAACCACTCAGGAGTCAGGAGTCAGAAGTCAGGAGTCAGGAGTCAGGAGTCAGGAGTCAGGAGTCAGAATGAGAAAACCAGCGAAAATATTTTGAAGATTTACTGGTATGGCAGAAGGCGCACCTGTTTGTACTTGCGGTTTATCGTTTATACATGGCGTTTCCCGAAGTATGAGCTATACGGTTATTCTGAATCCTGACTCCTGAATTCTGAATACCTGAATAGTAACGTACATTATCTTTATACAGCCTTCTTTATATTCTTTTCCAGGAGACAAATTCCTGCCCGTCCTAACGAAAAAAGAAAGAGGACAGGCTACTTTTTCGAAAACAGTTGCCTGTCCCCCTGTCTTTTAGCGGCGGGCGTTTAACTGCAGAAAGGCGGTTATGAAGGGGTCCAGTTCGCCATCCATAACGGCATTTACGTTGCCTATTTCCACATTGGTGCGGTGGTCCTTGACCAGGCTGTAGGGGTGAAACACATAGGACCTGATCTGGCTGCCCCAGGCAATTTCCTGCTGGTCCCCCCGCATGGCCGCCAGTTCCGATTCCTTCTTTTGCAGCTCCAAATCCACCAGCTTGGCCCGCAAAAGCTTCATCGCCGCCTGACGGTTGGATACCTGGGACCTTTCGCTCTGGCACTGCGCCACCATCCCGGTGGGCAGGTGGGTTATCCGCACCGCCGAATCGGTCTTGTTCACGTGCTGGCCGCCGGCGCCGCCGGAGCAGAAAGTATCGATCTTCAGGTCTTCGGGATTGATCTCCACCTCAATATCATCCTGCACCTCGGGCCATACATCCACCGAGGCGAAGGACGTGTGGCGACGGCCCGCGGCATCAAAAGGGGATATGCGCACCAGGCGGTGCACACCCTTTTCCGCCTTGAGATAGCCAAAGGCATTGGGGCCGCTTACCAGCAGGGTGGCGCTCTTGATCCCCGCCTCATCGCCGGACAGCATATCCATGATGGTCAGGCGGTACCCGTGCTGCTCCGCCCACCGGGTATACATGCGCACCAGCATCTCCACCCAGTCCTGGGCCTCGGTGCCCCCGGCCCCGGCATGCAGGGCCAGGATGGCGTTATTGCCGTCGTGGGGGCCGTTCAGCAAAACCTGCAGCCCGGTTTCAGCCACCTGCTGCCGCAGAGTTTTCAGCTCCCTTTGCGCCTCGGCAGCCGTTGCCTCGTCATCCTCTTCCTCGCCAAGCTCCAGGAGCACTTCCAGATCCTCCAGGGCGCTGCGCAGGCGGGTAAAGGAGGCCACCCGCTCTTTAAGGGCGGACAGGCTCTGCATCACCTTCTGGCTGTTGGCCTGGTCCTCCCAAAAGTTCTGGGCCGTGATGGCCTGTTCCAGTTTGGCTATTTCGGCCTCTTTGTTGTCGATGTCAAAGAGAAACCCTCAAATCACTTATGTTTTTGGCCAGGACTTCCAGGTCCCTTTTCAGTTCGGCAAACAAAGTCATCACCCTTTTCATGTTGGTTGACTCTACTAACTACTATATGCAATGCTCCGCTAAATCGCCCTTCGGGATAGCGCCTGCCGTCCATGTAATCCTTACTCATATAAGGTATCAGAAAGACACATTCTGACTCCTGACTCCTGACTCCTGACTACTTACCGCAGCACTTTTTGTACTTTTTTCCGCTGCCGCAGGGGCAGGGGTCGTTGCGCCTGGCCTTTTTCTCGCTGCGGGCCGGCTGCTTGGGTCCCTCCCCGGCGTATTTATTCTCCACGGTCTGGCGCTCCCGGGGGGCCTGCACCACGTTAACCCGGAAGACGTAGCGCACCACATCCTCCTGAATGCCGGCAATCATGTTCTGAAACATCTGGTAGCTCTCGAACTTGTACTCCACCAGGGGATCTCTTTGGGCGTAGGCCCTGAGGCCGATGCCCTCCCGGAGCTGATCCATGGAGTCCAGGTGATCCATCCACTTTTCGTCCACCACCCGGAGCATAACCATCCGCTCCAGCTCCCGCATCACCTCGGCGCCCAGTTCCTCTTCCCGGTTCTGGTAGGCCTCCAGGGAAAGCTCAGTCAAAAAGCTCTGGATTTCATCTCGTAAACGATCCTGCAGGTCCTCCACCTTCAGCTGGTGGTCGGGCAAAAACAGCTGCCCGGCGTGGTTGAGCAGGCTCTCCAAATCCCACTCCTCGGGGATAACGCCCTCCGGCGCATAGATGTCGACAGCGCCGGCCACCACTTCCTCAATCATCTGCAAGATGCTTTCCTTCAGGTTTTCACCGGTCAGCACCTTCCGGCGCTGTTCGTAGATAACCTCCCGCTGCTGGTTCATAACATCGTCGTACTGCAAAATGTGCTTGCGGATGCTGAAGTTCCGGTTTTCCACCCGCTTCTGGGCGCCTTCGATTGATTTGGTAATCAGGCCGTGCTCAATGGGCATATCTTCTTCCATGCCGATCTTGCTCATCAGGCCGGATATGTTATCGGACCCGAACAGCCGCATCAGGTCGTCCTCCAGGGAACTGTAAAACTGGCTGGAACCCGGGTCGCCCTGGCGGCCGCAGCGGCCCCGGAGCTGGTTGTCGATGCGCCTGCTCTCATGCCGCTCGGTGCCCAGGATGTGCAGCCCGCCCAGATTCACCACCTGATCGTGCTCGGCGGCGCACAATTTTTTGTAGTATTCCATTGTCTCCACAAGGCCGGCTTTCACCCCGGGGTCGTCCGACTCGGGGTCCAGCCCCTTCTTGCGCAGCTCGGTATGGGCCAGAAACTCCTGGTTGCCCCCCAGCAGGATATCGGTGCCCCGCCCGGCCATATTGGTGGCAATGGTCACCGCCCCCAGGCGGCCGGCCTGGGCCACGATTTCCGCTTCCTTCTCATGGTACTTGGCGTTCAGCACCTGGTGGGGGACGCCCCGCCGGAGCAGCATGTCGCTCAAAACCTCGGACTTTTCAATGGAAATGGTACCCACCAGCACCGGCTGGCCGGTGGCGTAGCGCTGGGCGATTTCCTCCACCACATTTCTGAATTTTGCCGGCTCGGTCTTATACACCACATCGGGCATGTCCTTCCGGATCATGGGCTTATTGGTGGGGATAACCACCACTTCCAGCTTGTAAATCTTGCGGAATTCCTCCTGCTCTGTTTCCGCGGTGCCGGTCATGCCGGCCAGCTTTTCGTACATCCGGAAATAATTCTGGAAAGTAATAGTTGCCAGAGTCTGGGACTCCCGCTCAATGCGCGCCCCTTCCTTGGCCTCAATGGACTGATGCAGCCCGTCGCTGTAGCGGCGCCCGAACATCAATCGTCCGGTGAATTCATCAACAATGATCACCTGGCCGTCCTTGACCACGTAATCCCGGTCCTTTTTCATCAGGGCATGGGCCTTCAGGGCCTGGTTCAGGTGGTGGGACAGCTCCATATTAACATCATCGTAAAGGTTTTCCACCCCCAGCATTTTCTCCACCCGGGCCACCCCGTCCTCGGTGAGCACAACGCTGCGGGCCTTCTCGTCTACGGTGTAGTCGGTTTCAGCATTCAGCCGGGGCACTATTTTGGCAAAGGTATAATAGAGATCGGTGGCCTTGTTGGACTGGCCGGATATAATCAGCGGGGTCCTGGCCTCGTCCACCAGAATGCTGTCCACCTCGTCAACGATGGCGTAGTGCAGTTCCCTTTGCACCAACTGGTCAACCTGCAGGGCCATATTATCCCGCAGGTAGTCAAAGCCGTATTCGTTATTGGTGCCATAAGTTATATCGGCGCCATAGGCCGTTTTCCGCTGGCTCCAGTCCAGTCCGTTAACAATCAGGCCCACAGACAGGCCCAAAAATTTGTATATTTCACCCATCCACTCACTGTCCCGGCGGGCCAGGTAGTCGTTCACCGTCACCACATGCACACCCCGGCCGGTCAGGGCATTGAGATAGGCCGGCAGGGTTGCCACCAGGGTTTTACCTTCACCGGTCTTCATCTCGGCAATGCGCCCCTGGTGCAAAACAATGCCCCCCATCAACTGGACATCAAAGTGCCTCATACCCAGCACCCGGCGGGAAGCCTCACGAACCACGGCAAAGACCTCGGGGAGAAGATCGTCAAGCTTTTCATCCCGCTCCAGGCGGCCCCTGAACTCAGCTGTTTTGCCCTGCAGCGCGGCATCAGACAGACCGGCCGCCGCCTCTTCCAGACCGTTGATCCGGACCACCATCTTCTGCAGGCGCTTAACCTCCCTGGCGTTATCATCCATAAGGTTACGCAAAAATTTAAACATTAAACTCACCTTTCCATAATTAAAGGAACCCCAAGGTTCCCTCTGCACTCACATTATAGACCAATATTGTAACTACTCAGGAGTCAGGAGTCAGTCAGGAGTTAGGAGTTAGGAGTTAGGAGTTAGGAGTTAGGAGTTAGGAGTCAGGAGTTATTCTGAATCCTGACTCCTGAATTCTGAATACCTGAATATTAACCCAATATTATTCTAGCACTTTCAGGATCCGCTTGCAAGGGCGGACACTCAGACCTCAGACCTTTAACATTCAAGGCCCTGACCTTGTTGCGGTCAGGGCCCCTGCTTAGCGGCATTTAGAATTCCGGCTCAATCAGGCCGTAGTTACCGTCTTTGCGCTTATAAACAACATTGACCTGCTCAGTTTCAGCGTTTGAAAACACAAAGAAGCTGTGACCCAGCAAATTCATTTGCAGCACCGCCTCGTCCACCGCCATGGGCTTGATGGCAAAGCGCTTGGTTTTAACAATTTGCGGTCCGTCTTCGGGCAAATAGGAGAAGACTCCCTTCTGCTCACCCGCGGGCTGTCGTCTGCGCATCAACTTCCCTTTATATTTGTCAACCTGCTTCTCCAACTTCTCACTTACCAGATCAACCGAGGCATACATATCACCTGTTGTTTCTTCACCCCGCAGAATCATCCCGTTAACAGGCATGGTCACTTCCACCCGGTGGGAATCCTTTTCCACCTTCAGCGTCACCTGGGCTTCATCCAAGCCATCCATAAACCGGTCCAGCTTGGACAACCGCTTTTCCACATACTCCTTTAGGGCATCGGTCACCTCAATGTTTCTGCCACGTACTTGTATCTTCATACTCCCAACTCCTTTCGGCAGAGTATTTGACTTTATTATTCCCTAAAATAGCAAAAAATCCTTCACTTAACAGTAAGATTAAAGTATATATTCAGTGAAACCGGTGTTAAGGCACGGCATTATCACCGCTCACTCCAGTGCTCCGCCTTAATAAAAAAAAGCCCCGGCATACCGGGGCTTTTTTAGCTATATTTTAACTACGTTCGCTGCCTGCGGCCCCCGGGCGCCCTCAACGACGTCAAATTCGACTTGCTGACCTTCAGCCAGAGTTTTAAACCCATCCTCCTGAATAGCGGAAAAGTGCACGAATACATCCCCGCCGTCTTCCCTCTCAATAAATCCGTAACCTTTTTCCTGATTAAACCACTTGACCTTGCCTAACACTTAAGCATTCCTCCTAAAAATTAAATCCCCGTGGGCCTAAACTCACGTGGATGTATGTTATCATATCAGAAAATGGATGTCAAGGCTTTCCACCTGCCCGGCCTCACGGTTCCCCAACTCCGGCGTTACTATTCAGGTATTCAGGAGTCAGAATAAACGTATATCTCATACTTCGGAAACGCCATGGTTGAACGATAACCCGCAAGTACAATCAGGTGCGCCTTTTGCCATACCAGTAAAGCTTCAAATGTTTTCGCTGGTTTTCTCATTCTGACTTCTGACTCCTGACTCCTGACTCCTGACTCCTGAGTAGTTACACTCCGGCCATATATTGCCCGCCTTGAACAGAACAGTGACAGCAACTGCCGTCATGTCGAAAATAATCCTGTAAAAACATGATTGCCAGGCTTAAAACTGTGGATTATGTGGATAAGTCTGTTAATAACGCATGAATCAAGGGATCTGACATGTGCATAATTTAAATTAAACCCATTTTTATGTCATAATATGGCAGCATTTTTGCTGCTATTCAGGTATTCAGAATTCAGGATTCAGAATTCAGAATTCCTCGAGAATATGGAATGTTTTCGCTGGTTTCCTCATTCTGACTCCTGACTCCTGACTCCTGACTCCTGACTTCTGAGTAGTTACAAAACTTCAACAATTTATTCCACTTACTCATTTACCCGGGCGCCGGCCAGGGTCAACACTGTCACTTCAGCGGCGCCCGCCTGCCACAAAAGGGCGCAAATCGCGCCTGCGGTTGACCCGGTGGTAAAAACATCGTCAATCAAGATTATTTTTTGCCCCCGAATCAGATCCGGCCTGACCAGCTGAAATGATCCGGCAAGATTGGTAATCCTTTCCCGGCGACTAAGCCCGGCTTGAGCTCTGGTTTCACGCGCCTTGACGAGGGCCGCGTCGCTATACTCCAGCTGCCGGCCCCCGGCCACTAAAGCAGCCAGCTCGCCGGCCTGATTGAAACCCCGCCGGCGCAAACGGCTGCGGGACAGGGGCACGGGCAGCACAAGGCGGCAATTACTGAAAGCCGGCTCCGCAACAGCCACCTCCAGCATCAGCCCGGCCAGGGTCCGGGCCAGGTAGCGCCGATTGCGGTATTTATAATTGTGCACAGCCTCCCTGATTACCCCCTCATAGGGGGCCACTGACCGGGCCAGATCGAAGGGCGGGCGGCGGGAGCGGCAGTGCGGGCAAAGCCCGTCCGTCAATTCACCCATACCCCGGCCCGGATGAGATACCACACCCCGGGACAAGAGAAAGCGGCCGCAACAAAGGCAAACCGGCTCCCGCCGGTAGCAGTCCAGCATCTCCCGGCAGTCCGGGCACAGCCCCCCCTCCGGCAGCGGGGAACTGCAAAGGTGGCAGGCCCGGCGGGGCGGAAAAACCAAATTTAGAAAGGACTCCCAGAAAGCACTTAGCATTACCGGTATCACCCATTTTGTAAGTATTCAGAATTCAGGAGTCAGAATTCAGAATACCCCGGGAATATGCTTCCAGCAATTTACCAACCTCTGGCAAGAGAAGCTTTGCTTGACTCCTGACTCCTGACTCCTGAATACTTCGGAATACACTTCCGTTGAACCAGAGCCTCATGTAGAACTTCGGTGCGGGCAAAGATCACATGCTGGGGGCTGCCGCCTTTGCAGCAGGGTTCCCAGTACAATCGCCGCCTGGCTGCCCATCACGCACAAAGTTTGCAGATTCCCCCCGTCAAAGGCGTATGGACGCTTATCCCCCAGCACCAGGGCGCCGATGGAACCGCCTTCAGCCAGCAGCGGGATAACCAGCAAAGACCGGTGCACCTGGGCCAGGCCGGGCTCGTCCTTCAGTTGCACATCAAGCCGGCTGTCATAAATAATCTCGGTTTGACAACCGGCCAGGGCCCGTCCCACCAACCCCACCCCGGGGGTAACATGACTGCCCCGCAGACTCTTTTCATAGGGCCCCTTCACGGCGGCGGCAATATAAGCCCCGGCATCATCCGACCAGAGGTAAACAATACCGGTATGATAGCTTACCGCCCGCCTGCTCTCCCTCAGCAAAAGGGCCAGGACGTCTTCCAGCTTATTGCTGCCGCCCAGGCCCCGGGCGGTTTCAAAAAGAGCCCGCAGCTCCCGGTTGGCCATTTCCAGGCGGACATACAGGCGAAGCACAAACTGGGTGGCCAGCACCGGCAAAAACAGCAGCAACGCCCCATAAATCCCGATTTTGCCGTAGATTAAAACCATCAGCACGCCAAAGGGCACGGTAAACAAATAGGTCAGGGCATCCCAGCGCAGCATGTCCGTCCACACCAGCAGGGGATAGTACCTGAATTTGGGCAGCAAATAAATATACACCAGAATCTGATTGATTGAGAAATAAATCAGGACAAAGGCGGCCAGAGGCAGAATATTCACCACGGCCAGGCCCCCGCCGGCTATTCCGCCGGCCAGCTTAAAAACGTAATCAGCCCCCAGGATCGCCAGGACATGCTGGGAGGCGTTAAAAACAGCGGTACGGGCGGGATTGCCCCGGTTTACAATGCCCTGGCCCACCAGGGTGGCCAGGCCGAAAACCCAGGCGGTGGCCGCGGGGCCGAACAGCAGGTAGGAGCTCAAAACCACGGCAAAGCCGCCGGATAACCGCCCCCGGGGAAAAGCAACGGCCAGCCACTCAGCCAGAATAGCAAGAGCAGCAAGGATGAGCAACTCCCGGCCCAGATCCAGATTCACTTCCGCAAACACATAGGACAGCAGCCAAAACCCCAGTAGAATGATTAGGCAAGTATACAAAAAGTGTGGTATGTTTCGCCCCGGATGCAACGCATCTCACCTCAGAGTTACATTTCGACACCAAACAAGATTTACCTCCGGGGCGATCCAAAAGATATGGCGGAAAATACCGGGGCTTCCAGCAGTTGACGACCCTTAAGCCCCCGGACGTCAAAAAATATCTCCCCGGTCCGGCCCCCCGGTAGTGATTCAGCCAGCGGGACGCCGCAAATCAGGGGCAGCCGGGACAATATCGCGGCAGTACTGTCTCTGCTGCCGCAGTCCACCACCACAACCTCTACTTCCGGCCAGTGGCGCAGGCCCAGCCTGACCAGGCGGCGCCCCAGCCCTTCTATGGCCTGCTCCTGATCCTGCACCTGCACAACCAGCCGCACAGGCTCCAGCCCGGAAGCACCCCGCAGGCTGACCATAACCCTGACCACCAAATAAATCAGCCAGGCCGCCGCCAGCACCGCAAACATAATACTCATTCTGCAACCCCCAAGCAGCCTTTATTCAACAATATGCCACCCGGGGGATAGGGGTTACCAATACTTTTACTTAGTATACATTCAGCGAAACCGGTGTTAAGGCACTGCGTTATTACCGCTCACTCCAGTGCTACGCGCAGAAGGTACTCAGGAGTCAGGAGTCAGAATGAGAAAACCAGCGAAAACATTCCATATTCCCGGGGCATTCTGAATACCTGAATGGGTGCTGTTACCGGCTATGCTGCGTCGTTCGCTAACGATAACGCCGTGCCTCTACCGGGTTTACTGAATACTTACTTTTACTTAAACCCGGGCTTTTAGCTCCTCAGCCTTGTCGGCGCGTTCCCAGGGCAAATCCACATCCGGGCGGCCAAAGTGCCCGTAGGCCGACGTGCGCCGGTAAATAGGACGCCGCAGGTCCAGCATCTGGATAATGGCCGCCGGCCGCAGGTCAAAATTCTCCTTAACCAACCTTACCAGGACATCCTCACCCACCTTGCCGGTGCCGAAGGTTTCCACCATTACCGATACCGGCCGGGCCACCCCGATGGCATAGGCAACCTGTACCTCGCACCTGTCGGCCAGGCCAGCCGCCACTATATTCTTGGCCACATAGCGCATGGCATAGCTGGCTGAGCGGTCTACCTTGGTGGGGTCCTTGCCGGAAAAGGCCCCGCCCCCGTGGCGGGCCATACCCCCATAAGTATCCACGATAATTT
This sequence comes from Bacillota bacterium, assembly GCA_040753155.1. Lineage (GTDB taxonomy): Bacteria > Bacillota > Desulfotomaculia > Desulfotomaculales > JBFMEU01 > JBFMEU01. Next base: position 26,961 of record JBFMEU010000034.1, read on the forward strand.
TACGACCGGTGAGGCCGGTGTCACCCTGGGGCCCGCCAATAACAAAACGGCCGGTGGGATTAACCAGGTAGCGGGTTTCGTCATCGATAATCTCCTCCGGCACCACCTGCTTTACCACCTGGCTGAACACATCCGCCCTGATATCCTCCAGGCTCATCCGGGGGTGGTGCTGGGTTGAGATGACTATGGTGTTCAGGCGCACCGGCTTGCCATTCTCATATTCCACTGTAACCTGGGTCTTGCCGTCGGGGCGCAGGTAGGGCAGAATCTTATTCTTGCGCACCACCGCCAGGCGACGGGCCAAACGATGGGCCATGGCTATGGGAAAGGGCATCATTTCCGGTGTTTCGTTAGTGGCATAGCCAAACATCATGCCCTGGTCCCCGGCGCCGATGGCCTCTATTTCGGAATCATTCATCTCACCGCTCCGGGCTTCCAGCGCCTTATCCACCCCCATGGCTATATCGGGGGACTGCTCATCAATGGAGGTCAGAACGGCGCAGGTGTCACAGTCAAAACCGTACTTGGCCCTGGTATAACCGATCTCCCGCACGGTTTCCCGCACCACCTTGGGAATGTCCACATAGCAATTGGTGGTTATTTCACCGCTGACCAGCACCAGTCCGGTGGTAACAAGGGTTTCGCAGGCCACCCGGGCATAAGGGTCATTGGCGATTATCTCATCCAATATGGAATCGGAGATCTGATCCGCTATCTTGTCGGGGTGTCCTTCGGTAACAGACTCGGAAGTAAATAATCTTCTGGCCAAACCGCTTCTCCTCCTTAAGGGGCAAAAATCCACGTTTATTCTAGCAAAACCGGCAGATAGTGTCAAACAAAAATCAATTCCAGGAACTGGGCCGGGCTGATAAAAAAGTCGAGTGTTGGTACCTTCCGCTCACTGAGTCGGCCTTATAAATGGACGAGCTCGTTCGGCTCCGGGCGGCTGCATAACTCGGCCCTTCGGGCCTCAAACAGATTCGCCGCTTATCCTCCG
>JBFMEU010000035.1:0-27454 GCA_040753155.1 Bacillota bacterium
AAATTTTTGGGGGAAGTCAAAAAATAGGGCTATGCACTACATATTTATGACAAAATACAAAGGCCGCAATCCCTTTTGTACCAAGGGATTGCGGCCTTTTTTTTATGGATTTGCTGTAAAACTCAGGTTATTACCGTATATCTTACCACTATGACCTGATTAAAGGCAAGGGTTTTTAAAAAATATTGTAACTTTCAGGATGGATTTTTGCTGTTTTCAGGAGGTTGCGACGCCCATTTTTTTGGCGAGGCCCTCCGGATCCCTGCCGGCCTGCCCGGGATCCGGCCCGCCCAGCATGACCCTGGCATCCAGGGCAATCACCCCGTCGGGGCCGGCCACCAGGGGGTTGATGTCCAGTTCCTCAATTTCCGGGTGGTCCAGCGCCAGGCGGGACAGCTTCACAATGCTGTCCGCCACGGCCCGCAGGTCCGCCGGGGGGATGTGGCGGTAGCCCTTGAGCAGGTTGGCTGCCCTGGTCTCGGCCAGCATGGCCAGTGCTCCGTCAAGGTTGATTGGCGGCAGCCGGAAGGCCACGTCATTCAGGTGCTCGGTGAGGATGCCGCCGGAGCCGCACACCAGCACTGGTCCGAACTGGGGATCCTTTTTGCAGCCCAGGAGCACTTCCGTGCCGCCGCTGACAAAGGGCTGAACTATCACTACAGCGTCCTTGTCCCGGGACCTGACGTCCCGCAGCATGGCGTCGTAGGCGGCGGCTACTTCCAGCCTGTTCTTAAGGTTCAGCCTTACTCCGCCGGCATCGGATTTGTGGGAAATATGCCGGCTGGATATTTTCAGCACTACCGGACAGCCTATTTGATCCGCCGCCGCCACTGCTTCCTCCCGGGTGCGGGCGGGGACGGAAGCCGCGGTGGGTATGCCGTAAGAGTTAATCAGGGCCAGAGACTCGGCGCAGGAAAGGAGTCCTCCCCCGGCCGGTAAATCCAGATTCAGCGAGTGGGACCGCTGGTAGCCCGCCGCCAGGAACATATCCGGCTTCAGGTGGCGGGCCCGGGAGTAATAATAGTGCAGGGCGGCCAGGGCCCGGGCGGCCCGTTCGGCGCTGGGGTAGGCGGCAATATGGCCCTCTTGCTCCAGGGCTTCCGCATAGGCCCCGGTTCTGGCCCCAAAGGGGACAACCACCACAGGCTTATGGGGATTTGCTGCGGCAACTTCCCGGAGCAAGGCCGTGATGTCCAGGAAATCCTCCTCCTTGTGCAGGTAGGCGCCCAGGATGCAGATGGCCGCATCCACCCCCGGGTCATCCAGCAGGGACTGCAGGGTGCGCCGGTATACCCCGGGGTAGCCCGGGGAACCGGTCATGCTGGCCGGCCAGATATCAACGGGGTTGCCCGGGTGCATCCAGCCGGGCAACATAGACCCGATTTTTTTGACGGTACCCGGGCTGAAGGAGGCCACTTCCAGCCCGGCGGCGCCCAGGGCATCCACCGCGGTGATGCCGCCGCCGCCGGTAATGGTGATCACGCCCACCCGCTTGCCGGCCAGGCCCGGATAAGTTAAAAAGGCCTTGTTCAGATCCCGCATTTCCTCCACGTCGGCCACCCGGATCACGCCGGCCTGGCGGCAGGCAGCCTCAAACACCCTGTCTTCGCCGGTCAGGGACCCGGTGTGGGAACTGGCAGCTTTGGCTCCGGCCTCGCTGCGGCCGGTTTTGAGGACCAGCACCGGCTTACGCCGGACGGCTTTCCGGGCCGCTTCGGCAAACCTGCGCCCGTTGGTCACGCCCTCCACATGCAGATTGATGATGCGCAGCCGGTCGTCCCGGGTGAAGTGGTCCAGGACATCGGCAAAGTCCACGTCCACGGCGTTGCCGATGTCAATGCCCAGGCCGATGCCGCCGGTAAACTGTGCCCCGGCGGCCAGGAAGATGCCGGACTGGCAAATGATCCCCACCGGGGCCGGAGGATTGATGAAATTTTTGAAGGAGGTGCTTAAATTATTAAAATTGTTGATAATGCCTATGGTGTTGGGGCCCACGATGCGAATGTTATTGAGGCGGGCGATATTAATAATTTCCTCCTGGAGTTCCTTGCCCCGGGCGTCCCCGTCGGCAAAGCCCTGGGTTATAATCACAACTTCCTTGATTTTTTTACGGGCGCACTGGCGCAGTACTTCAGGCACCACTTCCCGGGAAGTGGAGATTACGGCCAGGTCCGGTATTTCCGGCAGGTCCAGGACCGAGGCGTAGGCCTGGCAGCCCAGTATTTCTTTGGCGCCGGGATTGACAGGATAGACCCGGCCACTATAGCCCGCCGCCTGCAGCACCTCCAGGCCATTGCAACTGCCCAACCCGGTTTTGCTGGTAAGCCCGATCAGGGCCAGGGAGCGGGGCTGTATGAAATTAAGGTATTGTTTTGAGCTAAGCATGGCTGGTCCTCCTTGCCGGCTGGTTCTACTGCTGAATCACAATTCATGATATTTATTATAACAAGAATTGTGCCAGTCTGAACAGGCACTGAATTACCTAAATAATCGTAACTACTCAGGAGTCAGGAGTCAGTAGTCAGGAGTCAGGAGTCAGTAGTCAGAATGAGGAAACCAGCGAAAACATTTGAAGATTTACTGGTATGGCAGAAGGCGCACCTGTTCGTACTTGCGGTTTATCTTCGCACAGCCTGTAAGACCCCGCCCTCTTAGGTCGGGGATTAACAGGCTGTAAGCTCGAAATAAGTGCGACTAAGGTTCAGATGGGGTTAAAACCCCACCTGAACCAAGTCTTCTTTATCGTTTATCCATGGCGTTTTCGAAGTATGAGATATACGGTCTATTCTGAATTCTGACTCCTGAATTCTGAATACCTGAATAGTAACAAAATCCGCAATTAAAGGGTGATTTTGTACAAAAACCATTACAGTTGTGCTAAGATATTAACAAATGTAATGCCGGGGGGGGGGAACAGGTGGCCAGAGTAGCCAAATCTATTTCCTATCATAAAGAGGTGTTTCTGCGGCCGGAAAACACCCTGCGGGAGGTGGTGGAAACTTTCTCCCGCACCAGACTGGACGCGGTGCCGGTGGTCGATGTGGAGAGCCGCGTGCAGGGCATTATGACCAAGCACAATCTGTACCGGGCGCTGCTCCGGGGTGAGTCCCTGAACTCGCCGATTGCCGGCATTTTTGCCAGCCCGGCCGTCGCGGTGGACGGCGAGCAAATGTTCAACGATGTGTACAGGTATATGCAGGAGCGGGAACTGGGCCAGGTCGTGGTTACCGATGCGGATAACCGGCCGATCGGTATGGTAACCAAAATGAGCGTGATTGAAAGTCTGCATGCCCGGTCGGAAAGAATGATCAGCGAGTTGGCCTCCTTGCTGGACGCCCTGGAAAACGGGGTGCTGGCCATAAACCGGCGCGGGATCATCACCGTGTTCAACCCGGCGGCGGAAAAGATGCTGGGTGTGAGGGCGGGGGATATGCTGGGCCGGGAGGTGACCCGGGTCTTGCCATTGGTTAAGGTGCACGAGGTTTTGCAGGATGGCAGTGTCCAAAACTGGCAGCGCCTGCCGGAGAACCCGGGCATTCTGGCCAAGTACCTGCCGGTGTACAGGAACGGCCAGATCAACGGGGCAATTGCGGTCATGCATGACCTCACCGGGTACGAAAAGCTGGCCCGGGAGCTGGAAAGTGTCAAGGAGTTGCAGGAAACCCTGACCACAGTGCTGGAGTTGGCCTATGACGGCCTGGTGGTAATTAACCAGCAAGGTCTGATCACCACTAGCAACCGCTCGATTAATGATTTTTTGGGGCTGGAGCAGGACCAGATCCTGCACCGGCCGGTGGCGGAAATTTTGCCGGAAATTCAGTTGGATGAAGTTTTGACTACCGGCTCAACTGATTTGGGTGATGTCAGGAGTATCCGGGGGGCCAGATGCATTGTTACCCGCCTGCCCATGCACAGGGACGGCCAGGTGGTGGGGGCGGTGGCCAAGCTGACCTTTAAGGGGCTTAGCCGCCTGCCGGAATTGGTTAAGAGGCTGCAAACCCTGGAGAGCCAGTTATCCTTCTACCGGGATGAGCTGTCCCGGGTCACCCGGGCCGGGTTTTCCTTTGAAGATATTGTGGGGGACAGCCCGCCCATGCGCCGGGTTAAGGCCGAAGCCCGGATGTCCGCCCGCAGCCCCTCCAGCATTCTGCTGCTGGGCGAGAGCGGCACGGGCAAGGAGTTGTTTGCCTCGGCCATTCACAAGGAGTCCGGGCGCCCGGGGCTTTTTGTCAAGGTTAATTGCGCTGCCATGCCGGATAACCTTTTGGAATCTGAATTCTTCGGCTATGAGGGGGGCGCCTTTACCGGGGCCAGGAAGTCGGGCAAGCCGGGGAAGTTTGAGCTGGCTGACAGGGGCACGCTTTTTTTGGATGAAATAGGTGACATGTCACCCCAGTTACAGGCCAAGCTTTTAAGGGTGTTGCAGGAGCGGGAGTTTGAGCGGGTGGGGGGAATCAAGACCATCCAGGTGGAGGTGAGGATTATCGCCGCCACCAACCGGGATTTGGAGGAGATGATGCAAAGGGGCGAGTTCCGGGAGGATTTGTATTACCGGCTCAATGTAATTAATTTGCGGGCGCCCCCCTTGCGGGAGCGACGGGAGGATATACCGCTGCTGGCCGGCCACTTGATCCGCAAGTACAACCGGATCATGGGGGGCAGGGTAACCGGGCTGGCCCCGGACACCCTGGAGATATTTTTAAAACATGCCTGGCCGGGCAACGTCAGGGAGCTGGAAAATGTCATTGAGCGGGCCCTGAACATGGTGTCGGAGGGCTTGATTAGGCCGGCCCACCTGCCGGAATACCTTTGGGAGCAGCCCGTCCGGGTGGCGCAGGAGGTTATCACCGCCAAAAAAATCAACCTGGAAGAAAACATGGCCAGTACCGAGAAGGATCTGATCATGCTGGCCCTGGCGGAGTCCGGCGGCAACCGCACCCGGGCCGCCCAGATTTTAGGCATCAGCCGGACTAACTTGTACGAAAAGCTGCGCAAGTACGGGATCAGGTCCAAGCAGTAATAGTTTGAGGGCAGGCAGGAGTTCCGTCCGTAATGTCGAAGATTTTGTTTTGTTAAATACACCAGCGGGAGGTAGTAGCTTTGCCAATCTATGAGTTTAACTGTGCTCACTGCAATAAGGTTTTTGAACATCTCCACCTGGCGGGGAAAGATAGTGCCCAGCCCTGCTGCCCGGAGTGCGGCGGCACAAATTTAAAAAAGCTAATCTCAGCCCCCTTTTTACCCAGTTCGGTTGGCAAGCCGGCCAATGATGAGCTGGGAACCTGCTGTGGCACTAAGAGCCCGGACGACAAGAGGTGCACCCCCGGCTCGTGCTGCGCCCCGGAAAAGGCAGATGCGTAATCATAAAACCCCAGGCTGTTGGCCCGGGGTTTTAGAATAAAGTGGGTGTTTTAATGCCTAAGGGAGAAACCCTGAAACTGGTTTTGCTGAAGGGTAACTATGCGGTGTGCTGTTTGAGAACTGGTAACGCCCTGATAGCCTGGCGCCAGGCAGGACATACAATTGAGAATATACCGGGGGATTCAAACTATGATTGAAAGAAGATTTGACATACCTTTTATATCAGATTTGGCGCTCCATGAGAAACAGATTCAGCAAAACTATCGTCCAATTATTGCTGTACATAAATGGTTTGCGAGACGTCCAGGCACACTATTTCGCGGCTTGATATTATCAGAGTTTAATGAAGGCAGCCTAAGAGAAGTGTTTTACCGGGCACATAATTTAAAAGGGATTAGAATAGCCGACCCTTTTATGGGTGGTGGCACGCCCCTGATTGAAGCTAACCGCCTTGGTTGTGATATTCTAGGTTGCGATATCAATCCCATGGCCTACTGGATTGTGCGACAGGAAATTGAGAATCTAGATCTTGAGGCCTATCTTGAGGCCGCTGCTGCGTTCCAGAATATTTTGGAAAACAAGCTGGGGTTGTTTTATCGTACAAAATGCAAGAAGTGTGGCTCTTCTGACGCTCATGTTAAATACTTTATTTGGGTAAAAACCAGCCAGTGTACTAAATGTGGCAGCCAATTTGATTTGTTTCCCGGATATCTGCTTGCCAGAAACCGACGGCACCCCAGGGATGTGATTATTTGTTCGTACTGCGGCAAACTAAATGAAGTTGAAGATCGAAAACGTCCCGGGTCATGCCGGCTTTGCGGAGAGGTATTAAAACTAAGTGGCCCTGCATATCGTAATCGGTGCTCATGTTCTGCCTGCGGAAGTGTTAATTCCTACCCGGACGCCTCGAAAGGCGCCCCCCGGCACCGTATGGTAGCCCTGGAATATTATTGTCCCGCCTGCAAGCCTAATCATCAGGGCAGGTTTTTTAAAGAGCCTGATCAGGAGGACTTAACAAAATATGAACAGACCTCTGAATTATGGGCTCAATCCAAGCCGTTATTTGTGCCTGATGATGTGATTCCCCCGGGTGATGAAACCAAGCGGCTGCATCGTTGGGGGTATAACAGGTATCGTGAAATGTTTAACAGCCGCCAACTATTAGGTTTGGAACTCAGTTGTCAATTAATTGTAGACCACTCTGACGAAAGAGTACGCAATGCGCTGGCAACCAACCTATCCGACTTGCTCAGGTATCAAAACATGCTTTGCCGCTATGATACAATGGCTTTGAAATCACTGGATATATTTTCAGTACATGGCTTTCCGGTAAGCTTGGTTCAGTGTGAGTCTAACCTGCTGGGTATAACCAGCGGGAATAGTGGGTTGAGTATTGGTAGTGGGGGTTGGTCAAATATAATCCAAAAATATGCCCGGGCCAAGGCATATTGCCAAAGACCCTTTGAGATAATGCATAAAAACGGGCGTAAAGTACAGGTTCAGGTTAAAGATGAGTGGATAGGTGATAGTCGTGTTGTTTCAGGTTTAGAAGAAAAAAGAAGTGTCGAGTTATATTGCGGGAGTTCTACACTTTCTAATTTTCCTGCTGCTTCCCTGGACGCGGTTTTTACCGATCCCCCGTATTTTGCAAATGTACAATACGCTGAATTGATGGACTTCTGTTATGTTTGGCTACGGAAGCTAGTTACGGATTCCTCTGGCGCCTTCGAAAAGGCTACTACAAGAGATATTAACGAATTAACCGGCAATAACACCATGGAGCGGGGGCTTGCTCATTTTACTGAAGGCTTGTCCAGAGTATTTATTAATATGACACGGGCCTTGAAGGCCGGCGCGCCTCTGGCATTCACTTACCATCATAATAATATTGAAGCATATTTACCAGTTGCCGTGGCAATCCTTGAAGCAGGTTTAACTTGCTCCGCATCTATACCTTGCCCGGCTGAGATGGGTGCTTCCATCCACATAAACGGTACGGGGTCATCTGTTATTGATACCGTTTTTGTTTGCCGGGTGACCGGTTCTGTTCCCAAACGGATTATTGTAGTTACACCTGAAGAGATAGCTGGATTGGTTCACGAGGATTTAAACCGTCTGCGGGCAGGCAACGTAAAACCGGCACATGGTGATATACGCTGTGTGGCCTATGGACATCTTGTCCGTCTAGCTATCTGGACCCTCCGCCAAGAATGGAATACCGAGGTGTCAACTTTAGACAAACTTGATATTGTTGCCCGGGCTATTGAAAAGCTGGGAGGATCATCTGCTGTTTTTAAATATCTTTCTGAAGATCTTTCTAGTGCCCCCCGTTTTCAGGCTTATAAAACTTTGGAGGAACAGATAGAGTATGGAGATGAATCCGGTGAGATTCCCTTTTGAAGTTTCGATTCCGGAGCTAGAAGCTAATCTTGATGTGTATATTCCGGCAGTGTATTCCTGCCTTGAATCTGATTTTCTCGTTCTGCCGAAAGGTGACGGATTTGTTGATTATCCAATCTTTGAGCAGGGGTATGAATCTCTCAAACAAATAACAAATGGTTTCCAAAATATTGAAGCCGATGTCATAATGAGCGCTGTTTATATTAACCCAATGATTATCATAGTGCTTCGTACAATTCTTGGCTTTACCCCTTCGGAGTGGGCTTACATAACAACTCAACGAACTGGTATTAATGTGACTCAAGGATTCATTCGGGCACTGGATCGCAGTATTCGTATGGAGCCGATAAAACAAATTACCAGTAAAACTATTAGAAAACGGATACATGCCCTGATATTAACAGCTTGCCAGTTAATCAGTTTGCCGGTTCCCAAAACAGAATCAAATAAAATCCATCGTCTAGCCAAGGCGGATACCCAGGGTGGCCCAGTTTCAATCAGGACTATGTCAAGTATGGGTGTGCCTTACGCGATGTTGCTTTATGAGCGGTTTTTGGGGCGTCCCTTTGCCGGACACAGAGATTCTGTATCGGAGTTGGTTGGGGATAGTCTCGAGTCAGCTATAGAAGAGGTGCTGTCCAGAGCGGGCATCAGTTACAGAAAAACCAAGCGGGCGGAGCGCATTGCAGGATTTGATCAGGCCCCTGACTTTATTATCCCCAGCGAATTTAATCCCCAGGTTGTTATAGAGGCTAAAATTACTGAAGACGATGGTACAGCCCGGGATAAGGTTACCCGAATCCAGCATTTGGCGTCACTTAGTTTCGCGTGGGGTACTGATGCTGCACCTAGATTTGAAGTTATTGCTTGCATTGCCGGTCGTGGATTTGGGGTTCGCCGGGAGGACATGAAAAAGTTATTGCTTGCTACCAGGGGAAAGGTTTTTACCTTTAAGACACTGGACAAGCTTGTACAATACAGTAAATTGCAGGATTTTAAAACAAAGTAAGTAGTTCTTCAGCTATGGCTTCAGCACTGCATGTTTGACAAGATGTTTTCTAAAATATGACTCAGGTAGTATAATAGGAAAAGTGACCTGAAATGCTGTGATAATAAGTGGGTATTGCGAGGTAATTAATTTGCGCCTGGCCATCAAAGGTTTGATTCTGGGACTTGCCATCGTGCTGCCGGGAATGAGCGGTGGAACAATTTTGATCATCCTGGGCATGTACGAGCAGATTTTAAAAGACATTGCCAAGATTAATATCAAGCCCTACTGGCCGCTGCTCTCCGGTTGTGTGGCGGGTTTGTTCCTGGGGGGTTTTGTGTTTGCCCTGGTTTTTGAGGCTTACCGGGATATGGCCTCAGCTTTTTTATTAGGCTGTATGTTTGCCTCCACCAGGGCCGTGTTCAGGGAGCGCCCCTCCCCCACCCTGATCAGGCTGGGCTTTTTGGCGGCCGGCCTGGCTCTCGGTTACTGGCTGGCTGAGGAGCCCATTGCCATTGCCGAAAATATAACTGCTGTAAATCCTGTGGTACTGGCGCTGGGGGGGGCTATAGCCAGCGCCACTATGATGATTCCCGGCTTGCCGGGCAGTTCGGTGCTGATTATCCTGGGTATTTACGATGATGTGTTGGTATACATGAGGGACTTTCACCTGCTAAACCTGGCCATCTTTGGGTTTGGCAATATTTTGGGCATTTTTCTCCTGGCCCGGGCACTGGACAATCTTTTTAAACGTTACCAGGGGCCCATCGCCTATTTCTTTGCCGGATTGATTCTGGGTTCCACCAGGGCGATTCTGCCCGGATCCTTTGGCCCTCTGGTGGCCCTGCTATTTATCGGCGGCTTTGCCCTGGTCTGGTGGTATAGCGGCAAGGAAGAGCAAAAGGATAAGGAGAAGAAAAAAGAGCCGGAGGAATTGGTACAGGAACAAGTGCAAGAAGTGGGACGGGAAGAGGAAGGGAAAGAAAAAAGGGCGCCCGGGGCCGAGAAGTAGAGGCCGGAGGGTTAAGATTAAAGCCCCGGCCTTGCCAGCCGGGGCTTTAAATATATAACAGTTTTACTCAGTGGTTTCGTGGGCTGCTTTGTTAAGTAAAAGGTACTGCCGGTAAAAGAATTCACCTATGGCCACCAGGGCGCCGAAAACCACCAGGGCAACTATACCCACCTGGAAGGCCGGGATAATAAATGTTGCCAGGTAGGCCAGTATGACGGCCAGGGCGCCGTTGCCGAAGGAAGCCAGGGCGTTGCCGTACTTGGGCAGCACCGGGAGGTCAATTGCCAGATAATTAATCCCGGTTATGAAAACAGCTGCCACAAAAACCCAGTACCAGGTGTTGGCATTAATCAAGACAAAGGCCACCACAGCAGACAAAAAGACTATGATGAATTTGACCACGGCATAGATTCCGGTTTTCTCCATTGCCTCACCCCCAAATCTAAGGTTTCCCGGAGGTGAGGTTTATTATACTTGTTGTGCGTGGGTTAGCGCAAAAAGAAGAAGACGAAGCCGCTCATAAAAAAGCAGTAATAGGTAAAGTAAATGAGCTTGCTGTGCTGAAGAAAGGTGATCAGCCACTTGATGCCGATAAGGGCAAACACAAAGGAGGCGGCAAAGGAGATCAGGAGTTCAGGTATGCCGGTTTGCAATCGGATCATGTCAAAATCCGGCGCCATCAGCACTGTGGAGCCCAGAATCACCGGCACCGAGAGCAAAAAGGAAAAGCGTACGGCGGTTTCTTTTTCCAGGCCGCACCACAGGGCCACCACCAGGGTGCTGCCGGCCCGGGAAATACCTGGGATCACGGCCACGGTTTGCCCCAGCCCGATCCAGAGGGCGTCAAGTACGGTCATTTGCTCAGCTGTACGGCTGCCGTACCTCCTTACCCGCTCGATCAAGAACAGAAAAACACCGGTTGCAAACAGGGAGATGGCGATGGTGGTCATGGATTTTAATTTGTCAGCCAGCAGATCTTCCAGCAGCACGCCCAGGACACCGGTAATAGCCGTGGCCAACAACAAGTAAACAGTAAATAAAAAGGAGCCCCGGTGCTGCTCCTGGCGGCTGGAAAGGTACTTAAAGAACCCAGTTACTATTTCAACAATATCCCGGCGAAAATAAATCAAAACGGCCAGCAGAGAGGCAAAGTGCAGGAAAACCTCAAAGGCCAGGCCCGGCATGTTCAGCCCCATTAATTGCTGGGCAATCACCAGGTGGGCGGAGCTGGAGATGGGCAAAAACTCGGTAATGCCCTGAATCAGTCCCAAAAAAAAAGCTTCCAGCAAGTTCAAGTGCAGCACGTCCTTTACGGTTGTTTAATAGTTATTGCTTATAGACGGGTTATCCTGAATTTGACTTAAATTAGCTCTCCAGGTTGTAGTTAGTTAGCTAAATCTACCCGGAAGAAGTTAAATGAACCTATCAAGCAATATGTCCTCCACATTTCTTCTTCCATCGATTACCGCCAGCACCCATACTGTATTTTCCTCAATCTTATAAATAATTCGCCAAGGCGGTTTGATTAATTCCCTGTAGGTTAAAACACTATAGTGTCTTAATTCCGGAACAATTCTTCCCTGAAGGGATATATGCTGCAAGTTATCAACTTTTTGTTTAATGGCCGGATAAATTCTTCTTGCTTGAATTTCACTGGCAGCGGCTATGTATTCAATTATTCTTTTTAAATCCTGCTGGGCGGTTTGTGTCCAGAATACCTGAGATATCTCTTTAATCATGGTTTCATATGGCCGAAGTCACGATCCATAACCGAAAAAAAGTCTTCCTGGGACAAGACTTTTCCGTCGATTAGATCACGTTCCCCTTGGGCCAGTAGCTTTAATAAACCGAGAGCCTTCTTCATTTTTTCATAGGATTCAGGATCCAATAAGACCGCCTTGACCTCACCGTTTTGAGTAACATAGACCGGCCTGTGGGTCTCGTTCACTTGCGCCAGAATCTCAGCCGCATTGGCTTTAATATAAGAAATAGGCCTAATATCTTCATTAACATTCATTGCGGTATCACCTCGGTATAAATATGGTACTAAATTAAGACCGGTTTGTCAATGCCAGCCTCTTGGGTCTTAGAGGGATTAGAGGCATCTCCGGCAGCAGCAAGGCTTAGCCTCAAACAAAGCTTGTACACGGTTTTAGTCAGGCAAGGTAGGCGGGCTGAGATTGCGGGGGAGAGTTCCAGGGAGAATTTAATTTCCCCGGGCTCAATGCCGACAATTGTTACCTCCGGTTTAATATTAAAGCGGGCCAGCAGGTCAATGACCCCCGGCAGATCATCCTCATGACCAAGTGTGCCGCACCCGGCTGACCTGGTAATCTCCCGCCGGCTGAGTATGTAAATGGTTCCCGGCGGGCCGCCTCCCTGTACAGTATCCACGATGATGACGTGCTTGCTGCGCTGAAAAGCATCCCAGTGCTGGATGAAGGACCTTCCGGCTTCGGTGACGGTTACGTTGCCGGGGAGGGGGTATTTACTCAATTCTTCGATTACCCGGGGTCCTGCGCCGTCGTCCCCCAGTAGCAGGTTGCCGGCGCCAAGTACTGTAATTAAGAACACTTGCCGCGCCCCTTTCTATTCGTGGCCGGTGAAGATTGATTTAAGCTTGCGCAGGTTGCGGGTCAGGGCAAAATAAATGTGTCCGCCCGCCAGGGAAGATATGGCCAGGGCGGTAAGGTAGTGGCTATGGCGAACAGGATTCAGGCCGCCGGCCAGGCAAACGGCCCGGGCAAAGGTTTTAGCGGCGTAAAGCGACAGCCCGGTTACAATTTGCAGGGGTATCAACAGGGCCAGGCAGGTAAACAAAATTTTTTGCAAAGGGTTGTATTTGGGAAATTTGGGTTTCTTCTTCGTCAGAAATAATTCATACTTTAAAAACCCGGGCAGGGCTGAGATATCCTTGCGGTCTGGTATAATGTCCCGGTAACTTTTGGTGGCATACCCGTGATATAGCCGCGCCAGGTAAGCAAAAATCAGAATATACTGGAAGGTGTATTGCGTTTTCAGGGCAGTATTCATGTTCTTAATAACAGGGTTGGGCGTGGGCCTGGTTATGTATAAGCCGCTGGAGATTAAGGCCAGCACGGCCGGGGCAAAGGTCCAGTGCAGCAACCTGGCTGAGAGTTTGTGCCGGGGCTTTTGGGTGTTCATTAAAGTGAGGATGCTGCTGATAATGTTCATAGTGGTTACCTCCACTTTGGTGTTGCTATTAAGTATTCAGTAAACCCGGCAGAGGCACGGCGTTATTGTTAGCGAACGACGCAGCCTGGCCGGTAACAGCGCCCGGCGCAGTGAGGGTAACCGGACTGCGGCGCGAAACCAGCGGACTACTAAGGCGACGGGTTTGGCCCGGCACGACCATTAGGGCAAGATAACCAGGTTCCGGGCTGGCGCTCCTGCTGTTATAACGTGGGCGTTGCAGGAGGAGCACACGTCAAAGGCACGGATCACCCGGCCTATTTCAACGGGCTCGGCCTCATTTGCTATTTCTATGCCGGTGAGGGCCTCCTCCACCGGTCCGGACCGGCCGCTGTTGTCCCGGGGCGAGAAATTCCAGGCGGTGGGGGTGATGATCTGGTAGTGGGCAAGCCTGCCCTTTTCAATCCGGATCCAGTGCCCCAGGGGGCCCCTCATGGTGCTGGTGAGGCCGGCGCCCTCCGCCTCCCGGGGCACTTTAAAATCCGTAAAAACCGGCTGGCCCGGCTGCAGCTCCTGCACCCACCGCTCCATTAACTGTCCGGTTGTTTTGGCCTCCAGGGCGCGGGCCACCAGGCGATCCATGGTGGAAACGCCCCGGCGGTATTCACCCTTGAGCCACAGACGGCTCAGGGGTCCGCCCTCCAGGGGCTTGTCCCTGTAGCGAGGCGCCTTGACCCAGGAGTAGGCGCCCTCCTTTTCCGGCCGGGGCTCGCTGCGTCCCGCTCCCGGATGCAGCGGTTCCGGGCCGCCGTTATACCGGGCATACTTGAGATGTTCAGAAATCTCCCCGGGGTTCAGTTTTTCCTCCCGGCCCTCAATCATCACCCCGGCCGGGAAATAGTGGTTGCCCTTGTTTCTGGTTTCCGGAAACATGCCGAACTCCAGGAAGTTTGGCGTCCTGCAGCCAATCCGGTAGTAGTCGGCATAGACCTCAGCCAGCCTGTATACATCCGGAAGCATGGCCTGATCTAGAAAATCATTTATCTTTTTCAGCTTGGATGCAAACTCCATGAGTATGTCCGCCGTGGGCGGCACGGTACAGCCACCGGCCAGGAGGCAGTGGGGAAAGGGGGCCTTGCCCCCCAGCAGGGCCACCAGCTCATGGCAGAGACGGCTTGTGTCCAGCGCCTGGTAATAGTGCTGCAGCATATGCTCATTGTCTTTTTCCCCCAGGCGGTAGTCCTGAGTGTAGCCGGGCACAAAGGGGCTTAGCTGCGGACCCCGGACATAGTCCAGCAGGGTGTATAGATAGAAATTGCGCAGATGGTTTTGCAGGATATCGGCGCCATGGACCAGGTTGCGCATTATAATTCCGTTATAGGGGGGGCGCACCCCTGCGGCGTCTTCCAGGGCTAAAGACGCTGCCGTTCCGTGGGCGGCGGAGCAGATGCCGCAAATCCGCATGGTCAGGTAGCTGGCGTCCCTGGGGTCCCGGCCCTGCATGAGTAGCTCAAAGCCTCTGAAAAATACGCCGCTGCACCTGGCCTCAATTACCTTATGGTTTTCCACCGTTACTTCCACCGAGCAAGGCGCTTGGGTCCGCTGCAGGGGGTTAAGAGTTATTTTTTTCAAGGTTGACCACCTTTAGCTGTGCCATGGATTACTTGTTTTTAGGCAGCAATTGCTGTAATTTACTTATTAGTTTTTCCCTGGTACTTAAGCTAAAGCCCTTGCCAAGGTTGGCGGGCAGCCTGCCGGTAATGATGCTGCCGGCCAGATGGGCGCCGATGCCCAGAGCTGTGATGGCGCCGGCCAGCATCCCGATGCGGTTGGCCGACGCTTTGATTCCCGGCAGCTGCACATCCGGCAGGTGTTCGAAGAAGGGGGCGCAGCCATCGGGAAATTCAGGACTGGCGCACCCGATGCAGTTGGTGTTGGCCTTCACCGGCCAGCTCACATGCTCCCCGCACCATTGGCGGTAGGGGCAGTCGGCATAAGTCACGGGTCCCTTGCAGCCGATGAGATACATGCACCAGGGCTCCCCCGGGCTGCGGGCAAAGATGCTGTTGTCAAAATAATGGCGGCGCTGGCACTGGTTGTGGATTGTCTCACTGTAAAACATTTTCGGGCGGTTCAGCTCATCCAGCTCCGGCTCGCCGTACCAGGCCAGATGCGCCAGGGTTCCCATGATCCAGCCGGGGTTGACGGGGCAGCCGGGCACGTTGATTACCTTGCGGTTGAGGACGGCCTGAACTGGCCTGGAGCCCGAGGGATTGGGCGCGGCGGCAAAGGGGCCCCCGAAAGAGGCGCAGGTGCCCATGGCCACAACGTGCCCAGCCTTTGCCCCCAGCTCCTGCACCGCCTGCAGGGCGGTGTGGGGTCTGCCGTTTCTTTCCCCCACTACGGCGTACAGACCGCCGGACTTCGTGGGTACCGTGCCATCCACCACCAGGATGTACTCGCCGGCGTACTCCTCCCTGGTTTTTTTTAAAACTTTCGAGGACATTTGCCCCTCGGCGGTCATGGTCAGGTAATTGTACCTGCAGTCCATTAAATCCTCAATCATGCTGCGGTAGCCCGGGTCGTGGGAATTTAATAAAGATATGGTGTTGCCGCCACAGGCGTTGGTCCCCAGCAGAATCATGGGCGGCCGGGGCTTTTTTGCCGCCAGCCCGGCCAAATCTCTTGTATCCAAGATAAGCAGTCTCCCATTTCCTGGTATATGGCAAGCTTTAAACTAGATAAGGAACTTCTTTATCTTCGCACAGCCTGTAAGACCCCGCCCTCTTAGGTCGGGGATTAACAGGCTGTAAACTCGAAATAAGTGCGACTAAGGTTTAGCGGTCAGGGGACACACCTCCTTCGGAGGAATGTCCCCAACAGATGGGTTAAAACCCCACCTGAACCAAGTCTTCTTTATTATTTGACAGCAGCCACTTATTATATGTAAAATTTGAGTGCCTGTTTACCAGGGTTTAAGTTTTCTTAACGGGAAAAGCAGCGCTGGGGGACTTGACTGAGGATCTGCTGAAAAACCTGTTTGAGGGGTAGAGAAAGAAAAAGGAAAATGGCCTGTTAAAGTAGAAAAAACTAACAAGAATTTTAACTACTCAGGAGTCAGGAGTCAGGAGTCAGAAGTCAGGAGTCAGAAGTCAGAAGTCAGGAGTCAGTCAGAATGAGAAAACCAGCGAAAACATTTGAAGATTTACTGGTATGGCAGAAGGCGCACCTGTTCGTACTTGCGGTTTATCGTTTATCTATGGCGTTTCCGAAGTATGAGCTATACGGTCCATTCTGAAGCCTTACTCCTGAATTCTGAATACCTGAATAGTAACCAAGAATTTTAACTCAAGGAGCTATACCGGAATGAGATTATCAGAAAATGGCCAAAAAGTATTTGACGCCAGATATGCTCAAAGAAACGAGCAGGGGGATGTTGTAGAGACTTTTGAGCAGGCGGTATACCGGCTGGCCGGGGCCGCCGCGGGAGCGGAAAAAGAAAATCAAAAGCAGTGGAAAGAGAAGTTTGCTTTAGTGATAGGCGGACTTTTGTTTGTGCCGTCAACTCCTATCTGGGCCAACATGGGCAAGCATGACCGGCCCTGGCAGCCCGGCGCCTGCTTTGTCCTGGCCGTGGAAGACAGTCTGGATTCGATGTATGAAACCCTGAGGGATACGGCCTTGGTGTTTAAGTCCGGGGGCGGTGTTGGCTATAACTTCAGCACCATCCGGCCCAGAGGGTCATTGGTGCGCTCCACCAAGGGCAAAGCCTCGGGTGTTATGGAGTTAATCAAGCTTTATGACGCCTCATCCAATATGGTGATGCAGGGCGGGGTGCGGCGGGGCGCTTCTATGGGCATTTTGAATATAGACCACCCGGAAATTATTGATTTCATAAACTCCAAGCGGGAGGGCGGCCTTACTAACTTTAATTTATCCGTCGGTGTAACCAACTCGTTTATGAAGGCCCTGGAAGAAGATGCTGACTGGCAGCTGATTTTCAACGGCGAGGCGCACCAAACCGTCAGGGCCGGGGAGCTGTGGAATAGCATAGCAGAGGCGGCCCACGCCTGCGGGGACCCCGGCATCATTTTTGTCGACCGCTTGCAGCAATACAACCCTGTGCCCGATAAATTGTTAAATTGCACCAATCCCTGCGGCGAGCAGCCGCTGAGCCCGGGTGAGTCCTGCCTGCTGGGCAGCATTAACCTGGCCCGGATGATGACGGAGGATGGCCGCCTTAACCGGGAGCTGTTGGAGAATACGGTGGGCACGGCGGTCCGCTTTTTGGACAACCTGATTGATGTTGCCCGGTATCCGCTGCCCTTGATTGAGGCGTCCACCAGATCCACCCGCAAGGTGGGGCTTGGCTTCACCGGCTTGCACGACGCCCTGATCAGGGCCGGCTTGCCTTATGACGCCAGGGAGGGCCGGGAGTTTGCCGGCGAGATAACCTGCCTCATTCAGCAGGCGGCCCATGAGGCCTCAAGGGAGCTGGCCGAAGAAAAAGGCTGCTTCCCGGAGTGGGAAAACAGCATTTACTGCCCGGAAAAAAAACGGCGCAACGCCGCCTGCATCACCATTGCTCCCACCGGGAGCGTGACGGCCATGGCCGGCTGCGAGGGTTATGGCGTGGAGCCCATCTTTGCCGTGGCCTACACCAAGAAAACCAATGTGGCCGGGGATTTTGAGGTGTTTTCCCCGCTATTCCTGGAGGCTTGCCAAAAGCACCGCGTGCCCCAGGCGGTGCTCTCGGAAGTGGCCCGGCAGGGCACCTGCCAGAACATCAAGGGCGTGCCCAAGCAAATAGCCCGCATCTTCAAGGGTGCCCAGGATATCAGCTATGCCGATCACATCCTGATGCAGGCGGAAGTGCAAAAATATGTGGAAAACGCTGTAAGCAAAACAATTAACCTGTCTTCCACGGTAACTCCGGAGGAGATCGAAAAGTGTTACCACCTTGCCTACCAGCTGAACCTTAAAGGTATTACTGTCTTCAGGGATGGTTGCAAAAAAGGCACGGTTACTGTGGGCAAGGGCAAAGAGCAAAAGGCGACCCCTGAATTAAGGCGCGGCGAAATCCTGCCCCGGCCCATCAGCGCCCATGGCATAACCCACCGCCTGGATACGGGCTGCGGAAAAATATATTTGACCGTGAATTATCAAACCAACAGCGGCGAAATAATGGAGACTTTCATTACCACCGGTTCCGATGGCGGCTGCCTGGTTTACACCGAGGCTTCCTCCAGATTAATCAGCCTGGCCATCCGGGGCGGCATCCGCGTGCAGGAAATAATCGAGCAATTGACGGGAACCCACTCCTGCCCGGCCTATATGATGGCCAAGGGCAAGGGAAGGGTGGTGTCCCCGGGTAAGTCCTGCGCCTCGGCCATTGCTTTGAAGCTGGCTGAGATTAAAAACGAGCTTGATATCCAGTGCAACGGCCATTCCGGTGAACATGCCGGACAACAAGACTTACTAAAGTGCGAGATTTGCGGACAGGAATTAAACCGGGCCGAAGGCTGCTTTGTGTGCAGAAACTGCGGCTATTCCAAGTGTTGATTAGCAAACACCAGCTCCGATGGCCGGCAGCTGGAGGTTAACAAAAACTATGTTTTCGCCGGGTCAATCATGTATGATGCGGTTTATGTCCCCGGGGGGCGGCAGAGCGTGAACGCGCTGCTAAATCAGGGTGATTCCCGGCACCGTCACTGGATCCGGCAGGGTATCAAGAACATGGCGCCCGCCTGATTTATGATTCAGGCGGAACACAGTAGAAGCCCGTTATTCTTTTAAACAAGGGATAACGGGCTTCTACACCATCCTGGCGTACTATTCTAATTAGCTTAAGGTCAATTGCCTATTGGCAAAAAGTTATTCGTGCAGATTACTTTCCAAGCGTGCCGGTTTACTATGTGCAGTCATCAGCAGGCCGGCCACCAGGGCGGTTATGGGTACGGCCAGAACCAGCCCGATGGACCCGGCCATGGCCCGGATGATTTCCGTGGCGATCATGTCCAGATTGATAATTTTCAAATACGGGACTTCGTAGGCCATGAAAATCAGCATCAGGGGGATGGTAGCACCGGTGTAGGCCAGAATCAGGGTGTTGGCCATTGTCCCCATTGTGTCCCGCCCCACATTCAGCCCGGACCGGAATAGCTCCCCTCTGGTAATCCGGGGATTGGCCCGCTTGATTTCCTCCATGGCTGAAGCTACCGACATCCCAACGTCCATGACTGCGCCCAGAGCGCCAATGATAATTCCTGCAAACAGCAGGCCCTGGATGTCCAGGGTGATTTCCTGGGGAATGTACAACAGCCAGAGGGCCTCCTCGCTGCCGCCAAAACCGGTGAGGCGGGCCAGTGTGCCAACCAAAAGGGCAATTAGGCCAGCCGCCACCACGCCCCCGGTGGTGCCCACAATGGCGGCCACTGTTTTACGGCCTAAACCGGCAATGACCATAAAGGTAATGGCAATAACCATCGCACAAACAATAACTGTGACCCCAATGGGGCTATACCCCTGGAGGAGCAATGGCAGCAATACCATCCCTATGGCCAGTCCGGTAATCCCCAGGGTTAGCAGTGCCTTGATCCCCACCAGGCCCCCCACCAGCGTCAAGGTAAGCAAGAAAGCGGCAACCAGGCCATACAGGTAGCGGTCCCGGGCAAAATCAGCCACGTAAGCATAACTGAGTTCGCCATCAGAGGTCTGGCCAGACACCAGCACCCGGTCCCCCGGCTTGAAGGTTAAGCTGTAAGCTGGATGACCGTCA
Source organism: Bacillota bacterium (assembly GCA_040753155.1). Classification (GTDB taxonomy): domain Bacteria; phylum Bacillota; class Desulfotomaculia; order Desulfotomaculales; family JBFMEU01; genus JBFMEU01. Next base: position 19,693 of record JBFMEU010000035.1, read on the forward strand.
CTGTTGTTTTCTACGTCCAGTACCTGACCGGCAAAGGGTCCATCCAGGATTTCCAGGGTAAGCAGAGTTTTTTCCAGAACAATCCCCGTGGCTAGTTCCTCCTGTTCCAGGTGCTGTACGTCCAGCACCTTTGCCCGCATGAATACTTCCTTTTCACTGCCCTCATCAGCGTCCGCAGGAAGGGCAGCCGCGCTCCCAAAGAGGAAAAAGAAAAACAGGACGATAATTGCTCTTGCCATTGTTTTACTCATCATAAATGTCTCCTTAGTGGCTTTTTGAAGGACCTTTGTTTAGAGGTCAGTTTGCAAAACACCTGCTTACTGTAGCAATGAAATAAATCTAGCCCGACCGTGCCTGTTTTTATATTATCACAGCAGCCTGTCCCAGCCTACATCCTTTTTCAATACGCCAGATACAGTAATGTCTTCTGGTCATGGTTGTAAAATTATATAAAAATATCTGTAATAGCATAAAAATGGGTATAGAAAACATGTTCAACGCCAAGCAATAGGGAAGACGACGGAACCGACCCCCTGACGTAGCGGGCATAATGAACAATCAATATTACGTTGTAGTGCTAAAAAAGCCAACAAAATAACCAGGGGTATTATGTCCCTGGTTATTGTAGTCAAAGCCTGATTATACATTTAAATCGTACTTATTTCTTAAATCCGAACTCGGTCGAATAATTGGTCACCCCCTTCACACACACTGGCGGATGCTGTATAATAGCCCCAAAAGAAGGTGCTGGTATTGGAAGCGGAGGTAACCAGGCAGGCAAACGACGTAATCATGAAAGCAGTGGCCGAAACATTCAAGGACAGGACACTGAAGCTATTCGGCCTGAACACCCCCAGGATAACGGCAGTGATCCCCACTGTCCTGCCCGTTGTGGAAATAAAAGAAAACCGGACCGACTATATCTTCCTGCTTGAAGACAACACCCTTTTGCACCTGGAGTTTATGACCAAGGTTGCCGGAGAAGCGTTAAAGCGCTTTGCCCTTTACGACGCCAGGCTGATCAACAAAGACTACCGGGATGTGAACACCGCCGTGGTTTACTCCGGAAGGATCGAAAAAGCTCCGGACAGCCTGGCAAGAGGCTCCATCTCCTACAAAGTAACCAACGTCTACATGAAAGAATATAACGGAGACGAAGAATACCGCAAACTGCACGAAAAGATCGAAAAGAAAGAGCCGCTTAACGAAGAAGAAATATTAAAGCTGATCTTCCTGCCCCTGATGAAAAGCAGTTTTACCGAAGAAGAGATGGCGATCCAGGCGGCCGAACTGGCAAAGAACATGGAAGGGGAATTTAAAGCATTCGTCATCGGCGCACTGGTGGCCGTGACCGACCGTTTCATGTCCGAAAACTACAAAAAAAGGCTCCTGGAGGTGTTGAGAATGACTCAGATCGAACAGTGGATCAGGGAAGAAGGTATTAAAGAAGGTATTAAAGAAGGCATTAAAGAAGGTATTAAAGAAGGACGGCTGGATACCGCCAGGGCGGCCCTGAAAAAGGGCTTGCCGGAAGAACTGGTTGCTGAAATCACCGGTTTGGATCAAGAGACCATTCGTACGCTAAAGGCGGAACTGAATTAAAAATAACTTGCTTGATTTCTTTAAAAGTAGCTCATACGATAATATGTAAACCAGGAAAACTCTGCTATGTTAATGTCATAGCGGAGTTTTTATCTTTGCACAGCATATAAGCCCCCGACCTCGCATAAGGAAAGGAGACTGACAATAACCCCATGATATTTTGGCGCTATGTATGTACCGCACTGGATAGCATTTCCGACGGAATCAGCAGAAATACGGAATATGTTTTTTCCTCGCAAATGGAATATTGGAAACAACAACCGCAAGTGTGACTGTAAATACCGCCTATACCCTGAACCTTGCAGCCATATTTGAAGATTGAGGAAGGATTTTTATAAGTTGTGTGGAATAATAAACTTAAATTTGGATCTCCGAGCCTGTGCACCTAATGGTAACTATGGTTAGTAAGCCGACAGGGTATGTGGGGAAACCCGTATGCCTCCCAGTGGAAAGGAGAGTGGTAATATTAAATTTGTTATGCTGCCAAACTTACTGGGTGCTTCAGTGTAGTTTGGTTTTTACTTCTTGAAACTAAAAACATCTCCGAACCATAACACCTAAGGCTCAGGCTATGGTGTTTTGGACGACAGGGTTAACAGGGAAACCGGTTGGCCTCCCGTTTGGAAAGGAGAGCTGGACCACAAATGGGCTGGTTATGTTTCCTTGCGGAACTAACCAGCCTGATAATTTTTAGGGGTTTCAGTTGGCAGGAGTGATGCGCCGGCAAGCAAGTAATGAAGTTTCCTGAAATCATCAATGCTGTTGCCCGGATTGAAAGGGGTGAGAATAAAAGGAACAGGGTTGCCGTCGGTTTGGTTTTCTTGATTAGAAGCAGCTTTAATAATTATTAAGGGGGATTTGAAGTGTTGGGAACATTAAACAAAAGAAAGGCACTGTTTGTTTTAGCGGCAGTTATTGCCCTGGCCCTTGTGGTTTCCGGCTGCGGCGCCGGTAATAATGCCGGCGACACAGAACCGAAAGAAAAGCCCCGCCTGATTTTGGCCACTACCACAAGCACTTATGATTCGGGCCTGCTGGATGTCCTGGTGCCGGCCTTTGAAGAAAAGTACGGCTACGAGGTGCATATTCTTTCCAAGGGTACCGGTGCCTCTTTGGAGTTGGGCAAGCGGGGCGACGCCCACGTGATGTTGGTTCACGCCAAAGATACGGAGCTTCAACTGGTAGAAGAAGGTTACTTTGTAGACCGGCACGATGTCATGTACAATGATTTCATTGTGCTGGGGCCATCTGCCGACCCTGCCGGTATCAAGGGTTTAACAGAAGCTGTCGAGGCATTCAAAAAGATTGCCGCGGCAGAGCAGCCCTTTGTGTCCAGGGGGGATGAGTCCGGCACACATATAAAAGAGAAAAGCATCTGGGCCGAGGCTGGCATTGAGCCGGCCGGGAGCTGGTACTCCTCGGTTGGCCAGGGTATGGGCGACACCCTGAATGTTGCCAACCAAATGGGGGCCTACACCTTTGCGGACAGGGGCACTTATATTGCCATGAAGAACAATCTCAACCTGGAGATCGTGCTGGAAGGGGACCCGGTTTTATTCAACCAGTACGGGGTTATGGCCACTAATCCGGATAAGCACCCGAATACCAATTATGAAGGGGCCAAGGCCTTCATAGAATTCATGATTTCCTCCGAGGGCCAGGGGATGATTGGCGACTTCAAGCAGCACGGGGAGAGCCTGTTCACCCCCAATGCAGCTTAGTCTCTACAGTAAGAGCATAACCTGGTAAACCAAGTACCGTACCAATTAGCCGTGTCCTGGTCTTTACCAGGTGCACGGCTAAGTACAGCACCACTTTGATCCAAAATGATCCAAAATAGACTTTGCCTTTTCGATCACTTTTGCGATATAGTTGCATATATTTGCCTAAATCGCGAGGAGGGAAGAATTATGTCAGACCCGGCGGAGTTTGACCGAAGCGCCGGCTCAGCTGGCGGAAGGCCTTGTGCAGGATCTCCCCGGTCGGCGCGCCCCCCGGGGCGGCGCCGAAATCTGGCTGGATGGCCTCGGTAATCTTATCCCCGATACCATCCAGGCGTCCCCGGTCCTTCTCCCACACCTCGCCAACCTGGCGCAGAATGTCCATCAAGCCGGGCCGGCCCATCATGCTCCGCATCCTCAAATGATTCCCGCTCCATCACGTGGTATCAGTGGCAGGTTGACAAACGCTACCTCGTATATTTCAATTTGTGACCCCGAAGGGTCATGAATAGCCCACGGACAAAAAAACACACTTGCCCTCCCGTTTGGCTTTTTGAAAAGCTTCAGCGCCCCAGGGATACCAGTCAACAGGGTTATAATCATGTTGTAAAAGGTAAGGCGATTTTTCATTTATTAAACGGTTGGGCTTGCGGTTTTTTCCTTCGACAAACTCTTTGAATTCTTTCAGACTTTTCCCACCTTCAAAATGATTTGTTGCTAGTATAAACGAAAAGCGTCGACTTTGTGCCGACGCTGTGAACTCTTTTTTGAATTGTTCATCCACCAAACGGTCAATAAAACCGTCTTTTTTAGCCTGGACCAGTAGTTTATCAGGCAGGCGCCCATGCTTATACTTTAGAATCTCTTCTTCAAGCAAAGCAAGTTTCTTCATTTGCTGAATAAACCGTGGTTTAATATAGGTCAACCGGTTAAGCTGATCGATATCCGCGCCTTTGCGTAATGCCTCGTACATTATAAACTGGCGTTCACTTGTTCTAGTTTGGTTTTGTTGTTACAATATAGCCATGAAATACCAACTTGATAGAAGCTCTGTAACTTTGTTTTGCTCATGGAAGCCCCTTCCTGAGCGGAGCGAAGGGAGGGGTAGTTCACTTCTTGCAGATAAAGTCTAATAACATTAGCATTAATTGAGGTGTTTTATGTTTTCCATTACTGACGAAATGATTGAGGAACTGGCTTCCAGTTACCAGGTTTTTCAGCGAGGGCTGCAGTATTTTCAGAAAAACAAGGTTATTGACCTGGTGTTTAACCGGGAAAACCTGTGCGTCACCGCCACCGTCTATGGCAGTGAGCCATATAATGTGGAAGTATGCTTTTCGAAAAAGGGAAACGTAAAAGATTTATTTTGCGATTGCCCTGCATATTACCGGTATGAGGCGGCTTGCAAGCATATAGTTGCGGTATTGAAAGCTTTGCAGCAGAAGCTTGGTAACGGAGCTTTAAAGAACAAATCCCGTAAAAACGGGGATAACAATCGTCTGGCGGAGAGTATCCTTAGCTATTTTGATTATGGTTTTAGTAAGCCGGAACTAAGGCCTGTAGACTTGGAAATTAACTTGGAAATCAATGCCAAGAGTACTCCTGTTGGCCGCAAAATAGTCCATGCCCTTACTTTACGCGTGGGTGAGGAAAAACTGTACGTTATAAAAAGCGCTAAAGGTTTCTTTGAGACAATCATGCAGCGGCAGTCCTTTGTCTTTGGTAAAAAATTTACTTTTGATCCCCATAGCCATACCTTCCGCCCACACGACAAGTCGGTGATAGAGCTAATCAGTGATATGTATGAAGTCGAGCAGAACATGGCGGAGAGTTCCTGGCACTTAAGGCATAATAGCCAAAGCGGGCTGTTTCAAGGCAAACAAATCATATTAACGCACTCAGCCGTCAAGAGACTATTATCTCTTTTGCAGTCCGAAATGTTTAATGTAGTATTATTTGACCGGGAATACAAGAATGTGGAGATTATAGATCAGGATTTACCCCTGGAATTTGCGTTGGACAAAAAGAATGATCGCTTGGTATTGCAGTCCAAACAGCAGACTCCCTTTCCGTTGGAACAATCGGGGACATATTTTTTCTGGGCGGGGAGAATCCACAGAATATCAGAACGCCAGAGAGAATTCTACCTGCCCTTTTTCAGTGCCTTTACGGAGAATCCCGCTGGTATCAGCTTTGCGGAGCAACAGCAGCAGCGCTTTGTCTCTCAGATACTTCCGGTGGTTAAACAAATTGGGCAAGTAGAGGTTTCACCTGCGGTAAAAAGCAGCTTATACGAAGCGGAGTTGGAGGTAAAAATTTACCTGGACCGTGCTGGCGAAACGGTAACCGCCAACGTAGAGTTTGTTTATGGTGACATAAAGATAAATCCTTTTGCTGTTGACAACCAATATAACCCGGAGGGGAGAATACTTGTACGTGATGTTAAAGGCGAACAGGCTGTTTTAAATCTATTCGAAAAAACCGAGTTCAAAAATGCCAATGGACAGCTTTACCTTGACCGGGAAGGTGATATCTATGATTTTATCGCCCATATATTGCCCGAAGTTCACCAGTTGGCGGAGGTTTATTATTCAGACGCCTTTCGCAATATAAGGGTAAGGAGCTCAACAGCTTTTTCAGGGGGCGTTCGCCTGAACGGGGATGGCAGTATGTTGGATTTTTCTTTCACCCTGCAAGATATTGACACATCCGAGTTGCCTGGCGTGTTCCAATCCTTGCGGGAGAAGAAAAGATATCACCGGTTGAAAGACGGATCATTTCTGGCCTTAAACTCCCCCGGTTCACCTTTGGAGCAAGTTATGCACATGCTTGATGCTTTTGATATTCCTGAGCGGGATTTGGATAAAAAAATCATTAATCTGCCCAAATATAGGGCTTTGTACATTGATCGCTGCCTGAAGGAAGCAAACGTACGGGTAGAAAGAAACCTTGCCTTTAAACAGTTGGTGCAGAATATCACCGAGCCCCAGGATATGGAATTTGAAGTTCCGGTGAGTTTTCAGGGTGTCCTGCGCGGTTACCAGAAGACGGGATTCAAATGGCTAAAAACCCTGGCCTTGTATGGCCTGGGCGGAATTCTGGCAGATGATATGGGACTGGGAAAAACCATTCAGACTCTTGCTTTTATTGTTTCAGAAAAAGAAAGGGTGCAGGAACCGGCGTTGGTTATCGCGCCCACTTCCGTAATTTACAATTGGCAGGCTGAAGCTGAGAGATTTGCACCCGGCTTAAAGGTTGTGGTTGTTACCGGTACTCCACAGGAGCGGGGGGATTTACTGAAGGAGGCAAAGCAGTCTGATGTGGTGATCACGTCCTATGCCTTACTGCGCCGGGATGTGGAATTTTACCGGGATTTTAATTTCAGCTGCTGTTTTTTGGATGAGGCGCAGCATATCAAGAATCCCGGCGCGCTGAGTTCGAAAGCTGTAAAAACAATTATGGCCAGGGAATATTTTGCCTTGACCGGGACCCCCCTGGAAAATAGCCTGACGGAATTATGGTCTGTTTTTGATTTTGTAATGCGTGGCTATTTATTATCCCGGCAGAAATTTGCCGGCAAGTATGGGCGGCCCATTATGAAGGATCAGGATGAAAGAGCCTTGAGGGAACTGCAAAAACAAATAGCCCCGTTTATTTTGCGGAGGATGAAAAGGGATGTTCTGCAAGAGTTGCCTCCAAAAATTGAAAGCCGGGTACTCATTGATTTAACCAGAGAGCAAAAGAAGATTTACCTTGCGTATTTAAAAAAGGCCCAGGGGGAATTTGAAAAAGCCATAGCCACCAGCGGATTTGAGAGAAGTCAAATTAAAATCCTGGCCCTGCTTACCAGGTTACGGCAGATTTGCTGCCACCCGGCCGTCTTTCTTGACAACTACCAGGGGGACAGCGGCAAGCTGGAGTATCTCAGGGAGACAGTGAAAGACGCCATTTCCGGGGGCCACAGGATTTTGCTGTTTTCGCAGTTCACCGGGGTGTTGGAAATAATCCGGCAGTATCTGGACATTGAGCGGATAAGCTATTTTTACCTGGACGGAGCTACCAAAACAGAGGAAAGGGGCCGCCTGGTCAGGGATTTCAATGGTGGAGAGGGCGACGTTTTTTTAATTTCCCTGAAGGCTGGTGGGACAGGCCTGAACTTAACCGGGGCGGACATGGTGATTCATTACGACCCGTGGTGGAACCCGGCGGTGGAAGAGCAGGCGACTGACCGGGCCTATCGTATCGGCCAGAAAAATCCTGTTCAGGTAATCAAGCTAATCACCAAAGGTACCATTGAGGAGAAAATTTATGAATGATTCCACTGCAAAAACCCCATAGAATAGCCAAAATTAGTTCCTGTTACAGCAGGATAAATAAGGGTAAATATCGAAGTATACTATAGATTACAAAAGATATCTGATGATAAATAAACAAAATGT
>JBFMEU010000036.1:0-26517 GCA_040753155.1 Bacillota bacterium
ACCTGGAGCGAACGTAGGAGGCCCATTCAAAGAGCGAGTGAGGCGGAGGATAAGCGGCGAATCTGTTTGAGGCCCGAAGGGCCGAGTTATGCAGCCGCCCGGAGCCGAACGAGCTCGTCCATTTATATGGCCGACTCAGTGAGCGGAAGGTACCAACACTCGACTTTTTTAGTTAAATTTAGGGAGTGAACCATTAGTGACCATACAGTGGTTTCCGGGTCATATGGCCAGGGCCAGGCGCCAGGTGCAGGAGAGTCTCAAGCTGGTGGATGTGGTTTTGGAGCTGCTGGACGCCAGAATCCCGGCCAGCAGCCGAAATCCCATGCTGGGTGAGATTTTGGGAAACAAGCCGCGGCTGGTGGTGCTGAATAAATCGGATTTGGCCGACCCGGGTGGCACAGCAGCCTGGCAAGGCTATTTTGGGTCCCGGGGTACACCATCGGTTACCGTTGATTCAGTGCAAGGGAAAGGTGTCGGCGGAATTGCGCCGGCGGTGGAGAAGTTGGCGGCCCCGCGCCTGCAGTCCGTCCGGGCCGCCGGGCGCCGCCCGAGAAAGGCCCGCTGTATGGTTCTGGGCATACCAAATGTGGGCAAGTCCGCCCTGATTAACCGCCTGGCCAGGCAAAAGGCGGCCCGTACCGGGGACAGGCCCGGTGTAACCAGAGGTCCGCAGTGGATCAGGCTGGCGGCCGACCTGGAGTTGCTGGACACCCCGGGTATTTTGTGGCCGAAGTTTGAAGACCCCGAAGTGGCCTATCGCCTGGCTGTTACCGGGGCCATCAAGGAGGATGTGTTTGACCTTGATGACGTGACAATAACGCTTATCTCCTGGCTGATGGAAAACAGGCCCGCTGCGCTTGCCGAGCGTTACCGCCTGACCGGACTGCCTGCCGGGCCCCTGCTCTGCCTGAACATGATTGGGGCGGCCCGGGGGTTTTATGCCGGGGGCGGGGGAGTAGACCTGCACAAGGCGGCCGTAAATGTATTAAAAGAATTCAGAGAGGGGAAGTTGGGCCGTTTTACCCTTGAATTGCCTGTACAGCAAGTAAAAAACACTTAAAAAAAATTTTGTGCGGGCAGGGATTTGGCGCTTTATCGCGAAAAAATCTATAAGATCAACTTTTACCCCGGAGGCACTTCCCCTTGAACCTTAAATCCTTTTCCGTGGAGCAGATCCGGGATTTAGTCATGTCGGTTGAACCGACCGAAATTGAATTCCTCCAGGCCATGGCGGAGGATCCCCGGATGGGCGTCCAAAAACTCTATCAGCGCCTGTTGCGAAAGCGCCGGCAGCAGCAGGAAGAGGCCGGCAGGATGGCATTGCTGTTTCTTCAGGAGGATGATCTGAGGGCCCGGGGTTATAGAGTTATTGCCGGTGTTGATGAGGCCGGGCGGGGCCCCCTGGCCGGGCCGGTGGTAGCGGCCGCGGTAGTGTTCGGGAAACAGGTGGATTTGCCCGGCCTTAATGATTCCAAAAAGTTAACCTCATCAAGGCGGGAGGCCCTGGCCTGGCAAATCAAGAAGCAATCACTGGCCTGGGCTGTTGGTGTGTCTACGGTTAGTGAAATTTTGCGCCTTAATATCCATCAGGCTTCCCTGGTGGCCATGCGCCGGGCTGTCCTGGGCTTGGAAGTAAGTCCGGAACATGTTTTAGTGGACGGCTTTGCCATTCCCGGCCTTGAAGCGGCACAGACAGCTCTGGTGGGAGGTGACGGGCGGAGTGCGGTCATTGCCGCCGCTTCCATAATTGCCAAGACTACCCGGGACAGGTTGATGGAAGTTTGCCATCAACTATACCCCCGGTATGGATTTGACCGCCACAAGGGCTACGGTACCGCCGGGCATCTGCAGGCCCTGGAGCAATATGGTCCCTGCCCTCTGCACAGGATGGGTTTTGTACCGGTTCAGAATTCGCTTAAGCAATACACCGAATAAACAGTTAATAAGTATTCTTCAGTTTTCTGGAGCCATTTTTATGTCTTGTCCGGCATAAAGTCATAAAAGAACCGGGCGGGCTTTAAAGACCCGGGTTTCTGTATGCCGGGGAGTTACAGTTTTCACAATTGCTGACCTCCCGGGGCAGGCGCCCAAGCCGGTCAGGGCATGGTGTAAATATATTAAGGAAGGGGGGAGAACATGTCTGAGTGGACGGCGGTTTTTATCTTTCTGGCCGTCGGTATCGTTTTTGGGGCCGGAGGTATAGTGACCAGTTTCCTGATTCAACCCAGGCGGGCGAACGTTGTCAAGGCAGAGGCCTATGAGTGCGGTATGCGTACCATAGGTGAAACCTGGGTGCAGTTTAGAACCAGCTATTTTCTATATGCGTTACTATCGTTGATTTTTGCTGTGGAAATCATTTACCTCTACCCATGGGCAGTGGCATTTCAAGAACTTGGGTTGCGAGCTTTTATTAAAATGATCATATTTATCACGATCCTGGTTGCCGGCTTGTGGTATGCGTGGAAGGAGGGTGCGTTGGAATGGCAGTAAAAAATGAAGGACATCCGATCGAGCAACTGACCAAAGATCCGGTTGTAGTAGGAGAGGTTAAAAGGTTAATTCACCTGGCGCCACTGGAAAAGCTGCTGAACATAGCCAGGGCGCACTCCATCTGGCCCCTGGGGTTTGGTCTGGCCTGCTGCGCCATCGAGTCCTTGATGTGTACCATCGGGCCGCGGTATGATTTAGCCAGGTTTGGTTACGAGGTTTTGCGTTCATCACCCCGCCAAGCCGACGTAATGCTGGTGGCGGGAACTATAACCAAGAAGTCAGGGCCCTTTATGGTCAGGCTGTATGAACAGATGCCGGAGCCCAAATGGGTGGTTGCCATCGGCAGTTGCGCCATCTCGGGAGGCCCATTTGTGGATTCCTATTATGTTGTTCCCGGTGCGAATAAGCTGATTCCGGTTGACGTTTATGTCCCCGGATGTCCGCCGCGGCCGGATGCAATTATCGACGGTATTCTCATGTTGAGGGCCAAGATTCTGGATCCTAAGGTGGTGAACAGTTAGTCATGGGTGGAAAAACCGATGATAAAGTCGAATCAACTGAAGATCTGATTACAGAGGTCGCTGCAGCTGAAGTGCAAGAAGCGTCATCAGCCCGGGTCTTACCGGGGATTGTCGAGCAGTTGAAGCAAAAGTATGCCGGAATAGAGGTTAACGAACAGCTAACCGTGGTGGCGCCCCTGGATAACTTAATGGACTTAATGCAAGAATTAAAGCATACCTATCACCTGGACTACCTTACCAACCTTACGGCTGTTGATTATCCGGACGAAAACAGATTTGAAATTGTCTATAATATAAACTCCATCGGACACGGGTATTCCATTATGGTAAAAACCGGGGTGAGTCGTGACAACCCCGTGGTTCCCTCGGTATTTCCGGTATGGGGCGGGGCTGTCTGGCAGGAGCGGGAAGTATATGATTTATTAGGCATTGTCTTTACCGGCCACCCCAATTTAAAACGGATTCTTACCAATGATGGCTTTGAAGGACATCCCCTGCGCAAGGACTTTGAATGGGTGGGTGGCAGGCAATAACCCTTAATTACAGGATTAAGAGGTGTGGTGAATGAGAACTCAAGAATATGTGCTGAACTTTGGTCCCCAGCACCCCGCTACCCACGGTGTGTTTCATATCATTATGACGCTGGACGGGGAAACCGTGGTCAAGGCCGAGCCGATTTGCGGATATCTGCACCGGGGTATTGAAAAATTAGCCGAATCCCGGACCTATACTCAGGTAATTGCGTACACCGACCGGATAGACTACCTGGCAGCCATGCTGATGAACCTGGGGTATGTGCAAACCGTGGAGAAGTTAATGGGAGTTGAGGTGCCGGAAAGGGCCGAGTATATCCGGATCATCACCGGTGAATTGTCCCGTCTGGCCAGTCACTTTCTTTCAACCGGGATTTTTGCCCTGGATATCGGCGCAGCTACCGGGTTCTTTTTGTGCTTCAGGGAAAGGGAGCGCATACTGGACCTTTTTGAGGAACTATGCGGTTCCCGTATGACCTTCAGTTATATGCGCATCGGCGGTGTAGCCGAGGACTTGCCCGAGGGCTGGCTGGATAAGCTGTCCGACCTGATGAAAATAATACCCGGTTATATTGAAGAGTATCAAAATCTGATTGCGGGCAACGAAATCTTCCAGGCCAGGACCAAGTATGTGTGCCCGGTATCGGCGGAGGAAGCCATAAACTACAGTTTCAGCGGGCCGAACCTGCGTGCTTCAAATGTAAATTATGATTTGCGAAAGTGCAGGCCCTATGGTATTTACGATCGTTTTGATTTTGAGGTGCCCCTGGGCAAACGGGGCGACTGTTTTGACCGTTTCTACTGCAGGTTCCTGGAAATGGCCCAGTCCGTCAGGATCATTGAACAGGCCATGGAGCAAATCAAGGAAGTGGACGGTCCGGTGATGGGCAAGGTGCCCAAGATGATTAAGCCGCCCAAGGGTGAGATCTATCATGAAATTGAGGCCGCCAGGGGTATTATTGGTTACTATGTGGTCAGCGACGGGTCAGCCAAGCCTTACCGGGTGCATGTGCGCCGGCCTTCCTTTATCAACCTGGGCATGCTGGATAAAATGTGTGCCGGATGGAAAATTGCTGACGTAGTGGCTATTTTTGGCAGTCTTGATGTTATGTTGGGTGAAGTGGACTGTTAGCAAAAACAGGATCATAGGGGAGAAGAGGTATGGAAAATTTATTTGTTGGTGTTGCCGAGGGGCTGAGAAACTCGCTCACCGGCGCCGGCCTCACCGGGGTGTGGAACGATGCCGTTATGATGCTGGTTAAGCTCGTAGGTATCCTGTTGTTCATCCTGTTAAACGCCCTATGGATAGTTTACATGGAGCGTAAGGTTTGCGCCTATATGCAAGCCCGGATCGGCCCCAACCGGGTCGGCCCCAAAGGGTTGTTGCAGTCTGTGGCTGATATTGGCAAGTTAATCAGTAAAGAATTGCACATTCCCAAGGATGCGGATAAAGTTGTCTATATGCTGGCAGCTGTCCTCATTTTTGTTCCGCCGCTGATGGTGTTTGCCGTGGTGCCCTTCGGGCAAAACATGGTGGCCATCGATATGAATATCGGCCTTTTTTATGTATTTGCCATAGGGTCTCTTACCTCGGTGGTGTTATGGATGAGTGGCTGGTCCTCCAGCAACAAATACTCGCTGGTTGGCAGCATGCGGGTAGTTGCTCAGATGGTGAGTTATGAATTGCCTCTGGTGCTGTCCCTCCTTGGTGTCGTCATGATCACCGGGACCCTGTCTCTGACCAAGATTATTGAGGCCCAGCAAAATATGTGGTTTATCTTTGTTCAACCCATTGCCTTTCTGATTTTCTTCACTGCAGCTGTAGCCGAGTGTAACCGGACCCCCTTCTGTCTGGTGGAAGGCGAATCGGAGATTATCGCCGGTCCTTATACGGAATACAGCGGTATGGCCTTTGCCATGTTCTTCCTGGCTGAGTACGCCAACGTGATGTTGATCTCGGCCATGGCCACCATAGTCTTTCTGGGCGGCTGGCTGGCCCCCTTCGGCTGGACCTTCATTCCTTCCTGGGTATGGTTCTTCCTCAAGATGTACGCGATGATTTTTATCGTCATGCAATTGCGCTGGACCTATCCCCGGATCAGGGTTGACCAGCTGATGGGCTTCGGCTGGAAGGTGCTGGTTCCCCTGTCCCTGGCCAATATCTTCATAACCGGTATCGGTGTTTACATCTACCGGGCGATAGGGTGGTGATTGCATGTTCGGAAAAGGGTTATTAAAGGGTTTACAAATTACCATGAAGGAATTCTGGACGCCGAAGTTTACCGTCCAGTATCCTGAACAGCAGCATCCGGTACCGGAAAGGTTTCACGGCAAGTTCGAACTGGATCCCGATGGCTGTATTGCCTGCGGTCTGTGCGTCAACGCTTGCCCGAACAAGGTGATTAGCCTTAATAAGGAAAAGGTGGGCAAGAAGCAATACTTGACGGAATACCGGATGGACATTCAGTACTGCTTGTTCTGCGGGCTTTGTGTCGAATCGTGTAATAAGGATGCCTTGAAGTTTTCCAAGGTGTTTGGTATGTGCCAGTACCATTACGACAGGATTCCGTTAATTTTGGTTAAAAGAGAGGCTCCGCCGCAGCCTGTGGAGGAAGAGGAGTCTGCCGGGAAGGCCGAACCCAAAGCCGGCGCCGGGGCAGCCAAGGCAAAAAAGGAAGCGGCTGCCGGAAAGGCCCCGGATAAGGAGGGTCAGAACTAGGTATGGATATTAATTTTCTTTACGACTTCATAGTTGCCCAGGCGTTTTATGCCGTAGCCACCGTTATTCTGCTGGGCGCGCTGGCAGTGGTGTTTCTGCCCAACATCGTGCATGCGGTATTAATGCTGGCCGTCACCTTTATTGCCGTGGCCGGCTTGTTCCTGTTGCTGGATGCGCCCTTTATTGCCGCGGTGATGGTCTTTGTTTACGCCGGCGCAGTTTGCCTGATGATTGTTTTTGCCGTCATGTTGATTCAGCGGCGCCACATGAAGTTAACCAACGTGTTTAACAATCAGCTGAAAGTGGGAGGCGCCGTGGTGGCCCTGACCGTGGCTGTGATGGCGTACTTTTCAGCCAATGCCCGGTGGAGCGATGTCAGCGCGGTGACGGCAGTGCCTAAAGACACTATGAATTTCCTGGCTGAACTGTTGATGACCAAATATTTTGTGGCCTTTGAGGCAGCTGCTATCCTGCTGACCATGGCCCTGACCGGTGCTATTATGATTGCCAGGGAGGTGAAGGCTAATGCCGGATCTACTGACGACAATTAGCCTGAACCATTACGTTGTTCTGTCGGCTATCTTGTTTGGCATTGGTTTGTTCGGGGCGCTGGTAAAGCGCAATGCCATTACAGTGTTGCTGTGCATTGAAATCATGCTGACGGCAGTAATGATCAACCTGCTGGCATTCAATAAATTTATCACCCCGATGGACTTTACCGGCCAGATTTTTTCGATTTTCGTCATCACCGTGGCCGCCGCCGAAGTTGGTGTAGGGTTGGCAATTCTGATTGCCATCTACCGTAACCAGTTGACGGTTAACCTGGATGACCTGGACTGGCTAAAATGGTAAGATCTCGAAGAGTGAAGGTAGGTGCTGAATAGAAAATGGTAGAATTTGCGTTATATAACGCATGGCTGGTGCCTCTCCTGCCCGCCCTCGCCTTCCTGGTTATAGTTTTTCTTACCAGGCCGTGGCCAATGCTGAGTTCGGCTGTTGCCGTCGGTTCGATGGCGCTGTCCTGCTTCTTTGCCACACTGGCGGCATACGGAGTGTTCACCAACCATCATTATGCGGACCATCCCCTGGTGTATGCGGTGCGCTGGTTCTCCATGGGACTTCCCGGCGCGCCGGAACTGGTCATTGAAGTTGGTATCCAGCTGGATCCCACTTCAGCCATGATGATGTTCATGGTAACCTTTATATCCACCATGATCTTTCTGTATTCCACCGGATACATGAAGGGTGAGGCCGGATATTCGGTATTTTTCTCCTATCTGTCCCTGTTCGGCGCTTCCATGCTGCTGCTGGTGCTGTCCAGCAACCTGCTGCAGATGTTTATCGCCTGGGAACTGGTGGGTCTGTGCTCCTATCTGTTGATTGGCTTTTTCACCCATAAGATCGCAGCCCGGGAGGCGGCCAAAAAGGCCTTTATCACCTGCCGTGTGGCGGACTTCGGACTGTTGCTGGGGATTCTTTCCCTGCAACTGGTGTTCGGCACCCTGAACCTGGTTGAGCTCAGTGAAAAGATTTATAACTTCGAGCAATACACCACCATGGGTATCCTGACCCTGATTGCGGTGCTGGTGTTTATCGGCCCCATCGGCAAGTCCGGCCAGTTCCCGCTGCACGTCTGGTTGCCGGACGCCATGGAAGGCCCCACCCCGGTCAGCGCCCTGATCCACGCGGCCACTATGGTGGTAGCCGGTGTTTACCTGGTCGGCAGGACCATGTTCCTGTTCACCGAGGTGCCTGCGGCGATGCTGATGATTGCCATAACCGGCGCCTTTACAGCAATGTTTGCGGCCTCCATTGCCCTGGTGCAGCGTGAAATCAAGCGGATTCTGGCTTACTCCACCGTCAGCCAGCTGGGCTACATGATGCTGGCCCTGGGGGTGGGCAGCCTTACCGCCAGCATGTTCCACTTGTGGACCCACGCCTTCTTCAAGGCCCTGATGTTCCTTGCCGCCGGCAGCGTGCTGCATGGCCTGCACCACAAGGCTGATGTCTGGGATATGGGCGGCCTGATCAAGAAAATGCCCATTACCGGCTGGACCTTCGTCATTGGCGGCCTGGCCATTGCCGGCATTCCGCCCCTGGCGGGCTTCTGGAGTAAGGACGAAATTCTGCTGAAGACCCTTAATGCCGGCAGTGACTCCGGCGTGTATTATGTGCTGTTTGCCATGGCCCTGATAACGGCCTTTATGACGGCATTCTATATGTGGCGGATGATTTTCCTGGCCTTCTTCGGCGACGAGAAGCCCGACAATCACCCCCACGAGTCCCCGTGGAATATGACCCTGCCCCTGGTGGTACTGGCCACCGGCGCTATTGTGGTGGGCTGGATTGGGACCCCCTGGCATAACCTGTGGGCTGAGTGGATTTACTTCCGCTATCCGAAACATCTAGATCCCAATTACCTGCTGATGATTGGTTCAGCCCTGGTGGGAGGTGCCGGTATAGCCCTGGCCTACAAGATGTACTGCGCCGACCAGTCCAAGGCCCTGGCCCACAAACTGGCCGGGCAGTACCGCGGTATCCACACCCTGCTCTTTAACAAGTATTACATTGACGAGATTTATCTGTGGTTTAACCATACCGTGGTAGACGGCTCGGCCAGGGTGTTCTACCTGTTCGATATCTATGTTGTTGACGGTATCGTTAACGGTTTTGGCGGTTTCACCAAGCTGTCGGGTGAAGGCCTGCGGGTCTTCCAGACCGGGCGGTTGCAAAACTATGCCCTGGTATTTTTCCTGGGTATCCTGGCCATTGCCATTCTGATGGCCTTTACCGGCCCATCCGCCGCCGGCCTGCTGGGAGGTGTGATGTAGATGAGTTTTCCCATCTTGCCAATTATCTTGCTTGCTCCCATTGTGGCGGCCCTGATTCTGATTTTTGTGCCCAAAAATGAGCACAAGCTAATCAAGTGCATTGCCGCCATCGGAACTTTCATCTCCATGATTCTGAGCCTGTACGCTTACTTTGCTTACGACCAGTCCATCGGCGGTCTGCAGTTTGCCATAGGCTACAGTTACCCCTGGATTCCGGATCTTGGTGTTACCTTCTTCCTGGCGGTTGACGGGATAAGCCTGCCGATGCTTTTACTAACCAACCTGATCGGCTTCTCGTCCATCTTTGCCTCCTGGAACATGGAAAACCGGCCGCGGGAATTCTTTATCCTGCTGCTGATCCTGATTGCCGGTGTTATGGGAACCTTTATCGCCCACGACCTGTTCATCTTCCTGCTGTTCTACGAAGTGGTGGTAATTCCCATCTACATCATGGTCATCATATGGGGCAGCTCCAAGCGGGTTACCAAGGAATACGCAGGTATGAAGCTGACCATCTACCTGCTCATCGGTAGCGCCTTCCTGCTGGGCGCCGTGATTGCCCTGTACATGAAGACCGTGGCCCTGACCGGGGTTCCCGACTTCAGCTTTGGCGGCATAGCGGCGGCGGCGCAGCAGCTTTCAACATTTGACCAGATCTGGCTGTTTGCCCTGATGGCCCTTGGCTTCGGCTCCCTGATTTCCATGTGGCCCTTCCACTCCTGGTCGCCCGACGGTTACGCCGGCGCTCCCACAGCGGTGAGTATGATTCACGCCGGTGTATTGAAAAAAATCGGCGGCTATGGTCTGATTAAAATTGCCGTGCTGTCACTGCCCATCGGAGCTCATTTCTGGGCGCCGGTGATTGCGGTGCTGGGTATTGCGGGTGTGGCTTACGCCGCCTTCGGCGCCCTGGCTCAGAAAGACCTCAAGTATGTTGTCGGTTATTCCAGTGTCAGTCACATGGGCTATGTGCTGATAGCGGTGGCCTGCCTGGACATCATCGGCCTTAACGGGGCCGTGGCCAACATGTTTGCCCACGGTGTCATGGCAGCCCTGTTCTTCTCCATGATTGGCTTCCTCTACGAAAAGACCCATACCCGCTGGATTCCGGACATGGGCGGCCTGGCCCGCCAAACACCGAAGCTGGCGGTGGGCTTTATGATGGCGGCCATGGCCTCCCTGGGTCTGCCCGGGTTGGTCAGCTTCATTCCCGAGTTCGTCATTTTTGTCAGTGCCTTCAATAACTTTGGAGGGTTGGCTGTAATAGGTATTGCCGGTATCATCATCACCGCCCTCTATGTATTGAGGGCCGGCGCCAATACCCTGTTCGGTCCGCCACGGCCCGAGTATGATCACCTGGAGGACATCAAAGGGCCTGAACTGGTGCCCCTGGTAGTGCTGGGTACAGTTCTGGTGGTGGGTGGCATACTCCCCTCCCTGTTGTTTGATATGATTAACAGCGGCGTTGTGCCTCTCTATGCTGAGATTAACAACGTGCTGCAGTTAGGGGGGAAGCTCTAGATGCCGGCCATTGATTATTCATTGCTAACTGTCGAAATGCTGACCGCTGCCCTGGGTATCGCGGTGCTTATCCTGGGACTGATTGTGCCCCAGGGGTCCAAGCACGGCTTTGGGTGGCTCAGCCTGCTGGGCCTGGCGGGGATCATGGGGGTTGCCATTGCCATGTGGGGCTCCCAGGGAAGTCTGCTGGGCGGCATGTTCCTGGTAGACGGGTATGCCCTGTTTTTCAAGGTAACCTTCCTGCTGGCGGCAATGCTGGTGATTCTGGGCTCCATGCGCTATGTGGATGACATGGGTAATCAGACCGAGTATTACAGCATGATTATCATGGCCACTCTGGGCATGATGATCATGGCCTCGGCCGGGGACTTCATCACCATGTATGTGGGCCTGGAACTGATGACCATAATATTTGTCATCCTGGTGGCCTGGAAGAGAACCGACGGCAAGTCGGTGGAAGCCGGCATGAAGTACCTGATTCTGGCCGGCATGGGTTCCGCCGTGCTGCTTTACGGTATGAGCCTGATTTACGGTCTGACCGGGACCATTATTATTGGTGACATTGCGCGCATTGTGGCAACCCAGCCGGTGAGCCCGGCCATGATTTTGGCCATAGTGCTGGTGGTTGCCGGTTTGGGCTTCAAAGTTGCGGCCGTGCCGTTTCATATGTGGTCGCCGGACGTCTACCACGGCGCCCCCACACCGGTTACCTCGTTCCTGGCCATGGGCTCCAAGGCAGCTTCCTTTGCCATCTTGGTGCGTGTGTTCATGGGTGCCCTGCCCGGTGTATGGGAACATTGGGTTATGCTCATCGCCGTTCTGGCGGCAATAACTATCCTCATGGGCAACCTGGTGGCCATACCCCAGACCAACGTCAAGAGGCTGCTGGCCTATTCCGGTATCGCCCAGGCCGGCTATATCCTGGTGGGCCTGGTGGCGGCCAGTGAGGCGGGCATCAAGGGCATTATGTTTTACGCCTTTATCTATGTGTTTGCCACAGTGGGCGCCTTTACCGTGGCCGCCTATTTCTACAACATAACCGGCAGTGATGAATTGAAGGACTATGCCGGGCTCAGCCAGCGCTCGCCGCTGATGGCGGCTGTAATGGTGGTGGCCATGCTGAGCATGGCGGGGATTCCGCCCCTGGCCGGCTTTGTAGGTAAATTCTACCTCTTCATGACCATTGTGGACAGCTACCTCTGGCTGGTGCTCCTCGGTTTGGTCATGAGTATGGTCTCAGTTTACTACTACCTGCGGGTGGCCCTGGTCATGTACCGGGACGAGCCGGTTGACCCGACACCCATCAAGCTGACCAGTCCGGTGGCGCTGACCCTGGTAATCACCATGGTAGTCACCATCTTCCTGGGCATCTACCCCGCACCGTTGTCTGAAGTGGTCAACGCTGCGGCCAACTCCTTCTTCATGCACTAGACGCAGCTTAATCCTGCTAAAAAGAGAGCCTGCCCTCAAAACGGGGCAGGCTTTCTTTTCTGGTTGCCCTAACCTCTAACCGTAACTACTCAGGAGTCAGGAGTCAGTAGTCAGAATGAGAAAACCAGCGAAAACATTTGAAGATTTACTGGTATGGCAGAAGGCGCACCTGTTTGTACTTGCGGTTTATCTATGACGTTTCCGAAGTATGAGATATACGGTTATTCTGAATCCTGACTCCTGAATTCTGAATACCTGAATAGTTACCTCTAACCTCTAACCTCCAACCTCCGCCTTATGTGGCTGGATAAGTTGCCCCGGCCTGATTGCGCACACGGCGCAGTTCCTTTATATAATCTGAAAGCGGTCTTTCATCGGCCATGCGCCGGGACACCAATTTCAGGGTTTCCACCACATCAGGGTCGGCTGAAACAGAAACAGCTCTCAGCCGGGGTTCTGCCGCCCTGATCCGCCGCAAGACCTGCCTTTCCACTGCGGGTATCTCCTGCTCATTCACGTCAGGCTCCAATTGGAGGCCAATATAGGCGTCATTACCAATTACCACCACAATGGGCCGGTCAACACCGTCCACCACGTGTGCTTCGGACATCAGCCGGGAAGCGGTAATTCTTTGTTCCCCCGGCGTGGTCTCACGCAGGGGGGATACCGGGGGCGGGTTCTCCAGCGGCCCGGGTTTGCGCAAAGCCTGACAGCCGGTTGTTAAAAAAATCAGGCAGGCCATAACTACCAGCAAGGTCCTTGTGCTGTTACTTTTATCCAATAGTAAAACCTCCATAACACTGTTGAGGATTATTATGTGCCGGCTAAAGACCAGGTATTAATAGAACTGAAAACCAGATTGTGATATACTGGCGGTAACCAAAAATGATCGTCACGAATTATGTTGCAGCATAATATATTAAAGGAGTGAACCCGTAATGAGTAGTGATGCAGCCCTGGAGGCACGAAATGCGGCGGGTAATTATTTTCGGGAGGGGCATAATTGTGCCGAGGCGATATTTTTGACTTTTCAGGATATTCTGTCGCCTGATATCGACCGCAATGCTGTCAAGCTGTTCACCGGTTTTGGTGGCGGGTTTGGCCATGCGGGTTGTGTGTGTGGCGCGTTGGCAGCTTCCGCAGCAGTACTGGGGATGGTTAAAGGGCGTACATCGAGCTCTGTTGACCGGGAACCGGCCTATCAGGCAGCCCGCAAATTTCATGACCGGTTTGAGGAAAAATTTGGCGCCACCTGCTGCAGGGTTCTGAATACCCATCCCTTTGACACTCCGGAGCATCTGAAAAACTGCCTGAAGATTACCGGCAATACCGGCAAGCTGCTGATGGAATTTTTGCAGGATGAGAAGTTGGCTTAATAAATGTATCAGGCAGAGAAAAGAACTCCTGCGGGAGTTCTTTTCTCTGCGGGCAATACTTTAAGGGGTGGTTAAATGAGCAAGTCCAGGCAGGCACTGGGTAAGAGGGGTGAAGACCTGGCTGCGAGCTATTTACTTGAGCAAGGTTACAAAATATTAACCAGAAACTTTCGCTGTCCCCTGGGTGAAATTGATATTATTGCCAGGGACAGGCGGTCTCTGATATTTATCGAAGTCAGATCCAATTCCAGCGTTTGTTACGGGCTTCCCCAGGAGAGCGTGAGCGCCAGGAAGAGAATTAAGCTGCGCCAGGTGGCCGCATTCTATCTGCAATCCCAGCGTGCCGGTCTGCCCCTGCGGTTTGATGTAATTGGCATAGTATTTGACAGCGACGGCCGGGCAAAAAGATTTGAGCACATAGAAAATGCCTTTTAGATACCATTTACGTTCAAAAAATGCCGGTTCACCGTCAACCCGTTGTAATTCCCGGCATCCGGATTTAATATAGAACATCATGAAAAGAGATAGGGGGTTGGACAATGTCCCCGCAATACTTGGGCGGTAATACACTGTGTGCAGAATGCAGGCAATGCATATACTACTGGGCTGCCAGTTGCCCCGGTCTGGACCGTTACAGCAGGGAGGAATGCGCCCGGATAAGTTAATGCCGGCCTTTAGCCCTCACCAGTCTGAGCAAGGTGAGGGCTGACTGATCAAGATTATCCCTTGAGGGTAAAGTTCTTTAAGTCTTTCTGTGGTCCCAGGTTGGTTCCCTGAATGTCCACAATCTTGGGGATCCTGATTTACACCATTCCAACATCACGCCAGGCGTATGGCGAAAATGTTTTCCTAAACTGTGGACCAGGGGAGGATAGTTTTGTGTACAAGTACAAGGTGATGGCAACGATTATAGAAATCCGGGGTGAGGGGAAATGCTCCTACGGTCACCAGGTGGGGGATAGTTTCGAGTTTGGTCCGTATACTCCAGGCGGTCTTTGCCAGTATGCTTACGACAGCATGCGCTCAGCGGTAGCAACTTTGCTTTACGGCGGCGAGTTTCCCTGGCTGGAGAATTCGGATGTTACCAGGTGGTGCTGTCCTGATCCCGACCGCACGGTAGTTTTTGAACTGTGCCGGAAACCGGCAGCCCAAGCATAGGTAAAAGGGAGCGCACTCATACTAACCCTTTGCCGGTCACTTGTCCATGCATATTCCGGAATAGGTGCATATTCCGATGATTTTCTCACGAAAAAGCGGGTCAAGAACAATGGCCTTGTCCCTCAATACTATGTGGAAAACAGTCATGAGGCGATCATCCCACGTGAAATTTTCATGCAGGTTCAAGAAGAACTGATCAGACGCCGTAACCGGATACGATGAGCAGTTGATAAGACGACTGATTGAAAAGGTCACTGTCTACGAGGATAAATTCACCGTGGAATTCAAGTCCGGCGTGACGGTGGATCTAAATGAATAAGCTTAAAAACGATGAGGCACTCTACACGAGTTTGAACGTAGGGTGCCTTGATTAATTATGTTTTAACCTCAAATATTGACCCCTCTCTGCGATATCCGAGTTTTTTGTAGTATGAATCTACATCACTCATAACATAGACGGGTTGATCCGGAAAGTCTCGGCACACACGTTCCATAAGGCTTTTACCAATCTGCTTTCCCCGATATGCTTTTCTTACGAGTAAATCATAAACATAAACGCCGAAGCCATCATCTTCCCGGCAGCGCGCATAACCGCACACAACGTTTTCATCGCAAGCTATATAGGTTATGCTCGACTCAAGCGCCTTAATGTACTTACCCCGACCTGCTGCTCCGTGATAATCGCTCCAATCATCTCCCTCATCTACGAGCATGTCAAACAGTAATGTTTCATCAGCATTACTGTATCTCTTGATCTCCATAAATTCGCCACCTATTTAATCTTTTTCCTAAAATCAGTAAGAGAAAAAATCGCCTCAAACATTTCATCCGAACACAAGTCGAAAACAAGAGGAAAGTTCTTCAGTTTTCCCATTTGTTTTGAGTCCGCTATCATTAGCTTAACCTCATTATCAAGCGGAAGGCTAAATACATCTGCACGGGCTTTTTCAGGAACATAGATGGTCACCTTGAAAAAGCTATCCCATATCGATATCCAAAAAATGGTTGTTTCATGCTGACCGCCTCGAACGCCTGTCCACTTATAGAGTCCCTTTGCCAGCCACGCCTTGCCATCGTTGTAGTAACGCCATTCTAACTGAATATCATGGCTCGCAAGTTCGTTGATAAACTTTATATAGGCGTTGTTCGCTTCTCCAAGTGCCTTTGCTATAATGTCACTTGACGGTTGAATATCAGGATTTCTAAGTAATTGTTCCTTGGTTGTTTTCATACCATAAATACCTCCTCAGTTACAGGTTCATAGACTCTCTACATCCAATGCGACCACACAACCTCGTATTTTTATAAAAACATCTAATCTGTTCTCTCAGGAACCTCTGACATCTAATCTGTTCTGTCAGCAAGCACCGACATCTAATCTGCTCTGTCACACTCAATATTGCATGCTTGGACTTGTTCCCATAAACCGATAAATTCACAGTTTTAATCTCCAGCATTTAGACATCAAAAACCCCAAACCCCCATATACCAAGCCTTTTCAGCTACTCTACTTCTCCACCCTTGACATCAATACTACTGTCTCAACGTGGAACGATAGGCTCGGATTGATGTCTGGACTGTAATTAATCACTCATCCGTTCGCGGGAATAGGTCGATATTGGTTTTAACAGGTATTTTCCGTGCGTGGAAACATGTCCACAGTGTTAATTCTGCTTTTATACGTTCCCGGAAACAAATCAATATAGCACGGGTTCAAGTCCTGTCATCCGGTGCCTCACCGTCCTGCGCCCGATAAAAAGTACGCCAATTTTCGATTTGTACCCAGTTAAGAGAAATAAGACTATTTTGAAACCGTATCACAACCTCCTCCCTTATTCGAACAAAACACATCCCGCGTCTTTAAATTCTTGAATGCGTTCAGCTAAATCCTCTGTAGAAATCTCAAGGTAGTCGGCCAAACACTGCATACAGTGAAACTTTTCGATGTTTCGCCCTATCAGCTTTTTGTTCAATCCTATCTCGTTGCAAGACAGATTCTCTCTGCCGCAAATAAAGCAGTCAACTCGTTTGGCCATATTATGCGCCTCCGTCACGCGAGAATTCATTAACAGTAAAGGCGGGTATGTTCTTCCCCTTATATTCCTCGTCCAAAATACCAAGTTGCAGTTTGATGTGATGCCGCATTGACATAGCTCGCTTCAGACAGTAACGCTTGAACTCCTGCGAGTCAACATCGTATGGTGAACGAACGTGAGGAAAAAGCAGCTTTAAGTAAGCAGTTGCAATCCTCTTGACCGCTTCCGTATCGCGGGTGTCGGATGCTTCGGGTACAACGACCAATGCATCTACAATTGCCCTGTAACTTGCATCGTCGCGCAACTCATGCAGTATCGAGCAGAAGTATTCGGAATTCATTGCCCACCCTGAAATTTTCAGGTCATCGTTCATTCTGGGAATATTCCACCCTTGAATAAAACCGTGGAAGCGATCAATCAAAGCAGATTCGTGGAACACCGAGGGAAGTTCCTCAAACATACTTTCATATTCGCTCATTTTGTCTTTTGGGATGTTTCCGCAAAGAACCACGCCGGCATCAGATGTTCCCTCGACTTTTCCGACAGTATACACGCCATTCTCCATATAGCCTTTGAGAGCGGCGCGCATTTCATCGATTGGGTGGAAATTTATCGTCTGAACTTCATCAAAAACGATGAAATCATGACCTGCAATCAAACCATGTTCTTTCTTTTGGACATCGTAGAACAACTTGGCGCGAGTCATCATGCCGCCTGAAGAGAGCCATCCAAAGCGGCTCACGCGCCCGAATAGGTACGATTTGCCCGTTCCCTTTGGTGCGAGTTCAACTAAGTTCAGACGTTTTTCAACAAAAGGCAACAGACGGGTAAGCACAGTTAATTTTTGCTCGTCATCCGTGTAACCTGATGCATTGTAGTCTATTGCACCCAGAAGGACGTCAATCCACTCTTTCGTTGAGAATTCGCCGCGAGCATCCTTATAATAGTCCACGTCAATCTCATAAGGGCAGAAGTTATTGAAACTCTTCATCTGGATTTTACCCTTGCGTTTCAGTTCTTCGTCAGGCTCCAAATATTCGAGTTCGACAACGCCCCACGTTTCATGTCCTTTAACAAGATCGCTTGCACAGGTATACCATACCTCAGGCGGGATGAGGGTTTCTTTTGTCGTTAGACCAAAGTCCGGTAAATTGAACGAAACAAAACCAGTCTTGATGTCAACGTCCACAGAAACTTTTGCCAAGAATTTCACCCGTTCCAATTCGGTGACAATCTTGCTCTTCATCGCTATCCATTCCTCTTTGCGGGGAAGGTTCTGTCGGATGAAACCAAGCATTTCCTCCTGATCGAACTCGCCCGTTTCCGACATGAACTTTTTTAAGAGCCAGTCGCGCATGAAGGACGGCAGTGAAAGACTTGAAAAGAAATTACTCTTTTTCAAGTCCTTATAGACAACCATTTCCTCGAAGCAACTTCTAAGTTTATTAACCACTTTTCCCGCCTCCTAAAATATATCGCGCTCGGCAAAGCCTTTACTTTTGACGGTAAACTCTTTGCTGTCAATTTTGTTCTGATTCTCAAATATATCTATCGTGTACTTGCCCTTTTTCAATTCAGGCATTACGACTTTGTATTTGCTCTTTTCGAGTTTTTCTGCCTTGTAGATCGCTTGGTTGATCGATACGGTAACATTGTCGCAGTCGGGGGTAATAATCAAAACAAGAGTAGGATCAGTCTTGTAGCTGATTTCAACAACATTTTTCTCAAGCGTGACCTGAATGTTGTTGTCTACCAACGTTATCTCTATTATTGGGACAAGAACTTCTTCCAAGGTTGCCCCACCGTGCGTTTCAACACTTGCCGCCCTTGAACCTTCAAAACGAGAATAATCAGCGATTACAGCATATTCGCCCTCAACTTCCGCAACGATATTATTAGCGACAGGTAATCCATCTCCCATACAGTATCTACCGCTTGATTTGACTTCACAGTTGTTCTTGGGGATCTGCACATCGGGGCTAATTACCGCCAAGCGACTCGCTCCATGGTCTGAAACAATTAAGACCTTTCTACATTCACCGGTTAGCAGCTTTGTCTTTGCCCGCTCTAAAGCGGTTTTAATAACATCCAGTTCCTCCACCAGATGAATGGGGTAAGGCGAATTGTTGTAATCATATCCTCGTTCTGGGTGATGCTTTAGTTCGTCCAAATCTTTAATCGGGGTTTCCTTTTTTCCATGCCATTCTTCGTAAAATCCTCGATTTAATGAGGTTATGGTCGGCAAGTCAGCCCTTGCTATTTTCGAGGCAAAGCGCAGTTTCAATTCCGCACACTTTTCTTTGACATACCCTAAGTATTCAACGCCGAATGCATCCAAGAATATTAGAACTGTACTGCCGTCATCCAGACTTGAAATTAGCGACGAACGTGCCGGTAATGAGTTATATGGGCGGGTTGCTGCATAATCAGCTACTATGTTTGCAAAATCGTCGCTAACTCTATTTTCCAGTTTACACTTTTTATATGCCGCGAAATACTGGGTAAACCTGTCGTCTTCGAACTGATAGTCCCGAAGATATAAATATAAATCAGGATAACTCACCTCTAGACTGTCGATGTTGGCTCCTTCACATAATGAAACAACCACAGCCTGCCGTTCAACCTTTGTGTTATCAGTTAAATAGGCTATCATATCTGCTCCGCGAACATGAATTTTCGGCACAAAATCCGCCATATCCACATCTGCACAGCCTTTTAGCATCGTCTTTCTCTGCTCGTAGAACGGCTTGAATAGCTTGTCGTTTTTGGCAATGTCAAGAATGGCGGTCTTTGCAGACTGAAACAAGCTATTTAGATTATCTGATTTTGCAGCAACGAACCCTAAGTAGCTTTGGCTGTTTGTATTTAATTTGAGGTTGACGAAATACAGCCAAGCCTTATAGTTATTCCTTTTTGCGTAATCAAGGAAAATATACTCAAGCGACGCAAATCCCTGAGCCGCCAAATACTGAACCATGCTCTTCTTAGATTTATTCAAGTTCATAAGTAATTCGCCCCAATTTTCAGGGGTGCCAGCGTTCTGAGAAAGTCTGTTGAACTCGTTGGGGAATTTATGCTTCAGTTCATCGAAAGCGTTCTCTGGATTGATAACATTTGCATTTTGGATATTTCGTGCGGTTTTCACGCTCCCAACACTCTCGCATTTTTCGCAAGCTTCCAAATAAGCTTTAATGCCATAAACAAAGGTACTGCTATTACCCATATCTACAGCAGGAGCAGCTTTAGGAAGAAGAATTCTCGTCCTGACTCTTGGGTCGCCATCCGCGATTTCCTTAGCGACTGGGTACATATGCGGCGAAAGGAGGATGGCAACACGGCCATCGCTTTGAAGAACCAAGTCCTTGTACGAGAACAAGGTCTTTTTCGCTATGTTGCTTTTGCTTGCCAAATAATCGCCCAACCCGATTAAAAGGTGTTTATCCCTTTTACGGCGCACATCATATTCCAATTGGAGTGTATCGGGTTCTTTATCAGCACCGACGCAATAATCACTCACCTTAATTTTGGGCGTGTTGGAAAACGCGGTGAGGACTTCTTTATACTCGTCGGAAGAAAGCACGACCAGAAGCGGGTACTGTGATGTGCCACTGAAATAATTTTCAATTTTTGTTACCCAGTCGCTCAAGTTCAACCCTCCTCGCCGTCTTCTAAGATTTCAATACCAACTATCATGTTTCCTTTGACAAGTCGCTTCAAGTAATCTTTCAGTTTGTCGCCGTCCATACTGTCGATGCGCCGCATTACCCGCTCGTAGGGTTCTCTGCTATACTTGCTCTGAGCCAATTCTTTGATAAGCCTATTAATTTCCTGATGTCCGCCCCAATCATATGCACTAACCTGCGTGTGTTTCAGAAGATATTCACGCACTTCATTCAAGTCGGTCAATACCGATTTGAAGTTTCCGAGGATTGCTTTTACAAAAGCCTTATCGATATTCTCTTGATTGGTAATGTCATCCCAGATGGGGTTTGCGGTTAAAAATTCCAAGGCGAATTTGACATCGAAATCTTCAGGATTCTGACGGTTAACAACTCCAAACGCACGTTTGTAATCGCTCCACTTGTCTGCCGGAACGCAGGAAAGAAGGGGCGTCCTATATTCTGTTGACCACTGATAAGGATAGTCTGTTCCAGTTTTTTCCTTCCACAAGTTGCGAAGCTGCATCTTTGCCAAATTGCTTTTGTAATCATTCACAAGCTGCTCTATCTTCTGCAAGTATTCCTGTTTTCCCATTGAAAAACAGCCATTAGGGATGTTCTTGTATATGTCACTTATTTCCTGCTCGGACAAACCTTGCAATTGGAACGCGCAGATTTTAGCAAACGCTTCTCTGTCGCTCTTTAAGAATTCGACCACGAAATCCCCATGTTCTGTCAACGCTTCATAAAACTCTTTTAGGTAGTCTCTACCTACGCCTTTTACGACGTTAAAGAGAACAGTAGTAAAAGGTGCGTATGCAGGATTTTCACGTGCAACCTCGTGGGAGATTTTAATGAACTTCAGCTTTTCTTGCCACGCTGCAAGGGATGCAACGACAGACGAACTATCTTTGATTAACAGTTCGTTACTCTTTTTTACGAACTCGTATTTCTTGATTACCTTGCGTATTTGTCCTTCGCCGGTTTCCTTGCTCCAAAGCCACAATCCCTCGGTATCATCACCGAAGTGCTTTTGAATGTCACTGACAACTTTATCCTCAGCACCGATTTCTTTTGCGAGCGCCAACAGTTTGCCATCCTCGAAAATTGTTAGATAGCTTTTCATGGATTCTCTGCGGTTTTCATCGGTGACAAGGGCTTTCAGCTTTTTTGCCAAAGCATCATCGCTCTCCACCAATTTGCCGATGTTACCGGTAATCGCTGAGGTATTCGTCCCTTGTTCGGGGTTGAGAAGTTTAACAAACTCGTTAATGAAGTCAACTTCTATACCGCTCGCTTTTTCTGTTAACACCCAAGCCGGCAACCCCTTTGATTTTTCCTTGATACGTACGCGCTTGATAGCATCCTCAACAGACCCGCACTGGTTTTCGGGTATGTCAAAAACATCACTCATTAAACCGCAGAAGAGCTGCTCCACATGCGACATAATGCGAATGAACTTATCCCTATATCGAGAATTTGGAGCATAGAACTGTTTGAAAGCTTCATCGACGATTTCTTTCATCTTATCGACGCTCATCTTTTCGTTGTTCGCCTCGTCACTTAATCGGTAACTGTCATTTGCATATTCCTTAAGCAGGAAGCCTGTTATAAAAGAATACAGATTAGACGGCACAAAACCATAGTCATCACACAAGAACATCAAGATGTCCTTAATGGCGATTTTGGAGTTCTCCGCAAGTTCGGACTTGATTTTTTTATCAAGCGCGTTCTTGATGATGCCAAGCGAACTGTATGGGTCGCTTACCCAATACTCGCCATCCGTTCGTGCCGCATCAACAAGTTTCTCTGCAGAAGAAGTCAAACCGCTTGCCTTTTTAACAATTCCCGCCTCAACCCATTGCTGCTTGGAACCACTTTGCAATGTCGCCTCAGTCAACCCCGGTGCAAACTCGAACGCCTGCGGATATTTTGCTTTGACTAAATCGCGTAATCCTGTTAGGGCTTGCTGCCAATTGTTAAAGCGTTCGCCCTCCGGCTTGCTTTTTGAATAGATGATTATCTGTCCGCTATAAATTCTGTTGCCCCAACTGCCGGCAACCATCTTGCCTTTCCTAAGCATGTCATCTGCGGCGGCATTATCCTTCCCGCGTTGAATCTCGCTTCCCGCCATATATTCGGCATATTGTTCAATACTATCCGTTCCAAAAGGAGTCGGAGTGGTATCGATGAAAATGATGTTTTTACCGTCAGGAACAACGTTCTTGATTTTGTCTTGCATCAGCTTGCGAAGTAAAACTGCTTCGTTGTCGTCCTTTGCAACGCCGACAATCGCATGAAAACCGCTCGCTCCTTCTTCGTTTACAAAGCGGTTCGTCTTACTTGTAATGTCGTCGTGAACGGCAAAGGTCAGGTCATACCGCATTTTCAGCGGTGCAGTTAAGTTGAAAACTCTGGTCATCTCATCAATGCACAAGTCAAGAGTTCTTAGCTTTTCTATTTTTTCTTTCTTCTTCTTATCAAGTTCGGCTGCGTCTCCCGCCATAACCATTGTCGCATAGCAAAACTTGTTGTTCCCCAGCGTCTTTTTATATAGAACCTCTTCACGAACTAATTTCTCAGCAATGGCAGGGGCTTTATGCTCGTAGTCCGTACCTTCGAAGCACAGGTAGAGATTTTGCTCGTTCGTGATAAAAAGCGGGATGGCATCGTTCAGGTGCGTCGATACCGCCTGCATAATCAGAATCGTTTTGAGGATTTGATGTTCCTCGGAAGCCAACCTATGCGACTCCGCTTTTTTGTTAGTATCTAGGATGTTCCGAATAGGCAGAGCAAGGTTGTCCTTTCCGGTTTCGTAGAAAAAGTCCCAAAGCATATCAACAGTCAACAGAGCCGTTGTGCCATCAAGGGGGCCGTGGTTATCTATGAACCACTGGAAAGCTTTGTAGGTACCGTCGTTTTTTATAAAGTCGAACATACTGCGCTGATTCGATTCAAACGCAGAGGATATATGCTTTAAGAGTAGCGCAGACATAGGGTGTAAAGGTAAAACGCCTTTAAGGACGTCATCTTTTATCCCTGTACAGTCGGATACTGCCCTGCGGGATTTTTTGGTGAAGTCCTGAAGGTCATCGAGTTTGTTTTCCCAGTCCTGTCGCGCCTCCTCTTTGATTTTGAGTGCATCACGCATCAAGTCAAAGGCAATGTTATCGGGCATAGAAATTTCACAAGGTAAAAAGCGGTCTTTGATTTTTTTTGCGTCGGTGTCCTTTTCATGGAAATAACTGCCCATTTGGTGGGCGACCACCATAAGGTAAAACGGCACTTCAACACACGTTTCAACCAGCTTCTGAAAATCAGTAAGCCGTCCGCGATTGTTCTGGAAAAACTCGCTGAATTCATCCAGTACAAAGACGAGGGCTTTCAGTTTGTTGCTGTTAATGATGTCTTTTATGTAGGCAATTAATCCTTCCATATCGATTTTGATGGCAAGGATGCCTATTTCACTCGCCATCTGATTGATTTTACCCACAAGTTCCGCAGAACCATCCGACTTGGAAAGTTTATCGATTATCTCGTCTGTGTTCCAACCGCCGAATAAATCCTTATACTCTTTCTCAACGTATCCGTTGAACAGTTGCTTATTCCGCTCGTCCTTAAGCCAAGTCAAAATTCCATGCTTTAACGTGTTTGCTCCGGTGTGTTCCAGCCCCGCTTTCTCCACAGCCTTTGCAATAAGTTCTTGGATAACGATTATCAAATCGTTGCTGTTGTTTATTGATGAGGATGCGTAGCGGTAGCAAGTCAGAATCCGACCTTCGTTTTTTGCGGCGATTAACCGCTGCATAAGGTCTGTCCTATAAGGTGCGAGAGCCTCGTATTTATTAAAATAGGCTTCGACCTCTTTGCTTTCGGCAGTCAAGAGTTTGCTGAGGGCAAACGCAGCGTATGACTTGCCCGTGCCATAAGCACCGGAAATCCAAATCGACCGCTTCTCCTGACGCGAAAGCACACGCTCAGTCTTTCTAAGCAAATCGATGAAAGTGGAATGTGGGTAGAACTCATCCCACTTAAGCCCAGCGTTAATGGCGGATTCATTCACGCATGGAAAGTAGTTTTCATCGATTTGGAAATAGTCTTTGTACACGGTAGCCATATTAGTATCCTCCTTACAGCAATGCCAGAACGTCGCTTGCTGTTCTGTTTTTATTAAGTGAGATAGTATCTAAATCGTGCGTAAACTTGATGGTAACAAAATCTGGGTTGCTTACCGAGAGTCCCAGCAGGATTGTTTTCAGTTCGTCTTCATCAATGCCGAATATCTGAGTCGGACTAATGCCATCGGAGTCGATGTTGTAGTTCAAAAGTCGACTGACTGTGAATTCGTAATAATCGCCGCAGGCTTCGGCAAATTTATAAAGGGAGTAGAGAACCACAAGTGACGAACCGATATGGCATTTGTTTCGTGTATAATTGTCCTCACTATCCACATAACCGAAGTTCAGGGTTAGACCGAACGGAGTTTGAACGATGCGCTTATAATCACCAAGAACTGATTTTGCATTTCTCTCGGTAATGTCTTCCGAGAGCATAACATTTTCTAGGTCCTTACGAGTATAAAAGCGCCCAATCTCGATATTTTTGATATACCATTCAAATTGCGGATTGTAGGATATGTTCGCAAGCATAATGCCTAAAGAGGTCGGACTATCCCAACCCAATGACGCCAGTATTTCTGTTAATGGGAGTGTTTTACCCTCAGAAATCAAGCCCGCATCTCTTAAAAAACGTCTAAAAAACGGCTTTTGCACGGGACCCAAACCGTTCTCTTCAAGGAAGTCATCCTTCCTATCGAAAAACTCTACAAGCCAATCCGTTTTAGGGGCGTGAGTTCCAAATGTGTTAATACTTTTCATTTCTCCATCTCCTTGTGGCATTTTCAAAGAATGACACACCAAGCACCCAACTGGGATTGAGTGACATTCTCTACATTTAATGCAGTTAGTAATTTTCAAACCGTTCTCAAAAGAGATACAGTTATTTTTGCAATTGACTTCGCAAGTTCTGCAAACCATGCAGTAAGCTGATTTTCTGAAAACTTGTCGAAAATACTTGCCAAGGGTTGGCACATACTTAATGTACTTTATGGGCAGTACAACTGAGTAACCGTTCTTGAATTCATTCACTTTGAAAACTAGCTTACCTTCCTTAGCGTCAACGACGTATATGTCGTCGACTTTCTGCATATCACCAAGTGTTTTTGCCCACTCTTTCCAGTCGGTTCTAGGCTCTCGGACTTCGATAATTAAGTTTCCATTTTCTAGCCGTTCTTTATAGTGAATTTCGGTAGCTATACTCACACCATTTTTGCGTGCAATCCACGAGCCGTTGTTCATACAGTCTTTTTGTGAGATGTTCTTTCGGTTGCTTGTGGACATAATAATTGAAACATACTCATCTATCTGCCCCTTATAATTCACATATCGTAAATAATCTGCTTTTCCAGGACTCATAGGGCATAGTAAGCAACCTGCACGAGTGTTACCTTTTTTGTATGTTTCGTTGACTATAAGCTTGTTGGCATAAATATATAGCCAAACCTCATAGCTCGTCCAATCAAGTATCGGGTTGGCGCTACGCTGACCTTTTTGCTTCAGCCCGTTACTTTCAAATTCGTATTCACTTCGCCTTACGCTTTCTGCACCGCGAACACCTACATAAGCCAGACCGCTATAATCGGCTTTCTCCAAAACCTCTCGCAATTTTATAACCTGTGGCGTACTTTTGTGAACGCTGCAACACCAACGCAACACTCGTGACGGAGGTGCGAACTGACGCCAACTGTCATAAACGTCCATATGACTTTTCGCCCTGTAGAACCTAATACCATCGACTTTGCTTTGTTCCTCGATTTTATCAACGACATCATATGTGTCGGGAAATTCCATTTGTGTATCGCCGAACACGACCACAAACTCATCCTTCGGCAACGCTTTTCTTACCAAGTCAAGTAAAACAATGCTATCCTTGCCACCTGAAAACGCCACATGGAATACGTCCAATTTCCCCTTGTATCGATTCCATACATCGTATATTTTTTTCACGGTTTCCTGCTCCAAGATATGTAGAAAATCCGCATTCTTTTCGAGCATCCTATCTATGATTCCACTGCAAAAACCCCATAGAATAGCCAAAATTAGTTCCTGTTACAGCAGGATAAATAAGGGTAAATATCGAAGTATACTATAGATTACAAAAGATATCTGATGATAAATAAACAA
>JBFMEU010000037.1:0-26343 GCA_040753155.1 Bacillota bacterium
AAATTTTTGGGGGAAGTCAAAAAATAGGGCTATGCACTACATATTTATGACAAAATACAAAGGCCGCAATCCCTTTTGTACCAAGGGATTGCGGCCTTTTTTTTATGGATTTGCTGTAAAACTCAGGATTTTACCACATTTAGTCAAATTATGCAGACTAAATGTGGTTTTATCACTGGACTCGGCTAACATTCAGAGGGGGTTGATTCCCCCTCTGAATGAAGTCTCGTCTGACTCCTGACTTCTGACTCCTGACTCCTGACTCCTGACTCCTGACTCCTGTTTTATTGTATCCCGGATGGGTTGCCGCTAAAACTGGAATTCAGACTTCTGTTCAGGCAAAAGTACCTCCCTGGCCTCGGCCACCATGTACAGGGAGCCGGTGATACAAACCAGCTCGCCGCTGCCGGCCAGCTCAAGCGCCCTTTGCACCGCCCCGGACACGCTCTCCATCAGCTCCACCCGGGGGGTGAATCTTGCGGCCTCGCCGGCCAGCAGCTCCCAGTCCCCGGCCCGGGGGCTGTTGGGCCTGGTTACAATCACCGCTCCGGCCCGGGGACCCAGGACATCCACCACCCCGGCCCGCTCCTTATCCCCCAGCATACCCAGTACAAACACCACCGGGCGATCCGGAAAGTACAGATCCAGGGCCCGGCGCAGGCTCACCGCCCCTTCGTAGTTATGGGCGCCGTCAATGAGCACCGGAGGGTCGGCGGCAACCAGTTCCAGCCGGGCCGGCCAGCGGGCGGCGGCCAGGCCGGCCCTGATCTCAGCGGCGCTTATGGCCGCTCCTTGTTCACTCAAAACTTCGGCACAGGCCACGGCGGTAGCGGCGTTGACCAGCTGGTGCCCGCCCAGAAGGGACAACTCCAGGTCTTGATAAACACCCAGCCGGCCGGCAACCTCAAACTTTTGGGGCTCCCGGGACAGGTTTTCCGCCAGGGGGCGCCAGGTAACATCCCGGCCCACCAGCACCGGGTCAACCCCCTGCCGGGCGCAGGCCGCTTCGACAACCTCCAGGGCCTCGCCGGCGGCGGCGGTAACCAGGGGCACCCCCGGCTTGATGATGCCGGCTTTAACCGACGCTATTTCCCCGATGGTTTGGCCCAGATACTCCATATGGTCCATGGCCACGTTGGTTATTACCGCCACCCGGGGCAGTACCACGTTGGTGGAGTCAATGGCCCCTCCCATACCCACCTCCAGAACCAGGTAGTCAACCCCCTCTTCCAGAAAGTAGACAAAGGCCATGGCCGTACTGACCTCGAACTCGGTGGGATGCTCAAAGCCCTCCGCCACCATGGCCTCCAGGTGGGGCTTGAGGCGGCGGATCAGGCCGGTAACCCGCTCCGGCCGGATCTGCTCCCCGTTGATGCGGTAGCGCTCGGTATAAGAGTGCAGGTGCGGCGAGGTAAACAGTCCGGCCCGGCAGCCGGCCGCCTGGAGGATAGAGCTAACCATGACTGAAGTGGAACCCTTGCCGTTGGTACCCCCAATGTGAACCACCCGGAGCTGGCGGTGGGGATTGCCCAAACGCCCCAGGAGTTCTTCAATACGCCCCAGACCCAGGTTGATTCCGAATTTAGTTAATTGCTGCAGGTATGACATTGCTTCCCTGTAATGCAATTTGTTGACCCCCTGAATTTTTTTTACATAAAAATTTTTAAAGGAAATTCAGAATTTTCAGTTGTATATTTAATTCAGAAGTATATTACCTGAATGGAGACGATTTATTCAATGGAACGCCTTCGCCTTAGAATTGTTCTTTATACAGGATTTTTCTGTCTGGCTGCCGGCATTTGCGCCGCCACCGGATGGAGCCTGGCCGGCTGGGCGGGGCTGGTTTCCGGGCTGGCCGCGGGAATTCTGGCTTCCATGGCCGCCTTCTACCTGCTCCTGGCGCCTGTGGAGGATGCCCTCACCACGTCAGTATATCACATCGCCAGCGCCAACCGGGGCGACCTTTCAGTGAGAATGGACAAGCGTGACTATGGCTGGGGTCAGATCAACGACCTGGCTGATAATGTGCGGCGCATCCTCAAGGGCGTGCACAAGTGGTTCAAATTGGTACATGATACCAGCATCAGACTGGAAACAGCAGCGGGCCAGGTCATCACCGGCACCGAGCAAGTAAGCGGCGGCAGCCAGGACCAGGCTGTTCAGGTGCAGCAGCTGCTCAAAGTAATCGAAGAAATGGCTGCGTCAGCGGAGAGGTCGGCACACCAGGCCGGCGAGTCCGCCCGGGTGATGACCGCAACAGGCAGCACCGCCCGGCAGGGCGGGGAGGCGGTACAGGGTGTCAGCCAGAGCATGCGCCGGGTTGGCAGTCAGATGGACATCCTGGAGCAGAACTCCGCCAGAATCGATGAATTTATGCAGATAATTGAAGATATTGCCTCGCAAACCAACCTGCTGGCTCTTAATGCCGCCATTGAGGCGGCCCGGGCCGGCGAGCAGGGCCGGGGCTTTGCCGTGGTGGCCGAGGAGGTGCGCCGCCTGGCTGAAAACTCGGGACGCACCACCAAGGAGGTGGCCGTAATTATAGCCGACATCCAGCAGGCCATTAAGGGCTCAACCGATGCGGTTCAGACCAGCATCGAGCTTACCCGGAACACTGCGGACGCCTTCAGCTCAATTATCAAGCAGCTGGAGCTGACAGCGGACAACATTAACCGCCTGGCTGAAACAGCCCGGAACCAGGCCGCCGCCACCGGGGGCATGCTGGGTAACGTTCAGAACATTGCCGCCGTTGCCCAGCAGGCCGCCGCCAGCTCTCAGGAAACCAGCGCCGTGGCCCAGGAACTCCACTCCATTTCCCGGGAGCTGAAAAAGGTGGCCGACGTCTGGAAGTTTAACTAGTTCCGGCACCTAACACGGCCAGCCGCTCCTTCAGGGATGTTTGCTTTGCCGACAGCTCGGCTTGCTTGGCCTGCTCCTTCTCCACCACCGCCGGCGGCGCCTTGTCCAGAAAATCAGAGCTGCCCAGTTTTTTGAGCACCCGGCTGAGATCCTTCTCCGCCGCCGCCAGCTCCTTGGCCAGGCGGGCTGTTTCTTTGTCAATATCAATCAACCCCTTTAAGGGCACATACACCTCCACCCCCCGGGCAACAGCCACAGCTGCCTGCCCGGGTTTTTCCCGCAGGCCGGCGTGAACAGTGGCCTCCCCAAAGGACAAATTTTGCAGATAGGAAAGTCCCTCCTCCAGGACCGCCCTGGTTTCCTCCTCCGGGGCTACCAGCAGTACCGTGGCCACCTTGCCCGGCGGCACATTCATTTCACCCCGGATTTGCCTTACTCCCCGGGTAACTTCCATAATCAGGGACATTTTGGCCTCAGCTGCGGCATCCCTGGCACTTTCATCATCTTCAGGCCAGGGCGCCCGCATGATGGTCAGACCCCGCCGGGGCAGGCGCTGCCAGATTTCTTCGGTGATGAAGGGCATAAAGGGGTGCAGCAGCTCCAGGCTGCCCTTGAGCACCCGCGCCAGTATCTCCTGGGCCACCCGGCGGTCTTCGGGGCCGGTCTTGCCGTAAAGCCGGGGCTTGACGAGCTCAATATACCAGTCGCACAGCTCATTCCAGATAAATTCGTACAGCACCCGGGCCGCCTCACCCAGCTCGTAGTTTTCCAAAAAGCGGGTGGTATCGGTCACCGCCGTCTGGTAGCGGCTCAGAATCCAGCGGTCGGCCAGAGTTAAGTGATCCGGTCCCGGAGTTTCCCCGGGATCATAATCCTGCAGATTCATCAGAGCAAACCGGGAGGCGTTCCAAATTTTATTGGCAAAGTTCCTGGCCCCGTCCAGCCGCTCAAAGTGAAAGCGCAGGTCATTTCCCGGCGTGTTGCCGGTAACCAGCATAAAGCGCAGGCTGTCGGCGCCGTGGCTTTCAATAACGTCGATGGGGTCAACGCCGTTGCCCAGGGACTTGCTCATCTTGCGGCCCAGGGCATCAAGCACCAGTCCGTGGATGAAGACCTGCCGGAAGGGTACCTCGTCCATAAAGGCCAGCCCGCTGAAAATCATCCTGGCCACCCAGAAGAAAATGATGTCCCGGCCGGTAACCAGCACGCTGGTGGGATAGTAGCAGGCCAGGTCAATGGTCTTTTCCGGCCAGCCCAGGGTGCTGAAGGGCCACAGGGCCGAGCTGAACCAGGTGTCCAGCACATCCGGGTCCTGGTAGACCTTCCCGCCACAGCGGCCGCAGCTGTCCACCGGGGTCCGGGAAACAAAGCTCTCCCCGCAGTCCTCACAGTACCACACCGGGATCCGGTGCCCCCACCACAGCTGGCGGCTGATGCACCAGTCCCGGATATTTTCCATCCAGTTCAGGTAGATCTTGGTAAACCGCTCCGGCACGAACTGAACCCGCCCGTCCCGGGCGGCCTGGATGGCCGGCCCGGCCAGGGGCTTCATTTTAACAAACCACTGCTTGGAAAGCATCGGCTCGATGACCGAGTTGCAGCGGTAACAGTGGCCCAGAGCATGGCCGTGGTCCTCAATTTTAAGCAGGCAGCCGCCGGCCTCCAGGTCCTTGACGATGCGCTTGCGGCACTCCCAGCGGTCCAGCCCGGCGTAGCGAGGGCCGGCTTCGGCGGTCATCAGGGCATCCTTGCCGATAACCTGCACCCGGGGCAGGTTGTGCCGCCGCCCCACCTCGAAATCGTTGGGATCGTGGGCCGGGGTCATTTTAACGGCGCCGGTGCCGAAGGCCGGGTCCACGTACTCGTCCACAATAACTGGCAGTTCCCTTCCCACCAGGGGCAGGAGCAGCACTTTGCCCACCAGGCGGGTGTACCGCCCGTCCCCGGGGGCCACCGCCACGGCGGTATCCCCCAGCATGGTTTCCGGTCTGGTGGTGGCCACCACAATATACTCACCGGGATTATCCTTAACCGGATATTTTAAGTGATACAGGTGGCCGGGCTTGTCCAGGTGCTCCACCTCGATGTCGCTGATGGTGGTGCCGCAGCGGGGGCACCAGTTGGTAATGTAGTAGTCCCGGTAAATCAGGCCCCTTTCGTAGAGCCGGATAAACACCTCCCGCACCGCCGCGGAGCAGCCCTCATCCATAGTGAACCGCTCCCGGTCCCAATCGCAAGAGGCGCCCAGCCGCCTTAGCTGGGTGGTAATCCGGCCGCCGTACTGCTCCTTCCAGGCCCAGGTGCGCTCCAGAAACTTTTCCCTGCCCAGGGCATAACGATCGGCACCCTCTTTGGCCAACTGTTCCTCCACCTTGGCCTGGGTGGCAATGCCGGCATGGTCGGTGCCCGGCAGCCACAGGGCGTTATAGCCCTGCATTCTGCGCCAGCGGGTGAGTACATCCTGGAGGGTATTGTCCAGGGCATGCCCCATGTGCAGCTGGCCCGTTACGTTGGGAGGGGGCATGACAATGCAGAAGGGCGCCCGGTTGGGGTCCGCCACGGAGCGGAAATATTTATGCTCCTCCCAGTACTGGTACCACTTCCCCTCCACCGCACGGGGATCGTAAACTTTGGGCAGATCAATTCTTGTCATTTTTCTTCCCCCATAAATAAATATCCGTACTCAGAATTCAGGAGTCAGAATTCAGAATGCCCCGAGAATATGGAATGTTTTCGCTGGTTTTCTCATTTTGACTCCTGACTCCTGACTCCTGAGTACCTTCTGCGCGGAGCACTGGAGCGAGCAGTGATACCGCAGTGCCTTAACACCGGTTTCACTGAATATATACAATAACTAACATCACCCATATATTAATCACATTGCCGCCAAGTGTCAACCCAAACCGCGGCGATAGCCAGCCGTCACCGGCCGGGCCAGGTTGACCCCGGCCACGCCCCCGGCTGCTCCGGCCAGAGCCAGGAGCAACAGGCGCCAGGCCCAGTAAAATGCGCCCAGGGCCAGGGGGCCGGCCAGGGCGGCCAATAACAGCAGCACCAGGCCGCAGGCCAGGCCGACCAGCAGGCCGTGCAGCCAACCCCTGGCCCCGGCCCTGGCGCCGCTGACCACACCTCCGGCCAGAACGCCCAAAAATACCGCCAGACTGAACAGGCCGGCCAGGGAATACTGGGCGCCGGGGGTCACCATAACCCAAAAGACGGCCAAAATAGTTACGCCCAACATAATGCTGAAGGCCCGGACCGTGCCCGCCCAGATTGCCTCCGGCCGCACCTTCCGGCGCTGCTCAGGCCACTCAGTATATAAAAAATAGCGCTGGCCCCACACCGTAATCACCCCCGTTGCGTTTTGTACATTTTTATGCCCCGGGGGGACAAGATTATGCACTTAAATGGAATTGTTTTCTTTATTTGTAATACATATGTAATGATGATTTTTTGCAAGGGGGATTACCGTGAACAGAATCAGCTTCTCAACCCTGGCTGTGTTCCTGGGCGGGCTATTGCTGCTCGGCATGGCCTTCCTGGGCTATTGGTCATTGCACCAGGA
Source organism: Bacillota bacterium (assembly GCA_040753155.1). GTDB lineage: Bacteria > Bacillota > Desulfotomaculia > Desulfotomaculales > JBFMEU01 > JBFMEU01. The sequence continues at coordinate 6,425 of JBFMEU010000037.1, forward strand.
AAAGGAGCCCGCCAAGGTGTACACCCTGCGGGTGGTGGAACCGAAACGGTCCCTGGCCTACCTGCCCCAGTATATCGCCCTGGAAAAAAAATTTTTTGAGGAACAAAACCTGAACGTTGAGCTAATCACCGTCAGCAGCCCGGAGGCCGCCCTGGCCGCCCTGGCCAATAACAAGGCGGACGTTGCCCTGGTGGGGCCGGAGCAGCTATTCTACCGTAATGCCGGCGGGAAGGAAGCTCTGGTGGCCATTGCCTCCCTCGGCCACATTGATGATGCGCTAATCCTGGCCCGGGATGCCGGGGGTGATTTTAACCGGGAGGCCCTGCGGGGGAAATCCCTTATCTGCCCTCCGCCAAACTCGACCACGGGCATTGTATTGGAAGGTTTTCTGAGAAGGCAGGGCCTGGCGCCCGACCAGCACCTGAACATTTTTAACAACGTACCGGGTTCCTTGATGATCGGGGCCTTCCTGGCCGGGTCGGGGTCCTTTATCCTACTGCCGGAGCCTGAAGCCTCCATCCTGGAGTCCGGGGGCGGGGGCACGGTGGTGGGCTTTCCGGGCGCCCTGGCCGGGGAAATACCTTCGGCACTCTGCGTCGTCCGCAAGGATAGCGCCCCGGCGGGCGAGTCCTTGCAAAAATTCCTGAACGGGGTGTATAAGGCGCAGCTTTGGCTGCAGCACCATCCCCTGGAAGAAATCCAAACCCTGGCCGGCGGTTACTTCAACTGGGACAAAGAGCTGCTCCAGCGGTCGGTCCGGCGCTACTACCGGCTGGGCATCTGGTCGGAGCAGCCGGCCATTGCCGGGGCTGCCTTCGATAACTTCCAGGACTTGATGGAGTCGGCCGGAGAGCTGCCGGCCCCGGTTAAGTATGAGGAGGCGGTAAACAACAGCTTTGCGGAAGAGGCCAAGCTAACCGTGATCTACCCGCCGCCAGAAGAGGAGCAGGAGAGCTAGTTAGTCTTTCCGTTAACGACCCGGTGTTGCCACAGCATTTGTTCTATTTCATCGGCCGGCACAGGTTTGCTGAACAAGTAGCCCTGCAGCTTGCTGCATCCCTGTGACCTCAAGAAAGCCGACTGGCTGTATGTTTCCACTCCTTCAGCCACCACCTCCAGATTAAGCCGCCGGGCCAGGACAATAACCGAAGTTACAATCGCCCGGTCAATAACGCTGCAGGAAAGGTCAAACACAAAGGATTTGTCTATTTTGATGCCATCCACCGGAAATTTTTTCAGGTAACTCAGGGCAGAATACCCTGTACCGAAGTCATCAATATAGATTCTAATCCCCATGCCCCTCAATTGATGCAGCGTGGCTATGGTAAGCTCTGTGTCCCGCATCAGTACATCCTCGGTTATTTCCAGCGTCAGCCACCCGGGGCTAAGGCCGGTATCTTTCAGCACCCTGGCCACTGTTTCCGCCAGGTTCGACTGTTGAAACTGGCGGGCGGAAAGATTTACCGAAACACTCACGGGGGATAAGCCCGCCTCCTGCCAGGCCTTGTTCCGGGCACAGGCGGTTTCCAGCACCCACTCACCCACCGGCACGATGAAACCAATGTCCTCGGCCTGGCTGATGAATTCAGAGGGCGGGACCAGACCCAACTCCGGGTGCTGCCAGCGCAACAAAGCTTCTACACCACTGACCTTACCGGTGCGCGCATCCACCTGGGGCTGGTAATAAAGCACAAATTCCCTCCGCTGCAGGGCATACCGCAGATTACTCTGCAGCGCCAATCTTTCCCGGGCTCTCGCCTTCATAGCCGGATCATAAAACCGGTACCTGTTGCCCCCTTCTTCTTTGGCCTGGCACATAGCGATATCGGCATTCTTTAATAATGTTTCGATGTCTTGATCATCATCAGGGTATATGGCTATACCAATGCTGACACTGATATCTATTTCATATCCGTTTATATCCACAGGACTATGCAAAGCGCCGGTAATTTTTTGAGCCACCCGGGCCGCATCTTCCATCCTGGATATTTCCGGCAGCAAGAGAGTGAATACATCACTCCCGGCGCGGGCCAGGGTGTCTCTCTGACGAACACATGTTGCCAGCCTTTCCGCCACCCTTTGCAGCAACTCGTCAGCGGCTGAATACGCCAGTGTGTCCTTGGCAAGCTTGAAACGGTCCAAATCAAGATACATTACCGCCAGCATCTTCTCGTCCCGGTTAGCCTGCGCCAAAGCCAGGGCCAGGCGGTTTTTGAACAGCGCCCGGTTGGGCAGCCCGGTCAGGACGTCGTAATAAGTCAGATACTCTATTTTATCCCGGGCCAGCTTAAGCTCCGTTAAGTCCCGGACAATACAAACCAGCCCTCCCGATTTCCTGCTCAACAGCAAGGCAAGTGTAAAACTAAGAATAATCAGGCAGACAAAGGCCAGGCTGGCGGAAAAATCTATGTAGTCCATTTGATTGCTCAAGAAGTCAAGCATTTAAGCACCCCTGTCTTTTCTGTCAAATTTCCTGGTAACTACTCAGGAGTCAGGAGTCAGAAGTCAGAATGAGAAAACCAGCGGATGAGGTGATATTTACGAAACAAAACTTCTCTTGCCAGAGGTTAGTAAATTGCTGGAAGCATATTCTCGGGGCATTCAGTGACTCCTGACTCCTAAATATCTGAATAGTAATATAATTTCAACAAATTCTATCTACTTTCCTTGTATAAAAATATTAGAACAGGATTTTTTTACCCATTAAGCCAATCAGAGGTTAGTAGCTTGCCGGAGGCATATTCTCGGGGCATTCTGACTCCTGACTCCTGACTCCTGACTCCTGACTCCTGACTCCTGACTCCTGACTCCTGACTCCTGACTCCTGACTCCTGACTCCTGATTCCTGAGTAGTTACCACACCACAAAAAAAGAACGCCTTGCAGCGTTCCTTCGTTTTTTAACTTTATTCTTTTTGGGGGCTCACCCATTGTTCGATAATATTCAGCACATCCTCCCGGCCCTGGCCATGCATAGCCGAAAACACTACCACCGGCTCGCCGGCGGCCAGGACCAGGCCGGATCTTATTTTAGCCGCCTGCTGCAGGCCCCGGCTCCGGCTTAACTTGTCGGCCTTGGTGGCCACCACGGCCACGGGGATGCCGTAATACCTGAGCCAGTGGTGCAGCTGCAGGTCACCCCCGGTGGGGTTATGCCTGATGTCCACCAGCATGATGACCCCCCGCAGGTTTTTGCGGCGGGAGAGGTAGCCCTCAATCATCTTCCCCCAGGACAGGCGCATCTGTTCGGGAACTTTGGCATAGCCGTAGCCCGGCAGGTCCACCAGGTGAAAGGCCCCGTTGACCAGGAAGAAGTTTATGGTCTGGGTCCGTCCGGGTGTGCTGCCCGTCCTGGCCAGGCGGCGCCGGTTGACCAGGCGGTTTAATAAAGACGACTTGCCAACATTGGAACGGCCGGCCAGGGCTACCTCCGGCAGTTCCCCGTCCGGCCATCCTTTTTCATTAACGGCACTGACAACAAAATCGACACTGAAAATCTTCATGGATGAATCTGGGCGCCTCCCCCGGTTCCGGCCGGGACATTGTAAGCCAACTCCGCTGCCTCCGGCATTAATGGTTCTACCTGGGCGCTTTCTTCCCACAGCTCCTTGTCCAGCAGGGCCACCTCCAGGACTTCGTCCATGTGCTCCACCAGAATGAACTCAAGCTGCTTTCTCACGTTATTGGGGATATCATCGAGATCCTTTTTATTATCTTTGGGCAAAATTACAGTTTTTATACCCGCCCGGTGTGCTGCCAGCACTTTTTCCTTAATCCCGCCAACGGGAAGCACCCGCCCGCGGAGGGTAATTTCGCCTGTCATGGCCACATCATGCCGCACTTTCCGCCCGGTAAAGGCCGAAGCCATGGCGGCGGCCATGGTTATGCCGGCGGACGGACCGTCTTTGGGAATGGCGCCCTCGGGCACATGGACGTGAATGTCGTTTTTCTCGTAATAGCCTTCTTTTATATTCAGCTCGCCGGCCCTGCCCCGCAGATAGCTATAGCCGGCCTGGGCGGACTCCTTCATTACGTCACCTAACTTGCCAGTTAAGGTAAGTTTGCCGGCGCCCTTATAGACGCTGACCTCAATGTTCAGAGTGTCGCCGCCTACATCGGTCCAAGCCAGACCCACAGCCACACCCACCTGATCGGACTTTTCGGCCACACCGTAGCGGAACCGCGGGGTACCCAGGAACTGCTCCTGCTCCAGGTTTTGCACCGTTACCTTAACCTTGGCCACCTTGTCGCCCACAATTTGTTTGGCCGCCTTGCGGCAGACCGAGGCAATCTGACGTTCCAGGTTACGCACGCCGCTCTCCCGGGTATATTCCCGGATGATTTTGCGGATGGTGTTTTCCGATACTTTCAGCATATCCCCGGTGAGGCCATGCTCCTTGATTTGCTTGGGCGCCAGGTGCCTTAAGGCAATCTGCACCTTTTCCTCCTCGGTGTAGCCGGAAATATAAATAACTTCCATCCGGTCCAGCAGCGGACGGGGTATGCTGTGTTGTACGTTGGCCGTGGTGATGAACATGACGTTGCTGAGGTCAAAGGGAACCTCTACGTAGTGGTCGCTGAAAGCATTGTTCTGCTCGGGGTCCAGTACTTCCAGCAGGGCCGATGAAGGGTCGCCCCGGAAGTCCATGCTCATTTTATCAATTTCGTCCAGCAGGAACACCGGATTCTTGGATCCGGCCGTGCGCATCCCCTGGATGATCCGCCCCGGCAGGGCACCCACGTAGGTACGCCGGTGGCCCCTGATTTCCGCCTCGTCCCTTACCCCACCCAGGGAGATGCGGACGAACTTGCGCTCCAAGGCCCTGGCGATGGAGCGGCCCAGGGAGGTTTTACCAACCCCCGGCGGCCCGACAAAGCAAATTATCGGCCCCTTCATTTTCTTGGCCAGCTTGCGGATAGCCAGATACTCCAGGATGCGCTCCTTAACCTGCTTCAGACCGTAGTGATCCTCGTCCAGGATGGTTTCCGCGGCCTTGATATCAATCCTGTCCCGGGTGCTTTTACTCCACGGCAGGGCCAGCAGCCAGTCCAGGTAATTCCGGACCACCGACGACTCGGCGGCCATAGGCGGCATTTTCTCCAGGCGCTCAACTTCCTTCAGCGCCTTTTCCTCGACTTCTTTCGGCAGCTTGGCCTCGATAATCTTCTCCCGGTATTCCTCACCCTCGGCCATGCGCTCGTCCTTTTCGCCCAATTCCCGCTGGATGGCCTTCATTTGCTCTCTAAGATAATATTCCTTCTGGGTTTTTTCCATCTGCTTGCGCACCCGGACATTAATCTTGCGCTCCAGCTCAACTATTTCCAGTTCCTTGGCCACGATACCGCACAGTTTTTCCAGGCGCTGAACAATGTCCGCCGCCTCCAAAATACCCTGCTTATCTTCTATGCGCAGGGACAGGTGGGAGGCAATGATATCAGCCAGGCGGCCCGGCTCTTCCAGATTAACCACTGAAACCACCGTCTCCGGTGGTATGCGCTTGCTTAATTTGACATACTGCTCAAACTGGTAAACCAGGCTGCGCATAAGAGCTTCTATTTCATTATTCCTGGCGAATTCTTCAGAGTATTGTTCAATTTCAACCTGGAAGTAAGGCTCAAGGCCGGTGTAGTTTTTGATCCTCCCCCTGGCAATACCTTCCACCAGAACCCGAATAGTTCCGCCGGGCAATTTCAGTAATTGTTTTACCTCGGCTACGGTGCCGATTTGGTAGATATCATCCTGGCCGGGGTCATCAGTCTGGGCTTCTTTCTGGGTGGCCAGAAATATATGCCGGTCCTGGATCATCGCTTCTTCAATTGCCTGCACCGATTTTTCCCTGCCCACGTCCAGGTGAATGACCATGTAGGGAAAAACGAGGATGCCCCGCAAAGGCAGCAAAGGCAATACCCGTTCCTCAGGATTCATAGCCGCACCTCCTTCTTAATTATGTTATGCCACGGCAAGTACACGTATTTCGGGCAGATACACAATCTATTGTATCATATGGATTATGGTGTCACCATAGCAATAAATACCAGGACAATAAGAAACCCGGCATTTGCCGTGCCGGGTGAGGAAAGTAAAGACATTCCATTACTATTCAGGTATTCAGAAGTCAGTAGTCAGAATTCAGAATAACCGTGTATTTTCTCATTCTGACTACTGACTCCTGACTCCTGACTACTCATTTATAATGCGTTTAAGGACCTACTACAAATCCCGGCGCGGCAACAACTTCCAGGGACGGCGCGGCAATGCTCTTTTTGTCGAAAGAGCCCGCCGGAGCAAGGGCGCCCCTGATGACTTCTTCCAGCCGTTCCACCGGAATCACTTCAATCTCCTTCATATGTTTAAAAATAACCTGGTAATTATCTTTGGGAATGAATACCTTGCCGGCCCCGGCGTACAGGGCGGCTTCCACCTTGGCCACAACCCCGCCCACCGGCATCACCAGTCCCCTGATGGAAACCTCCCCGGTCATGGCCACCCGGTTATTCACAGGCTGGCCCTTAATGGCGGAGTAAACCGCAGTGGCCACGGAAACCCCCGCCGAAGGCCCGTCAACGGGCATCCCGCCGGGAAAATTAACATGAATGTCATAGTCCCGCGGCTCTACGTCCATGATATGCCGCAATACGGTAAGCACGTTCTCCACCGAGCCCCGGGCCATGCTCTGGCGGCGCATGGTGCGTCCCCGGCCGCCCAACTCCTCCTCGTCCACCACCCCGGTGACGGTAATCCGCCCCTGCCCCCGGGGAACCGGCCTGGCCCAGGCTTCGATTTCCAGCAGGGCGCCCATACCGGGACCGTTGACAGCCAGGCCATTGACCAGGCCAATCTGGGGCTGGGCGGGCACCTTCTTATCCGGGCGGGGAACATACTGCCCGCTGCGTACAACCCACTCGATATCTTCTTTAAGGACGCTGTCGCGGTTTTCGGTAATGGCAATGCCAGCGGAAATCTGAATGATATTTACCGCCTCCCGGCCGTTGGTGGCATATTTTTTGACCACCTCCAGGGCCCCCTCCTGCAGGGGATAGCCCACTTTTTCCGCAGCGTTGGCGGCCACAATGCCAATTTCTTCCGGCAGCAGGGGGCGGAAGAAAATTTCCAGACACCGGGATCTGATGGCCGGGGGTATCTCCTCCGGCAACCTGGTGGTGGCGCCCACCATCCTGAAGTCCGCGGGCAGGCCGTTTTGAAAAATGTCGTGGATATGGCCGGGTATGTTGGTGTCCTCGGAGCTGTAGTAGGCGCTCTCCAGGAACACCTTGCGGTCCTCCATGACCTTTAACATCTTATTCATCTGCACCGGGTGCAGCTCGCCAATCTCGTCCAGAAACAACATGCCGCCGTGGGCCTTGGTAACCGCCCCGGGCTTGGGCTGGGGGATCCCGGCCATACCCAGGGGCCCCGCCCCCTGGTAAATGGGATCATGCACCGAGCCGATCAGGGGGTCGGCAATGCCCCGCTCATCAAAACGGGCCGTGGTGGCATCCACCTCGACAAAGCAAGCGTTTTCCTTGAAGGGTGAGGCGAGGTTTTTACGGGCCTCCTCCAGCACCAGCCGGGCAGCGGCGGTTTTTCCCACCCCCGGCGGCCCATAAACAATCACATGCTGGGGATTGGGGCCGCACAGGGCCGCCCGCAAAGATTTGAGCCCCTCCTCCTGGCCGATAATCTCACTGAACTTGGTCGGCCTGGTCTTCTCGGCCAGAGGTTCGGTCAGGGAAATGGACCGCATGCGCTGAAGTTTTTCCAGCTCCTTTCTCGACTCCCGCTCCACCACAATCCGGCCGCCCTGCTGGGTTTTTAACAGGTTCCAGAAATACAGTCCGATAATCACCGCGAAGAATACCTGGATAAATGTTATTACGCCGGCAAGGCTAAAGCTCCCGCCACCCGAAAAATCACCCACGCAAAAACCTCCCTCCCTGCACGCTGCGAGATCTAGAAATACAATTATCCCAAGAATCTAAGACTCTTATACCGCCCAGTTATTATTATTGCTAAGTTATGCATAATTTATCCCCTGTCCCCGTTGGGTTTGAACGAGACTTCATTCAGAGGGGGATTCAACCCCCTCTGAATGTTAACCGAGTCCAGTGATAAAGCCCGGTTTCCTTGGTGGAAACCGGGCCGGTTTACTAGGCTGATTCTTCTTTTTTCTTTTTCCGCTCCTGGGACACAATCAGGGGGGTTTCCCGTTTGACTATGGTGTCCCTGGTTACCGCACACTTGGAGATATCCTCCCGGGAAGGAATGTCGTACATAATTTCCAGCATTACCTCCTCCAGGATGGAGCGCAGTCCCCGGGCCCCGGTATTCCTCCGCAGCGCCTCCTCGGCTATGGACTTCAGGGCGTCCTGGTGAAACTCCAGGCTTACGCCGTCCAGCTCAAACAGCTTTTCATACTGCTTGACCAGAGCGTTCCTGGGCTCGGTGAGAATCCGGATCAGGGCCTCCTCATCAAGGGCGTCAAGGGTGACAATGATGGGCAGACGACCGACAAATTCCGGGATCAAACCATATCTTAGCAGATCTTCGGGCAGAATGTTAGCCAGAATCTCACCAATTTTTTGCTCCTTATTACCCTTGATCTCGGCGCCAAAGCCCATGGTCTTTTTGCCGATGCGGTTCTGAATGATTTTTTCAATGCCATCAAAGGCCCCGCCGCAAATAAACAGGATGTTGGTGGTATCCAACTGGATAAATTCCTGGTGGGGGTGCTTGCGGCCGCCCTGGGGAGGCACACTGGCCACGGTACCCTCCAGAATTTTCAGCAGGGCCTGCTGGACACCCTCGCCGGAAACGTCCCTGGTAATGGAGGGATTCTCCGACTTGCGGGCTATTTTATCAATTTCATCAATATAAACAATGCCCTTTTCCGCTTTCTCCACATCGTAATCGGCGGCCTGAATCAGCTTGAGCAGAATGTTCTCCACATCCTCGCCCACATAGCCGGCTTCGGTAAGGGAAGTGGCGTCGGCTATGGCAAAGGGTACGTTCAGCAGGCGGGCCAGCGTCTGGGCCAGCAGGGTTTTACCGCTGCCGGTGGGTCCCAGCATCACAATGTTACTCTTTTGCAGCTCCACATCGTCAATTTTGTTGCCCAGATTAATCCGCTTATAGTGGTTGTATACGGCTACCGCCAGGGACTTCTTGGCCTGTTCCTGCCCAATTACATACTGGTCCAGGATTTCTTTAATCTCTTTTGGTTTTGGAATATCACTCAGGTCAAGGCCGATATCTTCGCTAAGTTCTTCCTCAATGATCTCATTGCAAAGCTCTATGCACTCGTCACAGATGTATACTCCAGGCCCGGCAACCAGTTTTTTAACCTGATCCTGCAGCTTTCCGCAAAAAGAGCACTTCAGCTGACCCTTTTCATTAAACATATTTCCACCTCTTTTATCTTCGTACAGCCTGTAAGACCCCGCCCTCGCATAAGGAAAGGGGACACACCTGCTGAAGCTTGGGTATTTCTCTGGGGACAGGAATGTCCCCAACTAATGGGATTAACAGGCTGTAAACTCGAAATAAGTGCGACTAAGGTTCAGATGGGGCTAAAACCCCACCTGAACCAAGTCTTCTTTATCTAGGCTTCCTGCCGGTAAACACCTCGTCCACAATCCCATATTCTTTTGCTTCCGCGGCTGACATAAAGAAATCACGCTCGCTGTCACGGGTAATTTTCTCCAGGGGCTGGCCGGTATGATGAGAAAGCAGTTGGTTGATGGTGTCCTTCATACGCAATATTTCCCTGGCCTGAATGTCAATGTCCGTAGCCTGGCCCTGGAATCCCCCCATCGGCTGGTGAATCATGATCCGGGCGTAGGGCAGGGCGTACCTTTTACCCTTTGCCCCGGCCGCCAGCAGGAAGGCACCCATACTGGCCGCCTGGCCCAGGCAGATAGTGGAGATATCGGACCGGACATACTGCATGGTATCATAAATGGCCATACCGGCTGTTATTATCCCACCCGGGGAATTGAGGTACAGGTGAATATCCTTCTCCGGATCCTCCGCCTCAAGAAACAGCAGCTGGGCAATGACAAGATTCGCAACATAATCGTCAATGCCTCCGCCAATGAAAATAATCCGGTCCTTTAACAGCCTTGAATATATATCGTAGGCCCGCTCACCGCGGTTGGTTTGCTCTACTACAATCGGTACCAGAGTCGACATCATGTATCCTCCTCGGATCTAAGTTTATTCCCGGCCTTCGCTGTTGGTGTCAGCCGCCGGCTGATCCACTATATTAGCCCGCGCCACCAGCAGGTCCAGGGTCTTTTCCCGCTGCAGGTTCATTTTCAGGCCCTCCAGATCTCCTTGATACGCCAGGATTTCACGCAAAATATCGGGTTTTTGGCCGTATATCTCACTCATTTTTTGGATTTCGGCCTCCACCTCAGCATCACTTACCTCTACCTGCTCCCTGGCACCGATGGCTTCAAGGACCAGCGTGGTCTTGAGGCTCTTGGCAGCCTCATCCCGCAGGCCATTCTTTACTTCCTCCGGGCTGGAGCCGGTATACTGCAGATACTGTTCCATGGTAATGCCCTGGCTGAACAGGCGCCGCTCCATGTTTTTATACATGTTATCAATCTGGCTGTCAATCATTTCCACGGGAATATCCACCCCGGCATTGTCCACCGCCTTGGTCAAAACGGCATTTTTAAGCTGTCTGGCGGACAGGTCTTCCCGGGCTTTTTTCAAATTATTCAACGTGCTGGCCCTTAATTCCTCTAAACTATCAAACTCACTGACATCCTTGGCAAACTCATCGTCCAGCGGGGCCAGTTCCTTGCGCTTGATGCCTTTTACGGTGACGGTGAAAACAGCTTCCCGGCCGGCCAGTTCCTGCTTGCCGTAGTCCTCAGGGAAAGTTACCCGAATATCCCTGGTCTCCCCGGTGGCTGCGCCCACAAGCTGGTCCTCAAAGCCGGGAATAAAGGTTTTGGACCCTATTTCCAGGGCGTACTCGTCGCCCTTGCCGCCCTCGAACTCAACTCCGTCCACCCTTCCCACATAGTCAATGGTGGCCATATCTCCCTGCTGAACCACATCATCCTCGACGGTAATCAGCCGGGCATATTTTTCACGCATTTTTTCCAGCCCGGCCTGAACTTCCTCATCTGTTACCTCTGTGGTCTGCCTGGCCACTTCCAGTCCGGTATATTGCCCCAGATCGACTTCCGGCTTCACCTTGACGGTGGCCTTAAATTTAATGGTCTTGCCTTCCTCCGCCTGAGTCATCTCCAGCTCCGGATCGGCAACCGGCTCAACCCCTGTTTCCTTAACGGCCTCAATGTAGGCGTTGGGTACCAGTGACTCCAGGGCGTCCTGGAACAGCACACCCTTGCCCAGGTAGTTTTCCAGCACAACACGCGGTGTCTTGCCCTTGCGGAATCCCGGCACGGCAACTTTTTTGACGAACTTGAGATAGGACTCGTTTACCGCCCTGTTAATCTGGTCCTGCTCCACTTCCACTTCTAAAACTACGATATTCTTCTCTATCTTTTCCGCGGTAGCCTTCATGATGCTCCCCCTTGTTCATGATTCATAAATATATTTCAGAATTCAGGAGTCAGGAGTCAGGAGTCAGAATTCTTCTGGTTTTCTCATTTTGACTCCTGACTCCTGAATTGATATTCTACATCTTTCAATACTTTTCCTCTGTTCTAGGCACATGTTTTTTCATCTCATAGCTGGACAAAATACCTCCTCAAGATCTTTTCCGGCAGCGGCTGCAATAATACCTGATAATAAAAACACCGAGTCGCCCCCGGTCGTGCAATCCAATCAATCAGAACAATATTTTAACATGTTTTACCGGCGGTTGCAATTATATAGTAAAAACAAGCAAAATTATTATTTCCCAAAACTGTCGCCGGGACACGAAGAAACGCCCCCTGCCGCCGTTCTCGTTCTGGCAGGAGGCGCTTCATTCTATTAGGTCTTAGGTCCCTGATAAGTTGACAAGTGAGCAAGTGAGGTGCCTGGCACCCTTATTACCGGCACCACTGAACCCTTTTCGAATGGGGGATACCCTGCCGGAAGGTCGATCAGGGAATTATAGCATAATAGTGATTTTAGCATGCTGGATTTCTGCCCCGGCAGTATTTTAACCTTCCATGTGTCTATATCCAAAAACATTTGCCCCCATAGAAAACGGCGGGCATTTCCTTTTTTTTGATAGTTATCAACACAGACGGCCATAATTCTATCCTGACCGGAAGATAATCCCTGCATCTTGCGCAACACGGGAGAGGCCAGTAAATGGTATCCCACTACGCAGGCCGAAGGGTTGCCGGATAAGGCTATAACCGGCTTCGATTTCCTGAATCCGCCACCGCAATGACTGCCGGGCTTGGCCTGCATACCCCAGAAAACTATTTTTACCCCTGCTTTACGCAGTATTGAGAGGGCCTGGTCATATTCCCCGTTAGCAGCGCCGCCTATGGTAATCACCAGATCAGCCTTTTGGAACAGTCCCTCCAGTGTATCCATAAAGCTATCCCTGGTTGAGAGTCCCACATATTCCAAACCGGCAACCTGTCCGCCATCCTGGAGGACCAGGGAGGTTAACAGCAGCCCGTTGCTGTCTCTAACCTGTCCTTTTTGGGGCTCGAGATGGTAAGGTATAATTTCCTGCCCCAGGCAGATTATGGCAACTGCGGGACGGCGGTAAACCCTGACCTTTTGTTGCCCAAAGGCCGCCAGCACTCCCAACGCCCCCGGGTTAAGACAAGTGTTGCGCCGCAGGATTAGATCGCCCTCTTTGAAATCTTCACCCTGCGGTTTTATGTTGGCGCCGGGATCGATTTCTTTCTTGAAAAATAAATAATTTCCTTTGCAGACGGCATTTTCTTCTGGTATTACTGCTGCTGAGCCTGCCGGCAAAATTCCGCCTGTAGCCACTTTAACGGTTTCTCCGGGCTTCAGTATACTTGCCGGGATGGTTCCGGGACTCAAATTATCATTAACCAGGAGTTCGCAGGCGCCTTTAAGATTACTATTATGAATGACAAATCCATCCATCGCCGACCGGGGGCATGGTGGCAGGTCTCCGGGCGCCACTATGTCAAGGGCGGTAATTCTTTGCAGGGAGTCGACAAGGGAAATGCTCTCCGGCTGAAGAGGGATAACGAGGCCCTGGATTATCTCCCGGGCCTCTTCCACAGTAACATTGGTCAACATAATAAAACCCCCGTGTTAAGCTAAGCAGGATTTACCAACGGAACAACCGGGATAGTTGCAAGACAAAACATTCTTAAAAATACCGCCGGGGGAAACGTCCCAGACCTGTGGGTGCGGCGCTAACGTGCCAAAAGACTTAAGCACCCGGGTGCATAATTGCCCCCTAGTTCAGTGATGAATCAGGAAGCTCCCGCCTGTAAGCAAAGTACAGGCGGGAGAGGTTTCACGCTTTTACTATATTCACGGCGCACACCTTATACTCTCCGGTTTTGGTAATAGGGTCTAATGCTGCGCTGGTCAGCACATTGGCAGGGCTCTCACTATAATGGAAAGACATCCAGATTACTCCCGGGGGGACTCTGTCGGTAACCTGAATCCTGGTTACCAGTTCACCCCTTCTGGAATAGACTTTTACTTTGTCCCCATATTCTACACCCAGCTTTGCCGCATCTTCCGGGTTAACCTCCGCGTATTCTTCGGACCACATGCTTTGTATGCCCGCTGAATAGGGGGTGGTAACGTTATAGTGATAGAGAATCCGGCCGGTGTTAAGCAGGTAGGGGTATTCTTGGTCCGGTAATTCCGCCGGGGGTATGTGATCAATGGACTGAAACAGTCCCAAACCCCTGGTAAATGTTTGGTTGTGCAGATAAGGTGTGCCCGGGTGGTCACCAGTCGGGCAGGGCCACTGCAAACCTTTTTGCTCGATTCTGGCATAGTTTATGCCGCCGTAAAGCGGGTTAAGAGAAGCCATTTCCGCAAATATTGTTTCTGTATCGGGGTAATTAAAGGGGTACCCCAGCTTTGTGGCCAGAGCGCTGATAACCTGCCAGTTTGTTCTTCCCGGCAATGGTTCGATGGCCTTGCGAACCCGCTGGACCCTGCGTTCGGTGTTGGTAAACGTGCCGTTTGTTTCCGCAAAGCTGGCCGCGGGAAGAACTACATCCGCATATTCGGCCGTCTCGGTCAGGAACAGTTCCTGGACCACCAGAAACTCAAGCTTTTCCAGCCCGGAACGGATATAATTGGTGTTGGGGTCTGACAGCACCGGGTTTTCCCCCAGTATATACATGGCTTTTAATACCCCTTCGTTTGCTTTGTCAAACATTTCAGGGATCATCAGCCCGGCATCCTTGTCCAGGGCAACTCCCCAGGCATTTTCAAATTTTTCCCTGGCTGCAGGGTCAATAACTTTCTGGTAACCGGGGTAAACATTGGGCAGCGCGCCCATGTCGCAAGCGCCCTGGACATTGTTCTGGCCCCGGATGGGGTTGACCCCCGTGCTTGGCCGCCCCAGGTGACCGGTCAGCATGGCCAGGTTGGCTATACTCATAACATTATTGGTTCCGCAGACGTGCTCGGTTATGCCCAGGGTATAAAAAATCATGGCCTTATCCGTGGTGGCATACAGCCGCGCTACTGCGTAAAGAACATCCGCGGGTACCCCGGTGAGCCGGGAAACGTAATCCGGGGTGTATTTTTCCACAGTTTCTTTAAGGGCCTCATAGTTTTCCGTTCTTTCCCGGATGAATTCTTGATCTTGAAGATTTTCCTTTATAATTATATGCATCAGGCCATTTAACAGGGGGATGTCGGTTCCCGGTTGTATACCCAGCCAGTAGTCGGCCTTATCAGCAAGTTCTATGCGCCTGGGGTCCACCACGATGAGTTTTACTCCCCGGCGTTTTGCCCGCAGCATTCTATATCCGATTACCGGGTGGGCCTCAGTGGTGTTGCTGCCGAGTAAAAACAGTAATTCGGCCTGATCAATATCATTTATCGGGTTGGTCATCGCGCCGCTGCCGAAGGAAGTGGCCAGACCGGCCACTGTAGGAGCGTGTCAGGTACGGGCACAACAGTCAATATTGTTTGTGCCCATCACCGCCCTTACGAATTTTTGCAGCAAGTAGTTTTCTTCATTGGTGCACCTGGCGGAACTGAGCGCGGCAAACGAGTTGGCTCCGTAAGCACTCTTAATTTTGTGCAGTCGCCCGGCGATTAAATCCAGCGCCTCATCCCAGGAAGCGGGTTCAAAACTCCCGTTGCGCTTAACGAGGGGGGTTGTCAGACGCCTCTTGCTGTAAATAAAATCCCAGCCAAATCGCCCCTTAATGCACAGGGCCCTTCCATTTACAGTGTTATCCCGGCCGGTGGTTACGGCCATGACTTTGCCGTCTTTCACATTAAGATCAAAATTGCATCCCGTGCCGCAGAACGGGCAGGTGGTCTTTACCTTCTTAAATTCATAATGCCGGGCTTTACCCATGATCGATTTTTCGCTCAGTGCTCCGGTGGGACAGACTGAGACGCAGTTGCCGCAAAAAACGCAATCGGATTTAATAACGTCATGAAATGTTGTGGGTTTGATATCGAAGCCCCGGTAAGCGTAGTCCGGATTGTATTTCCCGGTGATTTCCGCACAGGCTCGCACGCATTTTCCGCACAGAATGCATTTGTTCATATCCCTTACGATAAAGGGGTTTGTGTCTTCCACCGGATAATCATGTTGCTCCCCGCTGAAGACAGTCTTTTTTACACCATATTCATAACAATACCGGGACAAATCGCAATTACCCATTTTTTCACAGGTGAGGCAGTCCAGGGGATGGTCGGCCAGCATCAATTCCAGTATGGTGCGCCTGGCTTCCAGCACTGCCGGGGAATGGGTATCTACAACCATTCCCGGCGCAGCGATGGTAACGCATGATGCCGGTAAGTTGCGCATCCCTTTAATTTCAACCACGCACAGGCGGCAAGCTCCGTAAGGGCTCAAATCCTGTTCGTAGCAGAGCCGGGGGATGTGGATTCCGGCCAGTTCGGCGGCATTAAGCACGGTGGTGCCTGCCGGAACTTCAACTTCGAGGCCGTTGATGTTGATTTTTACTTTTTCCATTTCTTCACTCCTTTATAGCTTATTAATTAGCACACTAGCTGTACGCACTATAGCCCCCGGGTAAGAATTTTTGGCCCTGGAGCCAAAAACAAAAACACCTTCCGCCGGGCCGGAGGTGTTTTTGTTAGAAGCATACAGGAAACAAGACAAAAGAATATAACATTCCCTTCCCTTGAAAACCCCAAGCTTCCATACTCCTTTCCAACCACGGGAGGCAACCCCGTTTCCAGGATTACCCTAAAACGGCCTCTCACCATTGCTGAAAGCTTCAGGCAATAAAGGCTCGGAGTACGGTATGAACATATTAGCCGGCTTGATTTTTAAACCGGATTGTTATTCTAGAATTTCTAGAAATTCTAGAATAACTATTCCTCTGTTTTAATGTAATTTGTTATAATGAAATCTGCTAATTCTTCTGTTTGTTCAAAGGCAAAATAAGGCCTCTCCTTTTCCACGGGTTTATCGCTTACAACTGCCACAATATTGCTGTTGGCAGGGAGTCTAGGTTGATTATTGCCTTCTCTGCAAACTTCAATTTTGGGTCCCGGTTCGGATTTGAATCCCTCAACAACAATAATGTCAACATTATTAATCTCCTTTAAGATATCGCCGAGACCGGGTTTCCGGGGGCAACGACGGTGCAGAGTGTAAGAATTCTGGCCGACTACGGCGACGCTGTCCGCCCCGGCCTCATAATAGCGCCAGGAATCTTTACCCTCCGGGTCGCTTTTGTACCCGTGCGGCGCATGCTTTATGGCGGCAACCCTGTACCCCCGGGCTTTCAAGCACCGGATTAACTTCCCGGCAACTGTGGTTTTACCGGAATTGGAATAACCTGCTATAAAAATCAAGGGAATCATTTGTTAGCCTCCAATACCTTTTCAGGATGGCTATATACACTTAGCCGGTCACCCCGGACAAAGCCAATTAAAGCTATACCCAGCACAATAAACCCTCATCTTCACGATAGTTTACCCGCTCTATCTCAGCATAACTGGTTATGAGTCCTTCGCTCATTAAAAAGCCCATTGCCAGTTCCATGTAAGCCGTTGGTGAACACACCAGGGTGACCAGTTCCAGGTCGTTTAAAAAGACAGTAAGAGGGATTTCATTTACCACAGCTGCGGTTTCTTCAATTAAACCTCCGCCTGTACAGGTAATTATCTGGCGCTCGCTAAACACTGGAGGCAGAGACATGGTATGCTCCTTTCCTTGTTAGCCTGGTCAAGCACTATAAAACAATAGGGCTGGTTAGTCTCCGCAAAAAAGGAACACTAACCAGCCCATTTCGGCCCGGGTAAATGCTCTCCTTTCCACAATGGGAGGCACGTGAGTTTCCTCAAGCACCCTTTGGCTTGTTAACCATAGTAACCCTTAGGTATACAAGCTCGGAGACAAAATGAAAAATTACTTTACTGCTTTATTCAACACTATTTATAAAACTCCTGCATAGAAAATAAAAAAACAGACCTTTCTCGATGAGAAGCGCA
Source organism: Bacillota bacterium (assembly GCA_040753155.1). Classification (GTDB taxonomy): domain Bacteria; phylum Bacillota; class Desulfotomaculia; order Desulfotomaculales; family JBFMEU01; genus JBFMEU01. The sequence goes on from JBFMEU010000037.1 coordinate 24,011, forward strand.
GCCAGGCGCAGAGCTTTGTCAGCCAGCTCACCGTAAGTCATGATCCGGCTGATTCCGTTCTCATCCCACAGCAAAGCCTCCCTACCGGGATTTCCAGCGTTCCAGGGGATAGCCGTCCGTCCTCCAATTCCCGTACCACAATTTCCAAACGCGCTATGACTTCTTCGAAAATTAATATTGAGGACATCATACTAAATTGTTCAATTAACCATCGGGTTGGAGGTACAAACGTGAACGTTGAGAAACTTAAAGCGGAAGCTCTTCGGTTGGGTCCGGAGGCGCGCGCTTATTTAGCTCGAGAGTTACTGACCAGCTTGGACACGATGAGCGAGGCTGAAATTGAAAAGCTATGGATAGACGAGGCCATCCGTCGAGATGAGGAATTGGATAGCGGGACAGCGCGTGCGGCGCACCAGAAAAGGCATCCCTTATACTGGCGCGATCGGCGCTGATACGAGTCTTTTGCAAAGGTCAACCAACGCTTGCATGCAGGTTGGCCTTTCGCTTGCCCAGCCTCCCTGGCCGATGGACACCACCGCCCGGACCGGGCGTATAAATAATTCTTGCAACAAAAATGTTAAACTTTTGTGATGGGGTTGTGATATACACCTGCTATGATTAAGTCCAAGGGGTACCCCAATAAATAGGAGGTAGTTGCTAATGAAAAAGAAGCGCTCACTTTACTTCGGGTAGCAGGCCGCAAAGACTCACGGCTCTGGAACGAGTTGATAGCACGCTATCACTACCTTGGCTATACTCCCCTGCCCGGGGCGCAGATCCGCTATCTGAAACCCACCTCCTGGGCGCCATAGGCATGGGAGCTGCCGCCTGGAAGGTAGCGCCACGGGACCAGTTCATCGACTGGACACCTGCCCGGCGTGAACAGAACCTCCATTTAGTAATTAACCAGGCCCGTTTCTTGATTTTGCCCTGGGTGCAGGTTAAAAACCTCGCATCTAGCTTGCTAAGTCTTCTGACCACACAGGTAGTCTCAGATTGGGAGGAACTTTATGCCTATAGGCCTGTTCTTATGGAAACTTTTGTGGAACAGGGCCGATTCCGTGGAACCTGTTACCGAGCAGCGAATTGGATTCGTGTCGGGCAGACCCAGGGACGAGGTAAGCTTGATACCCACAATCTCAAGAATAAGCCTATTAAGGATGTGTTTCTTTTACTTCTGGATAAAAACTTCCGTCAAGTGCTTACCGGTCCTACGTAGTTCACCGAATGCTTACGTTTTCACTATTTAGTCGTTTTAAATGTTTAATCAGCATTGCAACTTCCCAAGCTTTAACCCAGTCTAATACTAAATATTTTTTCTTATAAAATATTCCCTCACTACATAAATCATCATAACTATATCCTTTTTCTAAAAGTATTTGTATTTTTTCTTCTCTACCACTTATCTTGTCTAAAAAACCAGATAACCCTCTTTTAAATTCTCGTTTTGTATATATTTTGGGGTCATGAGAATTTATATAATATTTGGCATCTATCTCAATTAACTTTTTAGCAGATAAAAGCAATAAATCAATATCACTGTCTGTACCGCCATACCACGGTCCAAAATCGCTCCCGATATTATAGTCAGTAGCAAAACATAGGCCTTGTGATGGAAAAAAGAAACAACAATGACCTTCTGAATGGCCAGGTGAGTGTATTACTTCTAATTTTGTTTTTCCAAATGATACTACTTCGTCAGTGCTAAAAGTGTTTGTTATTCTTCCTACTGACTTAAAAAACTGCGGGTCATATACAAATCCTTGTTCGAGATACTTGTTCTCATGGCTAGTTATTTTTGACACCCAATTGTCTACCCAATCAATACCAAATACCAATTCACCACCATATTTTGTAGCATAATTCTTTAGGCTTTTCAAGGCCTCCACATCTTTCTCGTGTATAATAATCTCTGCTTTTTCAAAGAGATAGTTATATATAATATGATCCAGATGAAAATGTGAATTAACAACTAAATCTATTTCTTTGCTAAGAGCTTTTAATTTGTTCTTTCCCGCGCCTGAATCTATAATAGTTTTTGTTTTATCATTAACAAAAATTGAATTAGAAAAAGGAAACCGCCCTGCTTTGTCACCCCATATTATTACAATATTGTCTATTATATGCATAAATACCCTCCTGCTCATTATTCTATATAAATTATTATTGGAGTTAATATCGGGATTATGAATAAATACCTGCACGACATTGGTGTTCGGTTAAGCCCTAAATATGCCATTATTAACCATAGTTGGTGCTTTTGCCCTGGGAATTCGATGACAAAAATTATTGATACTGCCCTAAATAAGAAGGAATGTGCCCCTTCCTTTGTG
>JBFMEU010000038.1:0-26253 GCA_040753155.1 Bacillota bacterium
GAGTTTACATTCTTTTTAACTAAGAAAACAGTGCTCCATTGTTAAATTTGGACCAAAACTTACCCAAAAGTAGTGGATTCCCAATGCAAAATTCAAGAAATGGACTTTCCGCAGCGGGATCATAAATGGTCAACTCCTTTTATGGTAGTTTTAACCATTTACACGTATTTAGATACGTTCTCATTAGCTACGGATTATGTTAAAAATTTTTTTCTGTTTTAGAAACCTTTTCGTTTCCTTTTGATGCCCTTTCTTCTAGTGTCTTTACAACTTTTGTTTCTTTATTAACCAAGCTTTCACTTAGCTTGTTACTACTCCTGCTTTGAATATTGCTTAGTTTTTTAAACTTTCCTTTGCGACTGGGACGAATATAAAATTCCTCTCCACTTTCTTCCCATTCCTGGCGAATCTCCGCCGCCCGGCTAATTATTCTTTCCTTTAGCTCCGTATCAAAAGAGTCAATAGCATCAGTTATAGCCCCGGGTCCCTCCGGCGGGATTTCTAAAGCCTTAAGCCGCTCAAAAACAGGTTCCATTGCTTTGTCCTGATTGCGGAAGAACTGCCCCCCACGAATTCGCACGAAGCGCCATCCCATGCGCTCCAATATCATTTGCCTGGCCATATCCTCTTTTAAATTTTCTTCCGTGTGCCACCTGTCACCATCACATTCTACCGCAAGTCTTTTGCCCCCACCTTCAACAACCATGTCGATCCGGTAGGCGCCAACTGCACGCTGGGCTTTAACCCGGTAACCAGCCTGGATCAGCCTCTGCATTACCAGCCTTTCAAACTCTGATTCGGTTCTTTCTTCCTGCGTCTCAAGCAATCGCATTAAAGCACCCGGATCCTTTGCATGCTGAATTAGCCTGCGCCGTAAGTCCCCTGGCTTCAGGTTAATATCCGGATTAAGTGAATAGACAACCCACATCTGGTTGCGAGCACGGCTGGCAGCAACATTAAGCCGCTTTTTATACATGTTTTGATGCCCTTCTGAACGCAGTGTTAAAGTACCTTCCCCGTTTGCAGCATCTACCAACGACAGGAAAATAACATCCCGCTCGTCACCTTGAAATTGTGCCGAATTACCGCACTGGATCCGGCGGCGGCTGTATTCCGAAAACGGTAAATAACGCTGCAACAAACTATCTATCAATATAGTCTGCTCATCTCCAAGCATCGAGATTATGCCAAAGCTGGCGTCCTTATATTCAGGCTGCTCCGTACAGGCTACCGTTAATGATGCAATCGTCAGAGCCTCTTTCTCATTAATCTTGCCATTTCTTGACGTGGTTCCCTCAACCCGGTAGGCAACCGTATAAGGACGGCATAAAACATCGCTGTCATCTCTTAATGGCTTAATTTTACCATCGTATGACAGGTGATTGCTGAATTGAATGATGGGCGACACACACCTGAAGTGCTCCCTCAGGCACACCGGTTTAAATGCAGTCATCCCGAGGTCATAGACAGAAAACAAGCCATCATACAGTTGATTATTGGGAATATCCTTCAGGTGCTCATCGATCAATTTTTGCACCTCATCTTGCTTCTGGCCTACTGCAAGCGGACTGACCTGTTTGTTATCACCGACTACAATCACCTGGCGCCCCATATATAACGCCACAAGGGCCATCACATCAGCCTGGCTGGCCTCGTCAATAATAACAACGTCAAAAAAGTTCTTACCGGGTTCAAAATTCTCAGCTACACGACTCAAGGGCATAATCCAGACAGGTACTGCCGTCTGGCACACAGGCATTAGTTTTCTGGCTTCGGCAAGCAACCTTGGCGCCCTGGTTCCAGTACCCTTACCAAATCTCCCCATAAGCAACTTCCAGCCATGCAGCGCCTGCCGCTGTTCCAGAGAAGTACGCCGAATCTGAGCCGCCCAGGCCTTTTTCTCCACAAGCTTGGCTGTAATATTCCGCAGGCTTTCAGAGATCTGGGCAATAGTTCCTTGCAGATCTTCCATAGATTTATGTGCCCGCTCCTTTAGCTCATCGTTTAATTGACGCCAAAGCCAAGCTTCTGAAGCATCCCCCGGCACTTCACGCTCACCGTGCAAGCCATCCCGGTCACGTATCGCCGTAGCCCAGGACGGCGCCACTCTTTCCAGTTTATCTAGTAAGTCCTGCCTGCGCTTAAGAAGTTCGCGCTTTGCATTTAAACCTACAAGCTGCCGGAAGGAGTCCTGGTATTCCCGGCTATCTAATTTTTTCACAGAAACGCTTAGCCGCTGCAGCAAGCCAGCTGTCGCCTCATCACCCCCGCTTATTTCCAGTAAACCAGCCAGATTGCGCAAACGTGCTTCGATGTTATTAATGATTAGCCGGTTTTTATGCGCTTCAATGACCAGTGGAAGTTTTTCCAAAACAGCATCGCGAAGTTTCAATAACTCTCCATTAGAAGATAAGTTAACTGGCATTTCATTCAGAAAAGCGTTCCAACGAAATCCGATTTGTACAAGTTCGTCTTCCAGAGCCGCCCAGACAGACGAATGCCAGTCCAAAGACTGTTTAATAAAGGAACAAAATTGATAACAAGCATGCTCTGGTTCCGGGCCAAGCTCTACTGCCGCAGGCCCGCCTAGCACAGCAACCTGTCTTTCCCACCGCTCGATCAACTTTTTGCGGTCAGCCTTAATATATACCAATGTATGTAATGCTTTGAAATGAATTAATTCTGAGGGAGGTTGCTGATTAACCCTGGCATGCTCACAAAGGGTTTTCCACTCGCGATTCATCAACAGCTTCCACCGGCCCAATTTACCACCCTGATTTAGATACTGAAAAATGTCATCAATTACTTGCTCGATACGTCCTGGCAGGCAATCCTCCGGCACCGCTGGACCAAATTGCAGGATTACTTCTTTTGACCGTAATACATTTTCATAAATCTCTTCTATTAGCTTAATCAGATTATCCCAGGGTTCACGATGTATGCCACCATTTCGACCAGCAGCTATAGCAGTTAAACGCCATTCCGGACCTTCCTGCAACGGGCTAACCAACCGCATTATGCGTTCTAGTAAGTCCTGTATTGCATCTGGCGTTATGTGCGCCGGCATATCTGCCCACAGGTCACGCCTATAATCAAGGTTTTCTTTTAATAAACGTGACCTTTCATTGACAAGGTAAGCAAACTCATCAGGAAGAATTAATTTCTCTGGATCAGGCAGGTCATATGCCAATTCCTTCTCGTCTTCAGAAGTTAACAATACATTCGTGCGGTAAAGTTCCGCCAGTTCACCCGGCGATAAAGGAATGGGGGCGCCTAAAGTAATAGGCGATGGAATCCATGACATATTCTTTTCGCCCTTTGCTACACGGCGGGCTGCCTGAGACGGTAGATATTCCTCACCCGCTACTACCACCGGCCTGTATTCATCCTGCCGGGCTAATAGCAACTGTTGCCGTGCTTCACGCAAATGGCGCAACAGTTCAAGGCGCTCCCGATACAATGCTGCGGCGCTTCGCTCCAGCGCATCTAATTCTGAATTTGCCAGGCGCTCAGTAATCGCATCTATCGCGCTTTCCATTTGTGACCTGCTGTCGTCGCGCATTAAAGATACGCATAACGGCTGCAAAGGCTCAACCACTTTTTCTCGTAAAACTTTCAAAGCTTTGGCAGTATGGCTTGTAACCAGAACACTCCTCCCCTGAGAAAGAAAATGGCTCAGTAAATTTGCTATGGTGTGCGTTTTGCCAGTGCCAGGCGGGCCCTCTACCAGTACTGCACCATGCTTTTCGAGAGAACGGGCAATCTGAACTTGTTCTGCATTGGCTTCTTTGCTCAACAAGATATCTTCATCTTCACCGTTAGTGTTAAAATCTGCCGGCCGGCTCTCATCATCGAGATCATTTTTTTGAAGTTCTATCCCTACGATATTGTTCAAAAAAGCAGGTTTATCTTCACTCAGGGGGATATCCTTTAAAATGGCTTCAATTGCCGCACTGAAACCCATTGTACGGTTTCTTAGAAATATAACGGGATCACGGCCTATAAGAGGCACTTTTCTTTCCTCTTTAGATGATTCATGTCCTATAAACCTACCATGAGGTGATAACTGTGTAGCCACTCTTTTAAAATACTCAGACGTTTCGTCCTCTGCCAATGGATGCCAGCCACCTTGTTCCATGTCTTCCCGGCAATGACCTATAGCCAACGCGCTAACCTCAGGGATGGTACGAAGCAACGCTGTGTATAATTCAGTAGGATGATCAGTCTCGACAAGGGTGAACTCCGGCACGGAAGGATCAAACTGCAAAAAGAGGCGCTGTAATAAAATTGGGTGACACACATTACCCCCCTCACTATGCAGCCAGTTAAGCAAACCATCACCCAACACCAACTCTACCCTCTCAGATTCCCGTTCAAGCTGGGCATAAAGGCTGTAAAGCTTCTCAAAGATAGACATAGCACGACGTGCCGGTCTTTCAGCTTCAACCCATTTATCGCGGCTTACCGTCCATATATTTAATGTTTCCGTCCTAATAGGATCATCCTCAAAACGAACAATCTGGTTTTGACCTTCTTCGTCTGTTTCTTCAATCGTCTCATACACTACAACTTTTCCATCTACGCTTTGCCATCCATTTTGCAGCCAGTCAGCAATTTCTGCAGGTGGCTCCGGCGCACGCCTGGTTTCCGGCCTATTTACTTTCAATATAAAGTTTTCACCAGCCTGGATTACTTCAGACCCATCACTATCTACTACTATATCCACTTTGCCCCGTTGGACTGTTGGATGCTCTGGCAAATCACGAAACCACAACACCCACGGCTGCTCGTTAATACTCTTCCTTACCGGGTTTTGCAATTGATCCAACGCCTGGATGTAACGATAAACTTGAGTAAGCCTTTTTATCGCCAGTTCTTTTGTTTCGCCGTTTGACATCTTCACCCCACCCTGGTCTTCTATTCACTGGACTATACGCAAAAATACTGTATTAGAACTTTTGGGGTACACAAAAACAGATATCTAAAAAGGGACTATACTCCAGTCATGCTCCTCTTTGCATGTCGCAGCAAAATAATAAAAAACAAGTAACTGCTGAGTAAATATAACAACAGTTCCCGACAACATGTTGTCAAGAACAAAAATTATTTTACGAAATATCTTATACTTCGCATATTTTCAGGATTTTCCTGCAAAATCCCAGCGAGTACATTCTGTCCAAAATATGCCATAAATAAAAACAAGCCCACCCCACCTGTTATGTGCACTAGCAGGAGTTTACGAAATATTAGTTTCTACTTATTAGAATCCTTATTCATCAAGGCTTTCAGGTCCCAAAACGTAGTACTAAACAGTATAGTTATTTAGGTTCAATGCCTCAAAAAGCTGCTTTTGTTCCTTATCCATCTCGGTTAGCATAGTCACCCGGATCGGTTCTCGGATCCGCTTTGGTGCGGGGTACTCAATTGTAATCTCCTGGATTTTTGACAGTTTTTCAAAAACCCTTGACAAGGACATATTGATTTTTTGGTTATGGAGTTCATTTCTTAATAACGCCGACATCAATAACGCAGTAAAACAGTAAAACGCATGCACCTTAATCTTTTAGTCTGTCCAGTGCAAAAGTGGGTCCCAACTAACCCAAGAGGGGTCCTTCATCTGACGGAATGACTGTTCGATCTTATACTGATCCCAGTAGGCAAGAATGATTTGTTCCGCATGCCAATCGTCCCGGTCAGTGAAAAGTATAGTTTTGCCAAGGTAGGTATTCAAGAGTTCATCAAAAGCCTGGTTATCTACGCTGTACTGAAGGTCTACCCATTTATTGTCAACATCTTGCACCGTATAATTAATCAATGTTTTCATATGTTGTCGGATAAGAATCTTTTGCACCTGCTTTTCAACAGAAGCAGCAGTAGGCCGTTTACCCTTCCTACTGACATTTTTCCAAGCCAGTAACTTGTCCTGAAGCCGGTCATCTATTAGCACGACGAGGATTAGCAGAAGAACAACAGCTATTACGGTTTGGATTAAATCTGATACTGTAACCATTTCTGCCTCACCCCCTTTCATGGATGTTTCCATCCTCGGCAGGTGAGGCCCGTACTCAGTTTCGTATTCCCAAGTTCATTTTACCATATTTAGTCAAATTATGCAGACTAAATGTGGTTTTATTTTATCCCGGCTCAGACTGTTGTTTGGTCGATAAATTCGGTTAGGGGACTTTCATTTTTAAATAAAAATATGTAGAATTTTCTTAGCCCTAAGTAAACAACTGGACTCCCGGCGGAGATCCCGTTTAGTTTAATTCTGTTCGAGGACTTATGATCATGAAAAAGAAAGACTGCCACTTCATTTATCAGTTATCATCAGCTGATTACTTACCAGACCATTTCGTCAGTATGATCCGCAGCGGCACCCTGGCGGCGGAATCCCTAATAAGAATACAGGAGCGGTACTATGAACACCCTCAACGAACTATACCTGAGCCAGTATGCCCTGAGCACCTTCGACACCTGCCCCCGGAAGTTCCGCTACCGCTACGTGGACGGGCTGTTCTGGCCCCGGAACTGGACCTCCCGGGACCAGAGGGAGCGCATGGAAAAGGGGCGGCTGTTTCACCTGTTGGCCCAAAGGTATTTCAGCGGCGCCACCACCGCCATCCCCCCCGGGGCGCTCTTCAGGGAAGAGCTGTCCAAGTGGGTGGCCAGGCTGAAGGAGTTAATCACCATCGACCCGGACAGCGTCTACCTGCCCGAGCTGCACATTAAACTGGAGACAGGCGGTATCAGGCTGCAGGCCAAATACGACCTGATTGTCCTGAGCGGCAACCGGGCGCAGATATTTGACTGGAAAACAGACGAAAGGCCCCTGCAGCAAGCCCGGCTGGCCAGGGCCGGGCAAACCCGGGTTTACCGCTACTTGGCGGTGGAGGCCGCTAACATATACGCCCGGGGCACAACTATCAAACCCGGGGGTATGGACATGACTTACTGGAACCCCTCCTACCCCGCCGGCGCGGTCAGCCTGCCTTACAGTGAGGCGGAACACCGTGAGGCGGGCCGGAATTTACACGAACTGATTAATCATATCAGGAGCCTGAGGTACCAGGACTTTGCCGAAACATCAGACCTCAAAAGCTGCCCGGGATGCGAATACTCCCCCATTTGCCAGGGCCGGGCGGCAACCGGTGGGGACCCTTCCGATGAAGACTTTGACCCCGGCGAGGACCTGTCCTGGGAGGACGCCCCGGAAATAGTTTACTGAACAATTTTAAAGGAGTAAGCCCGTGCTAAAAACGATCCTGCCCGCCGGTGATATACCCGCCGGGATCATTGCCGCAGCCGGCGGAAATGCCGCCGCAGCAGCCATCTTGTATAACCGGGGCTTTATCAGTGCCGGGGCAATCAGGGATTTCCTGGATCACCAGGGCTACGCCCCCACCCTCCCCCGGGACATACCCGGCCTGCTCCGGGCGGCGGAGGCCGCCGCCCGGCAAATCCGGGCCGGGGTAAAGGTGTGTGTCTACGGCGACTATGACGTGGACGGGGTTACCTCCACGGCCCTGCTGGCGGAGGCCCTTGGTCTGGCCGGAGCTCAAGCCGCCTGGCACGTGCCGGACCGGTTCACCGAGGGATACGGCCTCAACGAGGGGGTCATCCGGCACCTGGCTGACACAGGTGTGGGCCTGATTATCACCTGCGACTGCGGCATTTCGGCGGCGGCGGAAATAGCCCTGGCTGCCGGGCTGGGCATCAGCGTAGTGGTAACGGACCACCACGAGGCGCCGGAGGTTCTGCCGCCGGCCCTGGCCCTGGTGAACCCGAAGTTTTTGCCCCCGGGCCATCCCGGCCGCATGCTGCCGGGGGTGGGCGCCGCCTTTTTATTCGCCCGGGGCCTGCTGGATTACCTGGGCGTTGGCTACAGCCCGGACACCTGGCTGGACCTGCTGGCCCTGGGCATTGTGGCCGACTGCGTCCCAATCCTGGACGACAACCGGTACTGGCTTAAAAAGGGCCTGCCGGCCCTCAGGCAGACCCGCCGGCCCGGACTGTCGGCGTTGATCAAATCCGCCGGCGTGGACCCGGCCTGCCTGACCGAGGAGGACATAGCCTTTCAGCTGGCCCCCAGGCTCAACGCCTGCGGCCGCCTGGACTCCGCCGCCCGGGCCGTAAACCTGCTTACTGAGTCCGACCCGGCCCGGGCGGCGGCCCTGGCCGGCGAGCTGGGCCGCCTGAACCAGCGGCGCAAGGAACTGGTGCAGGAAATCCAGGAGGAAGCCGGGGCGTTGCTGAAAGGGCCCCTGCCTCCGGCCCTGGCCCTTTACAGGCCCTCCTGGCACGAGGGGGTCATCGGCATTGCCGCCGGCCGGCTGGGCGAGGAATATCACCGTCCGGCGCTGCTGATGGCCCGCCGGGCTGACGGCGCCGTGGTGGGCTCGGCCCGCTCGGTGGAGGGCGTCAACATCTACGAAATCCTGAACCGGTGCAGCGGTCTGCTCCTCCGCTTCGGGGGCCATGACGCGGCGGCGGGCTTTTCCCTGCTCGAGGAAAACGTTCCCCTGCTGATTGACCGGGTGCAAGGGGAAACCCGGGCGGCTACCCGGGGGGTAAGTCCGGAAAAGTCAATAAACGTGGACCTGGTGATTGAGGCCGGCGGCATAACCAGGCAGCTGTATGACGAAATCCAGAGCCTGGCCCCCTTCGGGGAGGCCTTCCCGCCGCCGGTGCTCCTGACCCGGGACCTGACGGTTTTTTCCAGCCGCCCCACCGCCGGCGGCCAGCACTTGCAATTGCTCCTGGGCCTGGGTGACAATCGCTTCAAGTCAATTTACTGGAACAGCGCCGAAAAAAAAATGCCCCCGGCGGGTGATTTTATTTATTCTTTGAGCCTGAACCGCTGGAACGGCCGGGAAAACCTGCAGCTGGTGATAGCCGGCCTGACCCCGGCCAAGGCGGCTCCACCGCCCGAGGTTGAGGTGCTGGACCGGCGGGCCGGCCGGGACCTGCCAAAACTGGCCCGGGAATTTCCGGGAGCAGCCTTTTACGCAGAGGACCCCGGCCGGGACCCGGCTTGCGGGGCAGGCCGCCACGAACTTAACCCCTCTGAAACCTTAGTCCTTTTGTCAACTCCCCCGGGCCCGAAAATCCTCCGGGAGTTGGTGGCGGCGGTAAACCCGGTCAGGGTGATTCTGGCCTTTGGCAAGCCGGAACCATCGTCCCTGAACACCTTTTACACCCGGCTCCTGGGCCTGGCCAAGCATGCCGTGGTCCAAAAGAGCGGCCTGCTCTCCGTCTCCCGGGCCGCATCCGCCATCGGCGAGGCCGAGGCACCGCTGCTGTACGGGTTCCGGCGCCTGGCCGCCACCGGCCACCTGGAGTTGGAGGAGGTGGATGATGATTTAGTCAGGGTAAGCAAGGGGTCCGGAAAACAGCCGGCCCCGGCGAACTCCTGGCATGAAAAGGTGGTTATTATGATTAGTGAAGCCAATGCCTTTAGAAGATATTTGGGGGCCGCAGCTGCAGCTGACATCCAGCGGCTGATCAACAGCCAGCTCCGATAATCCAAGAACTTTGTGTTAATTCCTATAAACGGGGGCCGTAATCTCATAGCTCTTTATTCTTCCATATTCGGCCATTTTATCATATAGCTTCATTTCTTCAATTAAGAATAACATGAACAGTTCTCTTATTTTGGCCGAGTTGCTGTGGATAAAGGCCATGGTGTGGGTAGGCAAAAACGATTGAATACCCCTGGACACCCGCCTGAATATGTGCCTGTCTGTAAGCGCCTCCAAATCAGTTGTACATTGTACCTGTTTAGGGGGCCGCAGAGGCAAAGGAATGGCGTAGGCCGTCATTTCTTTTTCCAGGATGACCACATGCTTACCAAGAATTTTTATCCCCAGATCCAGAATCACTTTAAGCTCATCATCTGTGGCAAAGTTCTTAAAGATATTTGTAATATGAATGACGTTATATCTCTGCGACAGGTGATTCCAGAGATGAAAAACCTCGCTGACATTAATCTCCCTCTGTCTGTCCCGGGTTGACAAACCATATTCAGTTATCTTCTGGATTTGTTTAAATATTTTCACAATCTCACCTTCTTAACGGTTTTATGGTTACTATTCAGGTATTCAGAATTCAGGAGTCAGAATTCAGAAGGGACCGTATAGCTCATGCTTCGGAAACGCCATGGATAAACAATAAACCGCAAGTACGAACAGGTGCGCCTTCTGCCATATCAGTAATCTTCAAATGTTTTCGCTGGTTTTCTCATTCTGACTCCTGACTTCTGGCTCCTGACTCCTGAGTAGTTACGTTTTATGTTTTATGGCCTGTACACAGGCGGAGTATCTAAAAAGCCCTTTAACTTACCGTATTCAACAATTGTCTCCAGTATTTCCATGCTCAACAACAGGTGATTTTTGAAAGCTTTTCTAACTACTGGTGTGGTACTATTCATAAACCCACTGGCAAGAATGGGGAATAATGCTTGAATTCCTTCAAATAAACCATAATATATGTCCTTGTCTTTAATAAATTCAATGTTCACTGCAGTATTATTTCCGGCTGGTGGTCTTACCGGGAACGGTATACCGTAATCATTCAATAATCTTTCCATATCTGCAATACCTGTCTGAAGACCATCCGCCAATATACCTGCAATGTATTTTAAATCATTATCATCAATAAAGTTTTCACTAATCTGTACGGTTTCCATGATATCCAACTTGGTTACTAAAATATCCCATACATAGAAAACTTCATTTACGTTAATTACTCGCTGCTTATCCCGGATTGATTTACCTATTTCTGTTAGTTTCTGCACTTTATCCATTACATCAACCATTTTAGCACCTCACTTAAGCCTTATTATTCCTCTCATTATTTCTATTAATTCAATACTCGGCAAAACAAAGGAGAAACCTATGATTACACTGCGGCCTGGACAAGTTGAAACGGCGGCCTACCGGGGCGGCTACCTGGCGGTGCCGGCGGTGCCCGGGGCCGGCAAGACCACGGTGCTGGCCTACCTGGGGGCCGAACTGATTGCCGGCGGGCACACCGGGGACGGCAAGATCCTGATCGTCACCTACATGAATTCCTCAGTGGCCAACTTCAAGTCCCGGCTGGCCGGTGAGCTGGAGAGGCGGGGACTGCCCCCGGGCCGGGGGTACGAGGTCAAAACCCTGCACTCCCTGGCGGTGGCCATCATCAAGGAGCGTCCGGACCGGCTGCTGATCTCCGACGAACTGCGGATCCTGGAGCCTGTGGAGCGGGAACGATTGATCCGCAACCAGGTCCGGGGCTGGCTCGGGGAAAACCGCGAACTTTGGGAGTCGGTTGTCGCCCTGCGCCCCAAAGAGCCCGAGTACAGCCGGAAAAACAAACTGGCCCGGTGGGAACAAAAAACCAGCGTCATCATGAGCCACCTGGTATCCTATTTCAAGTGCCTGGGCCTGACCGCCGAAGCAATGATTCCCCTGGTCCGGGAACTGCCCCCGGAGTCCTTTCTGGGCTGGGCGGCCGAGGTATACCGGCGCTATCAGGATGAGCTTGTCTACCAGGGAGTGCAGGACTTTGACGACCTGATTTACAATGCCTGCTCCCTGCTCAAAGCCGACCCGGAGCTTCTGGCCAGGCTCCGGCAGAGGTGGACCTACGTCTTCGAGGACGAGGCCCAGGACTCCAACCTGCTCCAGGAACAGATGCTCTACCTCCTGGCCGGTGATGGCGGCAACCTGGTCCGGGTGGGAGACTCCAACCAGGCCATCATGGGCACCTTTACCGTGGCCGACCCGTCACTGTTCCGGGCCTACTGCCGGCGGGACCAGGTGACGGTACAGCCCCTGCTGTACTCCAGCCGCAGTTCCCAGGACATTATCAACCTGGCCAATCACCTGGTAACCTGGACCAGGAGCCGCCACCCGGTACCCGGCTGCCGGAGCGCCCTGGAAGAGCAGTACATTCAGCCGGTACCCCCCGGCGACCCCTGCCCCAACCCGGCACCAAGGAAATACACCATTGTGGCCGTAGAATTCAAGGACAACCGCGCCGAGGCGGAAATGGCAGCCAGGTTTGCCGGCCGCTACGCGGCGGATAACCCGGACAAAACAGTGGCCATACTGGGGCCGGACAGGTACGTGCTGGAGAACATCGCCGTCAGCCTGGAGGCCGCCGGCATACCCTGCAAGGAAATTGCCGGCAACTTGAATGAGCGGCGGCGCACCGCCCGGGCCCTGGGGGCGGTGGTGGACTTTCTGGCCCACCCCCACGACCCCCGCAAGCTGGCCGGGGCCCTTGGCGCCACCATTATGCCGGACCTGGCGGACGAGGAACACACTAACCTGCGCAGGTTTATCCAGACCTGCCGCCCCGAGGAGCTGCTCTACCCCCTGGCCGGGGAGGCGGATTATTCCGGGGCGCCCGCCGAAATAAAAAAATCGGCCCTGTGGCCGACCCTGCTGCACAATTTAGAGCGGGTTAAAACCTGGCTGGGAGCGTCCAGGATCCCCCCCGAGTCACTCTTGCTGTTCCTGGCCGGCGACCTGGGTCTGGAGGAGGAAGAACTGGCCATTGCCCAGCGCATCGCCCTGGAAATTAAGGATCTGCTGCGCAAGAACCCCGCCTGGCGTCTGGCCGACCTGGCCAATCAGCTCCAGAGCAGCGAGAATATCTTTGATTACTTCATTAACATGATCTACGACCGCAAGGGGTTCAACCCGGAGCCCGGGGTGGTAAACCTGTCCACCTACCACCGGGCCAAGGGGTTGGAGTGGGACACGGTTTATTTGACTTCCCTCACAGCGGGCAAGTTCCCCTCCCTGCTCCGGGATAAATACCAGGACGACCTGTGGTTTTTACAGGACAACCTCTCCAACCCCGCCGCTCTGGCCAAGGCCGAACTAAAGGCGGCCCTTAATGGAAAGTCTACCCTGAACCCCATTGAAGAGGCCAAGCAGGAGACCATCAGCGAGCGGCTGCGGCTGCTCTACGTGGCCGTAACCAGGGCCAAAGAAAACCTGATGCTCTGCTGCCCGGCCGCCACCATCGGGCGGGAAACCGGGAAAAGGCAAAAAAATGAAGCTGCCTTAGCGCTGACAGCCCTGAAACATTACATCCGGGAACAAAATCCTAAACTTCGCCCGTGAAAAAACCCGGGTCAAAGCCATCTTCTTTTTTTCATTATGCTATATTAAAATGTATGGGTTAAACCCCCGCCTGAACCAAGTCTTCTTTATAAACCGGCTCAGGCAAAATCCAGGTTACCCTGGCCGGGCTTTTCCTTTTTGCGCATCCAAAACTGCCACCAGCACCGGCGGTTTACCGGACGATATTTAATTGTAGCCCAGCCGGCCGCCGGCTGCTCTAACTCCCCTGCGCCGTCGCTCTCTGGATTTTCTTCATCGACCCGTGCTTCCCGGCTTTGCAAAATAACACTATCACTAGTTGCCGCAGTTTCTGCCGCTGCAAGAAGCTTTATCTTGGCCGGCCCTGCAGCGGCAATTGCTTCTATTACATCTGCTGCTATATTTGCTGCCGCAGGTTCTTCCCGCACAGTTTCTTCCACCGCATGCCCTACTATTATAGGCGGCTCCAGTGTGTTCTCTTCTGCGCTAATTTCCTCCACCCAGGATTTTGAGAGGCGCTCACCCACCTGCTCCCTATCTTTTTTTCCGCTGGTGAGTTCCTTCCTGAACAGCGTCATTTCCGCCCGCAACTCCCTGACTTCAGACAACGTTAACTCCAGCGCCTCCTCAAACCGGCTGTTTTTTTCCTCATTAAGATCCAGCTCTTGCACAGATTCCTTTACTTCAGAATTTTTCCTGCGGAAGCCAAGCATACTTTTCTACCTCCTCAAGCCTTATATCGGTTAATTCTACCAGCTACTGGAAAATCCTTTTTAGTTGGCAGAAAATTTTCCCATATATTTAGAGCTTCTTTAATGCGTAATTTAATCCTACTCTTATAAACGATAAACCGCAAGTAAGAACAGATGCGCCTTCTGCCATACCAGTAAATCTTCAAATGTTTTCGCTGGTTTTCTCATTCTGACTCCTGACTTCTGACTCCTGACTCCTGAGTAGTTACAATCTTTGAAATATATAAACTCAATTTGACTATTTATTGATAATAGCTTATAATCCATGTAATAATATTTTGGCATTAAGGAGTTGAATTATTGATGGCTTTTGAGGTTTACAAGCCCAGGATTAAAAAAGGGAATGTAATTTCCCTCACGAAGAACCACATTGTGATGAAACAGGAAATGGTTGAAAGGCTAAATGCATCATCTGTGGAATTGGCTTATAACAGGGATACCAATATGATTAGAATAACACCGGTAGAACCTGAAACAGGGTTCTCCATTAATAAAAACAAAATTGGAGCAAGGGGGTTTTTTAAGTATTTTGATATTGACCGAAAGGGTAAGTATCCTGTAAAGTTCGACGATACAGACGGTTCATTTTATATAGACTTAAGCATCCAATAGTTTTATAATAATGGCAATGCCATAAGGACACACCGCTGTAGCAATTGCAGCGGTGTGTCCTTTTAGAGAATTTATACCTGGATTTAATAGGCCGAACCGGGACACGATATTAATGATTGAATCATGTTTTAGGCGACTCCAAGTTTAATTTTATTAAACTTGGTCTAATTTTCTGAACTATTTTAATAAGCACACTTAACGCCAACCGGTTGAATAACCTTTATATTATGGTTATAATGGGGGTGAACAGCAGACATATCCACCCAAGTGCCGGTTTTCAAACCTTAAAGGGGGTACGGGCCTTGCCTAAAAAAACATTTTCCTATAATTCACCCAAAGGAACAATTCACATAGAGGGGCCTGTAAGTGATGTGTACCTGGAATCTTTGACTATGAGTGACAAGCTGAATAACTTCCGACCCTGCGCCAAGCAGTACGAGGCCCTGAAAGATATCACCAATATGCCCCAGGGCATGATTTATATTGCCAGACATGAAAAAGAAATTATCGGCTATGTGACGTTCCACTACCCGGATGAATATTCCAGGTGGATTAAGCACCCACGGGTGCTGGAAATGGGTGGCATTGAGATCAGCTCCGGCTGGCGCCGCTGCGGTGTGGCTAAAAACCTGTTGGCCACAGCTTTCAGTAACCCGCACCTGGAGAATTTTATTGTAATCACCCAGGAGTTTTGCTGGCACTGGGACCTGAAGAACTCCGGCCTGGATATTTTCGGCTATCAGAAAATGCTGTCGGGAGTGTTTGCCACCGTAGGCATGAAGGTGGTTGGTACCGATGACCCGGAGATTTGTGAGCACCCGGCCAACGTCTTGATGGCCAGGTTTGGAGCCAACGTATCCAAGCAGGATCTGATGGCCTTCGAAGATATGCGCTATATGAGAAGATACGGCAACGCTGTGAATATGCTATAGGATAGTAAACTACCCCTCCCATCGCTCCGCTCAGGAAGGGGCTTCCATGAGCAAAACAAAGTTACGGAGCTTACTGGTTCATAGCAGGTCCTTACTGCAACCTAGCTCCCCAGGCATGTGACCGCCGTCCCGGCAGCACAGATTTTTGAACTATGATGCTTTAGACTTATGCAGAATATTTATCGCGGCATTGTGGTCCCGGTCAAGTACCAGACCACAATGTGGTCAAATAGGATTCTATACACAGTATACGAGGGGACAGGCTACTTTTTCGCAACGAAAAAGTAGCCTGTCCCCTTAAAAATCAGGGAGTGATTTAGGCTTGGCGGATGCTGTGCATTGAACTCGGCTAACATTCAGAGGGGGATTCAACCCCCTCTGAATGTTAGCCGAGTCCATACTGGACTTAACCGCCCTTTGAAACCCGCCGCCTACAGAGGCGGGGGTCTTAGGGCGGATTAGTTCAGTGGTAAGCGGCGTACCATTTAAGTCATGGCAAATATTGATAAGAATAATAATAAATTTCAAATATCTGGGAGGTAAATTAAAAATCCTGTCGAATTAGTCAAGGTAATAGTATTTTGAGGGTGAGGCGTTAGGTGGCTGTTCAATATTCTATGTGCATTTTTGCACAACATCCCGAAATCTGCCGGCTTAATTGCCCTTAGTCCGGCCCTGGCCAGGGATTAAATGTTTTTGAGCTTTAACTCTCAACAGATAAGGCGTTTGCCAGTGATTACATCCGGCGGGGTTTTTCTTGTTGACATGGTGTATTCAGTTCAAGGGGGCAGTATGCTTACACAAAGACGGAAAGAAATTTACGAGTACATAACTACTACCCATATGCTCAGCCTGATAATTTTTGCCATTGCCCTGACAACCAGTGAGAAGATAGCGTCATCTTATGTTTACCCCATGCTTAATTTCCGCTTTCTTTTTGCTGTTATGCTTATCGGGCTGGCGGCGATTATTATTTACAACGCCTATAAACTTCTGCAGGCTGAGGAAAACCGGTCTTTTTCCTTACTGGACTATATCTACTTGATGCTCCCGCTGCTGTTTGTGGCTCTGACCCTGGTTCTTACCGGGCACAGCGTCACCAATTTCGAGGCGGTTCTTTTGTTGCCTGTTTTGATGACAGCCTCCCTGCTGGGCAAGAGGCCCGGACTGGTCATAGCCGTAGCAGGCACATTATTTTTGATTGGCTACAAAGTTTTTGTCACAGGCTATCCGGCAGTAAAGGCAGTTGAGTCCAGCCTGGTGTTGGTCAGCCTGATGCATGTGCTGGCCTGGTTTGTAGGGGGTATAATTGACTTGCGCAACAGCTCCGAGCAGGAACTGATCCAGTCCGAGGAGCGGTTTACCAAGGCATTTAAGGCCAATCCGGGGCCGATGGTGATCTTTTCCTACAGTGACGGGAGGATTATTGACGCCAACGAGAGCTTTGCCCGGGTTTCTGGCTATAGCCTGGAAGAGGTCAGGGGGCGTACCGGGAAGGAGCTTAATATTTGGGCCAACCAGGGAGAGTG
Source organism: Bacillota bacterium (assembly GCA_040753155.1). Taxonomy (GTDB): domain Bacteria; phylum Bacillota; class Desulfotomaculia; order Desulfotomaculales; family JBFMEU01; genus JBFMEU01. The sequence goes on from JBFMEU010000038.1 coordinate 16,920, forward strand.
CTCCAGATTTAAAAGTATGGTGGACGAGCAAAAGCCCATCCAGGCTGTTGAATTTGTCTTTCGCACCAAATCGGACGAGGAGCGGGTAGGGCTGCTGAACGTTGATATCATCAACCTTGGCGGTGAGAGCTGTGTGCTGTGTCAAATCAGTGACATTACCGAGATCAGGCGATATGAAAGGGAAATGGCCCGACTGGAGCGGCTGCATCTGGTGGGGGAGATGGCTGCGGGAATTGGTCATGAAATCAGGAACCCTATGACCACGGTGCGGGGATTTTTGCAAATCCTCAGCGGCAAAGAGGAGTGTGGTCAGTACAAGCAGTACTATGATTTGATGATTGAGGAGTTGGACCGGGCCAACTCGATTATAACGGAATATCTGACCTTGTCCAATAACCGTCCCATGCATTTAAGGTCACAGGATTTAAACTCCATCATTCATGCCATTCTCCCCCTCATCGAGTCCGACGCAGTTAAGTTCAAGATAGACATAAACCTGGATACGGGCGAGATACCAGAGCTGCTCCTGGATGAAAAGGAGATCCGCCAGCTCATCTTCAATCTTGTTCGCAACGGGCTGGAAGCCATAGCCTCCCGGGGCGCCCTAATCATCAGAACCCGCCGGGCGGGGGAATATGTGGTATTATCTGTAACTGACCAGGGCCGGGGTATCGCCCCCGAAATACTGGACAAAATAGGTACCCCCTTCTTTACCACCAAGGATAACGGCACGGGTTTGGGTCTGGCTGTTTGCTACAGCATTGCCGAGCGGCACAGGGCCACCCTTAAGGTGGATACCGGCCCCGGCGGCACGGAGGTCTCCATTTGGTTTAAAACCATTAACGAGGCAGATGAAATTATTCCGGCGGCTCAATAGAAACAGGATTGCTGGTCACCACCGGAGATATAATATTCCAGATGTGGCCAATCAGGGATTGAAGCACTAAAAAGGCGCACTTAATAAAGTGAGTTAGGCGTCTTTTATTTGGGAGGCTGTAATTGGTAAATAATAAATATAGAAGAAACATCTTTACATTAGCTTAAAATAAACCTATAATGAAATTGGGGAACGTCAATCAAGTCTGTATTCTGTTAAGCATAGTTGGGTTCTGGTAGAGGAAACTTAGATAGGTTTTAATACCCGGAAGCAAACTAGTTTATGTTAATCGGTTGTACAGTATATCCCAGTTTGAATGAAACCTATAACTAACGAAAGGAATTTCAGGAGTTTATAGTTGGAGTTTCAGTTCATGGTGAATAATTGGCGTTCCCCATTTTAAAAATCGTCTAAACAGGCGGTTTATTTCTTTTTGCAAGGGCACTTAACAACCTGGTTTTTGCCGGCTGACATAGCCGATATACTGTTGTCAGCCTTTTTGATCAAGCTCTCCTTATTTCTCTGACCTGGTCGCGACTCTTTGCCTGATATAAACTAACCGTAGTTCCTGATCACCAGTTCGTTGACCGGACCTTACATTTTAAGCCGGGGTAAATATGGTAGACACCGCCGGTATTTTTTCAGTATACTGAGACCATCAAAATAGCAGGGGGGGCGTTCACATGGTGATAGGTATCTTAACCATTGACCTTTTCCTGGGGGAGGCAACCTCTCTGAAGGGCAAGCGGCGGGTTTTAAAGAGCCTGCTGGATAGGATGAAGTCCCGGTTTAACATTTCGGTGGCCGAGGTGGGCCGGCAGAACAACTGGCAGTACTCCACGGTGGGAGTGTCGGTAGTCAGCAATGAGCAGTCCCACGCACACCAGACACTTTCCGCCGTAGTGCGATTTATTGAGGTCAGCGGCAATGTTGAAATCATTGATTTTGAGACGGAGATTTATTAGCTGTGGCGGCTCTCCCGGCAAATTAATTCCGGCTAAATTAGGCAAGACATTATCACAAGCTAAATTAAAGATAGGAGGCTCCTAATATGATAGCCTATTGTGGTTTGAATTGCGAAAAATGCCCGGCGTTCATTGCCACCGTAAACAATGATGATCAGTTGCGGGCCCAGGTGGCCCGGGAGTGGGCCAGGGAGTATAATGCCCCGATCCTTCCCGGGCACATCAACTGTACCGGCTGTGTTGCCGGCGGAGTTAAAACTTATTATTGTGAACAGCTGTGTGAAATCAGGAAATGTGCAAGGGAAAAAGAGCTATCCACCTGTGCAGATTGTGGTGATTACAATTGCAGCAAGCTGGATGAGGTTTTTAAACATGCACCTGCGGCCAGGCAAAATCTGGATAGGCTAAGATAGTGGTGTATAATAGAGCGTCTTTTTATTCTGTCTTGATACAACCGGCGTTCTGGAAAACACAAGACCCAAACCACGGGTTTGGGCCTGAGGCAATTCTGTTAAGTTATGCTTCATAGTAACCAGGCGTACCGGCTACCAGAAGAATCAGAATCAAGAAAATAAGAAACGTCGGGTCACCGAAGAAACCACCACCGAAACCACCATGTCCTGGCATTTAGTCAACCCCCTTTCAGTTTTATATATGGTATGCTATGGAAATAAAAAATGTTACTATAGGTGAGGGGCAACGATGCCGGCCTTTGTCATTGCCGAATGTTAGCCGAGTCCATACTGGACTTAACCGCCCTTTGAAACCCGCCGCCTACAGAGGCGGGTTTCAAAGGGCGGTTAAGTCCAGTGATAAAAAACATAGTAAAAGCTGTTGCCAGGACCCGGGTGGTCGGCAGCAGCTTTTACTATTTTACGTCCAATTAGTGATGTCTAAGGCACTTTTTAGCTTGGTAGTGAATAGTTAATGGTAAAAACTTCTTTTTTATACACTGATCCTGTCTTCTTGTATAAAAAGTATAATGGCTCAGGGATAAGGTGAGCACAGGTATGTCACTAAAAAAAATCCTATCTAAGCTCAAAATATATAAGAAACCACAAGTTGATATCACTAGTGTGAAACTTCCAGGGCTAAACATAATCTTGGCCCGGGTCACCAGCCCGGAAATTCCACATGAAGTGACAGTTATCGTCCCGCGGGCGGAAATTCGTGAGAAATATGACCAAAATGAAAAAATAACAGAAAGAGAAATCGTGCTTAGCAGCATAACAGTGGTTCATGCTCCCAGACATCCCCTTGCCGGTCCACCGGTCCCGCCAATGGCTAATGATTAAATACCGCTAGCTCATGGGCTTAGTAGCCCTGCCAAAGTTACGTTATTTCTATAAATACATGCTGATTTCTGTCAGGTGCTACTGTCAGGTGTTAAATGTTAAAAATATAAATCCCGGCTGCCCTGCTCAATCAGCTGCAGGCGCTCCTCGGTAAGACGGCGGATTTTAGCATTGTCAATATCCAGCAGGTGGGCGGCGATGGCCCTTTGCCCCGCCTCCATGGTTTCCGGGGAGGCGTAGTCCTCCAGGAATTCCTTGAAGGTGAGGATGGCGTTGGGCTGGCAGACGTTTTGGATCTGGCCTGACTTGGCCAGGGCCATAAAGCGGTCGCCGGTACGGCCGGCCCGGTAGCAGGCAGTGCAGAAGCTGGGGATGTAGCCGGAGCGGCAGATGCTGCGCAGCACCTCATCGGGGCTGCGCAGGTCCTCCACCTGGAACTGGGGCACTTCCTTGATACAGGCGGCTTTGCTTACCTGCTCCTGCCGGTAGCCGCCCACCCCGGTGCAGGATCCGGCGCTGACCTGGGACACGCCCACGCTGAGGAGTTCATCCCTGAACTCCGAACGCTCCCGGGTGGACAGGATGATGCCGGTGTAGGGCACCGCCAGGCGCAAGATGGCGATGATTTTCTTGAAGTCCGGGTCGGTGACCAGGTGGGGGAAGGCGTCGAAGTCCACCCCCGCCGCCGGGCGCAGCCGGGGCACGGAGATGGTGTGGGGCCCCACCCCGAAGGCTTCCTCCAGGTGCAGGGCGTGCTGCAGCATGGCCAGCACCTCGAACTTGTAGTCGTAGAGGCCGAAGAGCACCCCCACCCCCACATCGTCAAGGCCCCCCTCCATGGCCCGGTCCATGGCCGTGGTGTGGTAGTCGTAGCCGGCCTTGGGACCAGAGGGGTGCATCTGCCGGTAGGTTTCCCGGTGGTAGGTTTCCTGAAACAGGATGTAGGTGCCGATGCCGGCCTCCTTGAGCCGCCGGTAGTTTTCCACGGTGGTGGCGGCAATGTTGACGTTGATCCGGCGGATGCTGCCGTTATCCTCCTTGACTTCATAAATGGCCTTGATGGCCTCCAGGATATAATCCAGGGGGCAGTTGGCCGGGTCCTCACCGACCTCCAGGGCCAGCCGCTTGTGCCCCAATGACTCCAGGATTTTTACTTCCTCCCGCAGTTCGTCCAGATCCAGGCGCCGGCGCTCAAATTTATTGTCCCGCCGGTAGCCGCAGTAAACGCAGTTGTTGACGCAGTAGTTGCTGATGTACAGGGGCGCGAACAGCACCACCCGCCGGCCGTAGATTTTCTCCTTGACGGCCCGGGCGGCGGTGTACATATCAGCCAGGATCTCTTCGTCTTCCAGATGCAGCAGCACAGCGCACTCCGGGGGGGTAAGGCCCCCGCCCCGGCACGCCTTGCCGATGATTTCCCGGGCCCGGTCCGGACCTGCCTCCCTTGCTGCGTCCAACCACTCTGTTATCAACTGCTCGTTGATAAAATCAGCTTTAGACATCAAGTTTACCTCCTTAATATTTTAGTAAGCATTCAGTAAACCAGGTGGATGCACGGCGTTATCGTTAGCGAACGACGCAGCATAACCGGTAACAGCACCCATTCAGGTATTCAGAATTCAGGAGTCAGGATTCAGAATGCCCCGGGAATATGGAATGTTTTCGCTGGTTTTCTCATTCTGACTTCTGACTTCTGACTCCTGAGTACCTTCTGCGCGGAGCACTGGAGTGAGCGGTGATAACGCAGTGCCATAACACCGGTTTCACTGAATGTATACATATTTTATGGCGTGGCCGCAGCCTCTGGCTATGGGCCTGTTCATGCCGGCCAGCAGCAGGCTGATCCGGTCCAGGGCCTGCCGGGGCCGTTCGGTGATGTCCGCCTTCTGGGGGTAAATGAGGTATTTGCCCTTTACCTCCGGCGGGGTGAGATTGGGCATGACTACATTGGCGCCGCTGACCAGGGCCAGCCTGCGCCCGTCCGAAGACAGGGTGCTCAAGGAGGTGGTGGCCGGCAGGTGGGCCCGGGGCAGGCACAGCCTGGTTACCGCCAGCACCTTGCGGGTCAGCTCCAGGCTGCCCGGGGGGGCGTCCTTAAGGGGTGTGTTCTGGTGTGGCAGGAACGGCCCCACCCCGGCCATTTCCACGGCCAGCTCCCGCAGCAGGATGATGTCCTTGGCCAGGGCCTCCAGGCTCTGGCCCGGCAGCCCCACCATATTCCCGGAGCCCACCTGGTAGCCCAGCTCCTTGAGCCAGTATAGGCAGCGCAATCGCTCCGCCAGGCTGCTGCCCGGCTTGAGCCGCCGAAACAGTTCCTCGTCGGCAGTCTCGTGCTTTAACAGGTAGCGATCAGCGCCGGCCTGCCGCCACAGAGCATACTCCAACCGGTGGCGCTGGCCCACCGACAGGGTGACCGCCAGATCGTATTTTCTTTTGATGAACTCAACCAGCCGTGCCAGGGCGCCGGCGGTGTAGTAGACATCTTCCCCGGACTGCAGGACCACGGTCTTGAAACCCAGAGAGGCTGCCTCGTCCACGGCGGCTATGATTTGCTCCCGGTTCAGGCGGTAGCGGGCCAGGGCCCGGTTATCCCGCCGCAGGCCGCAGTACAAACAGTTCTGGCGGCAGTGGCTGGAGAACTCGATGATGGCCCGCAGGTGCACCTCATCGCCCACCCCGGCCCGGCGGGCCGCGTCAGCGGCGGCGAACAGTTCTTTCGCCTCGTCATCCCGGGCGGACAGCAGGGCGGTAATTGCCGCTGCATCAGGCTGTTTACCCGCCAGTACACTCCTTAGAGCCGGGAAAAAATCGCTCATCCCCGATCCACCCCGCTTTTCTCCAGCAGGGCGCGCGCCCCGGGGAAGGGGGCCAGGGCCCGGGGCAGGATACCGTGCAAATAGGCAATCAGCACCCCGTAGTTCACGATAGGCGCCCCGGCGGCCCGGGCGGCCATGATCCGGCTGAGCATCTCCCGCCGGTTAATCATACAGGCGCCGCAGTGCACAATGAGCTGGAAGCGCCCCAGGTTCTCCGGCATGGCCAGGCCGGCGGACCACTCAAAGTGCAGCTCCCCGCCCACCGCCTGGCGCAGCCAGCGGGGGATTTTCACGGTGCCGATGTCGTCGGCCACCCGGTGGTGGGTGCAGGCCTCACTGATCAACACCCGATCCCCGGGCTGCAGATCCTCCACGGCCAGGACACCGGCGACCAGGGTGGCCAAGTCGCCCTTGTAGCGGGCAAACAGGATGGAAAAAGAGGTCAGGGGCACCCGGGGGGGCGTGTCGGCGTCTACCTTTAAAAAGACCTGGGAGTCGGTGATAACCAGGGCGGGGGGCTTTTTGAGCCCGCTCAGGGCGACCTTGAGCTCCCGCTCCTTAACCACCATGGTGAGGCAGTCGTGGTCCAACAGATCCCGGATGGTCTGTACCTGGGGCAGAATCAGGCGGCCCCTGGGGGCGGCCAGGTCGATGGGCGTCACCAGCAGGGCGGTTTCACCCGGGGGCACCAGATCGCCGGCTATGGCCGTACCCGTCCAGTCCTTGGGGGCCAGTTTGATCATGGCCTGCTTCAGCTCGTTCAGGCCCTGGCCGGTCAGTGCGCTGACACTGACCCGGGGCAGGTCGGGCAGCGGCTCCGGGTCTGCTCCGGGATCAGGCGGCAGATCGGTTTTGTTCAGTACTATAAGCAGGGGCAGGTTTTTCTGCCGGGCGGACTCAATCAGTTGGCGCTCAATTTCTCCCGGCCCCAGCCGGTGGTCCACCACCAGCAGGGCCAGGTCGGCTTTGGCCAGCACGGCCAGGCTTTTGGCCACCCGCTTCTCCCCCAGTTCCCCGCGGTCATCCAATCCCGCCGTGTCTATCAACACCACAGGCCCTATGGGCAGGATTTCCATGGATTTGTAAACCGGGTCGGTGGTGGTGCCGGCCACCGGGGATACAATGGCCAGATCCTGCCCGGTGAGGGCGTTGATGAGGCTGGACTTGCCGGCGTTGCGCCGGCCGAACAATGCTATGTGGAGCCTGGTTCCCCTTGGTGTCTCATTCATTTTGCCGCTCCCCCTTTTTTTGGTCTGTCTTGAGCCGGGCGGCCAGTTTGCGCCCGCCGGCGACGCCGGGCCGGGTCAGTTCCCCCGGCCTGGTCAAGGCCTCCCATTCGGCCGGGCTGAACAATTCGGCCTCCAGCGCCACTTCACCGATGGTCTTGTTTTGCTCCCGGGCCCGCCGGGCCAGGGCGGCTGCTTCTGCGTAACCCAGGTACGGCGCCAGGGCGGTGGCCAGAGCACAGCTTTCATCCAGCCAGCGGCGGCAGCGTTCCTCGTTGGCGGTCAGGCCCCTGATGCACTGCCGGGCGAACAGCCGCGCCGCCCGGGCCAGCATTTCCATGGCTGAAAGGAGATTGTGGGCTATCAAGGGCAGGTAGGAGTTCAGTTCCAGGCGGCCCGAGGCGCAGGCCAGGCAGATAACCTGGTCCGCCCCCAGCACCTGCCAGGCTACCTGGGTAACCATTTCCGGCAGGACCGGATTGACCTTGCCGGGCATGATGGACGACCCGGCCTGCAGCGGGGGCAGGTTAATTTCCGCCGGCCCGCCGGCGGGGCCTGCGGCCAGCAGCATCAGGTCGCCGGCAATCTTGGCCAGGTTCACGGCGGCGGCCTTGACCAGGCCGGAAACCTCGGCGAAGACATCGGCGTTCTGGGTCAGGTCCACCATATTTTCCGCCCGGGCCAGGCCCAGCCCGGTAATCTCCCGCAGTTCCTCCACCACCTGGTAGATGTAATGCCGGGGCGCATTCAGCCCGGTGCCCACCGCCGTGCCCCCCAGGTTAACCTGGCGCAGCCGCTCCTCCACCTTGTACAGGCGCCAGCGGTCCCGGGCCACAGCCTCGGCGTAGGCCCCGAACTCCTGGCCCAGGGTGACGGGCAGAGCGTCCTGCAGCTCGGTGCGGCCCAGCTTGAGCACTCCGGCGAACCCGGCCTCCTTTTCCTGCAAGGCCTGCTGCAGCTCCTCCATGGCCCCGCTCAGGTCCAGGACCAGGCGAATGGCGGCCACCCGCAGGGCCGTCGGATATGTATCGTTGGTTGACTGGGACAAGTTAACGTGCCCCAGGGGGTCCACCAGGCTATAATCCCCCTTCCGGCCGCCCAGCAGCTCAATGGCCCGGTTGGCCAGCACCTCGTTAAGGTTCATGTTGGTGGACGTGCCGGCACCGCCCTGGAAGGCATCCACAATAAACTGGCCGGCCAGCCCGCCCCCGGCCACCTCCCGGGCGGCCCGGCAGATAGCCAGGGCCACCTTTTCCGGCAGCAGCCCGGCCTCCAGGTTGGCCCTGGCGGCGGCCCATTTCACCTCCGCCAGGGCCCGCAGCAGGGCCGGGTGCGCTCCGTGGCCGCTGACGGCAAAGTTCCGGCCGGCCCTGCAGGTGTGTATGCCGTAATAGGCCTCAGCCGGGATTTCCATTTGACCAAGGAAGTCTTTTTCCAACCGGTAATCTCCCATGTAAACCTCCTATCCCGGCGCTCACGCCGACGGGGCTTAGCGGGTCACCAGGGCGCTTTTCACCTGCACCCCGGCAATTTGGCCCAGTTTGCCCGTCAGGGCGCCAATCTCGTCGGTGCTTCCGTCCACGATCAGGGAAATCACCGCCAGGTCCCTTTCCCGGTAGGGGATGCCCATGCGGCCCACAATCACATCCCCATATGTGCTCAGGATGCTGTTCACCCGGGGGGCCTGCTCCCGCTGCTCAATAACAAGGCCAATCACGCCAATGCGCCTTTGCTCACTCATAACAAGTCTCCTCTCCAGAAAACAATAAAGGCCTGTATCTCCCATGGAAAAACAGGCCTCAAAAGGCAGGAAAGCTTCTCCCGCCCCTTGAGAACAGGACCGTGCCTGTTCGCCGCAGGGATTCGAGTTAAGTTGGCAGCCCTCCCGGTCAGAACTACTCCGCCCCGGTCAGGCCGGTAATTTAGTTAATTATAACTGTAAATGCCCTGGCAGTAAACTCCTCTTTTCAGGTATTCAGAATTCAGAATTCAGGAGTCAGAATAAGCCGCAAGTACAAACAGGTGCGCCGGCTTGAACGAGACTTCATTCAGAGGGGGATTCAACCCCCTCTGAATGTTAGCCGAGTCCATACTGGACTTAACCGCCCTTTGAAACCCGCCGCCTACAGAGGCGGGGGTCTTAGGGCGGATTAGT
>JBFMEU010000039.1:0-26156 GCA_040753155.1 Bacillota bacterium
TCAGATACAAAATCCCTACCAAATTTAAAAAATTTGGTAGGGATTTTTGCTTAACATTGGTGCTGCAGTCTATTTTAATGTGAGAAAAATTGAACGGATAGTCTATATTAAAGTGACCGGTAACACCATGTCCTACGTTGAATTCACAAAAATCGTAAACGAGTATAAGAAGAATACCCCTCAAGCTAATGCCGATTTAGATGATCTGATACCGGCCATCCAGGCAGCCTACGGAATATCCAAGTCTGATTTCACCAACTACGAGTTGGAGTTGCTCGAGGCGGCACTCCAGAGAACCTATGACACGGCCAAACACACCGGACAGGAGTACATTCTCTACGGCGGCTATGAGCCCGTTACCGTAACCCTCTGCCACATCGTCAACCACCGCGCGGGCCTGAGCTTTACCTCATACTCCCACACAGGGCTCCCGGTACCGGTTTATGCCATAGGCGCGGGCGCTGAATTGTTCGACGGATTTTATGACAACACTGATGTTTATTATAAGCTGGCAGCAATAACTAAAACCAGTAAAGCTAAAAAAGCGGCCTAGCCATAAACCGGGGCTAACATATGTAAATGAGTCTGAAGTGCTGTCCCTGAGCGGGATAATCCCGCTCAGTTTTTCTTATTTATTATTTCGGAGGCAGCTATATGTTCAACAGGAGAGTTTCCAAACCGGAACTTATTTTTATTGTATGTGTCTTATTAGCGGTTTTACTTTTGGCTTTGCTTCCCACTGGCTTTCCTTCCAACGCATACCCCAACAGTACCCGGGCGGCGGCAAGGGTGCTGGAAGTCAACAATGCTAATATTTCAAGCACAGTGGGCTTCATTTTCCAGGGTGAGCAAATCTGCAAAGTTAGAATCCTCAACGGCCCTTTTAAGGGGCAGGAGTCAGAGGCCAGGAACAGATTTGTAGGCCGGCTTGAGCTGGATAAAGCCTTTGAAGAAGGAGACAAGGCCCTGGTTGTTATTGACTATAATGAGCAGGGAATTAGACATGTCAATATCATTGACCACTATCGGGTTGACCTGGAAGCCATACTGTTTGGTCTGTTTGCAGTTTTTTTGATTATGTTCGCCCGCTGGACGGGTGCTAAAGCCCTGCTTTCTTTTGTTTTGACCGTTTTATTGATCTGGAAATTTTTAATCCCTTTGCTGTTAAAGGGCTGGAATCCAATTATAATCTCCCTGGTCTTTGTTATTATTGTCACTGTGGTGGTATTATTACTGGTTGGCGGGCTTAACAGAAAATCTTTGGCCGCCATTATCGGGTCTCTGTCCGGCACAATCCTGACTGGTATTCTGGCCATCATCTTCGGAAATCTGTTTAAAATCCACGGCGCCGTCCTGCCTCACGCCGAGAGCTTGCTATATGCCGGGTACGCACACCTTAACCTGACCGAAATCCTGATCGCCGTTGTCTTTATTGCCTCTGCGGGCGCCCTGATGGATGTAGCCATTGATATAGCTGCCTCAGTAAACGAGATAGTGGAAAAAAACCCGGACATCTCCACTGCCGATGCCATTCGCTCCGGCTTTAACATAGGCCGGGCTGTGGTAGGCACCATGACAACCACCTTGCTATTTGCCTATACAGGGGGTTATATAGCCTTGCTTATGGTTTTCATGGCCCAGGGCACACCCATAGTTAACATAGTCAACCTAAAATATGTTTCCAAAGAAATCATGCATACTGTTGTGGGAAGTATCGGGTTGGTTGCAGTAGCGCCACTTACAGCCATTTGGTCCGGCATTCTATTGACTAGAAAAAGCACACCCACCCCCGACAGGCACAAAACAATTTTGTAAAACGGCCATAGTGGATACGCTCGGCATGAAGGGGACCGTAAAAAGCTTTGGGTCGGAGTTTTTTTGCTCAATAAAAGTATACCACCCCGGAACCTTAGGAGCCGCAAAATATTAATCTAAAATCAATTTTTCGGTAGAATGGTATAATTCCACTCGCCACGAAACTCAGAACGCTCTATCCGAACCGCCCGAAGCTCTTCATCGGAAACCTTGATTCCTTTAGGGTATTCCTGGGTGTCCAGTTGACATTGAATGGTCAACCCGGCTTTCGTCGTGGTGTTGGCAATCAGGTTAACAATGGTTTCGTAGCTTATGAGTGGCCGCCCACGCCAGTTTTGAGTGATGTGAGAAAACATTCGGTGCTCAATGGCATTCCATTTGCTGGTACCAGGCGGATAATGGCATACAGAGATGGAGAGCCTGGTCTCATCAGCCAGTTTCTGTAATTGCACTTTCCAAAGACGGGAACGAGAACTGTTGCTGCCACCACCGTCCGCTGTAATGAGCAACTCCTTTGCATTGGGATAAGCGTGTTGACCCATCTGGCGCCACCAACCCCAGATACTACGCGCCCTTAGTTCACCTCACTTCGTTCCACATGAATACGTTTTGCTGCAGGTGCCAGGTTTCCAGCCGGATAGAGCCTGTACCAGCAAAACTCGCATAAAGATCACTCCAATAAAAGCAATGCGAAATATTTAATATAATCATCTTTTTCCCTCAGCGGACGCAACGGGAATCCCGCCCGCCGCACCGTTGCAAAAACATCGATACCCGCCCCTTCCATGGAAGGCCTGGCATCCCGGGGATTACGGCATATTTCGCCTGCGGCGCAAGGGGGCTGGCAAAGGGAGCAGGGGCCGGCCCAAAAAGCAAAAGCTTTATAATACCCCCCTTGGAAAGCTTCCTTTTCCGCCGCCAGGACCTGACGCTGGAAGTCCCTGGTCGGCGGTTCCCCTTCCAGCAGCAGGGCCCGGCTATAATCCTTCAGCATTTCCCTGGTTCTGGCCGGGGCAGGGCTGTTGGGCGGGCAGCGGGGTCTGCCAAATTCGGCGCAACCGTATTGGCAGCGCTGGTCAGCCCAGTCAGGAATGTGAATGATCTCCACAGCGATAGAAGTTACATTGACAAAGCCCAGGTTTTTAATTTTGGCCGCCAGGCGTAATATGGGATGCAGGTGGATTTTTGCCAGCCGGCCGGCATTTTTTGCGGCAATGAGGACACCGGTATCCGAGGCTAGGGGTATAAGATCGGTGGCATAAAGGTTTTTCCCGGCCAGCAGCCGGCTTACCCATTTCGCAGTAAAAACTTTGCCGTTGTATGTATTAATCAGCATGTTCAAGTCAAACAGGGCGGCCTTTTCCGGGTAATGCTCCAGGAAAAAATCGTGGATTACCAGCAGGCCTTCCGGTTTTAAACAGTCTTCGGCCTCTCCCAGGACATGACCGGCCTCATCTTCAGCGTAAGCATGAAGCACATTGGAGAGAATCAACAGGTCAAAAGAACCTTTAGGCACCGGCCAGGGATCCAGAATATTGGCCGGACATAGAGTTATCCGGCCGGCAATAGTCTGCCGGCGCAACAGCTGTCCGGTATAGTTTAAAATATCCGGCAGGTCCATGAGGGTTGCCCGGGTACCGGCAAAGTGTTCCAGAAAACCGGCGGAAATAGCCCCGGAACCCGCACCCACGTCGAGAATATTTCCTGCAAGGTTATAATCATTAAAGAGGGGCAGGATTTCCCGGGTTTTGATTCTGGCCACGTTGTCCATGGCGTCGATATAACGGCTTATTCGTTCTGTTATTTGCTGTGATTCTTCCGGGGCCGCCTCAAAAATTCTTCCCCCGGTCTTAAGGCAGTTGACCAGGCCTCCCCAAGGAGCGGCAAGGTATTTGCGCCAGAGGATGGAATTGCCCTGATAGTTTGCTTTACCTTGAACCAGGTACTCCGAGGCAATTTTAGTATTGTAATAAACTTGGCCACCGCAGGTGACAAGGCCCAGGGAGCAGAGCGCCTGCAAAAAACGCTCAGTCCCGCGGGCATCCAGTTTCAGTGCAGCGGCAATCTCTGCGGCGTTTTTTCCGGCAGAGGCCAGCAGGCTAAATAAGTCCAATTCAATCGCTGTAAAAAGAACTTCCGAAAACCAGTATCCGGTTGCCAGGTCCTCCAGGTATTGCGGGCCTTTTTCCTGGGTATCGCGGTTTAAATAGGGCGGCTTTTTCATGCCCCGGCATCTCCTGAGGTGTTTCTGGATACCCCGGCATCTTCAAAGGTAAGCATTTTATTGATTACCTGGGCGGCTGATTCCACTATGTTCATGGCCAGGGCCGCCCCGGTCCCCTCACCCAGCCTGAGATTCAGGTTTAGCAGCGGCCTGAGCCCCAGTTCCTCCAGCATGATCCTGTGCCCGTTTTCCAGGGAACGGTGACCGGCGATCATGTAATCAAGGGTGGCGGGCGCCAGGTTTTTGGCCAGCAGCGCCCCGGCGGAGGATATAAAGCCGTCAACCACCACAGGTACCCTGTGGTAAGCCGCACCCAGGATGAGACCGGCAATGCCGCCAATCTCGAATCCGCCCACCTTGGCCAGCACGTCCACCGGGTCCCCGGGGTTTGGTTTATTCAAACTCAGTGCCCTTTGGATAACCTGGACTTTATTTTCCAGGGCTTGGTCACTGATTCCCGTCCCCCGGCCGGCCACCTCATGAACCGGCCGCCGGGAGAATGCGGCCAGGATGGCGCTGCTGGGGGTTGTATTGCCGATGCCCATATCCCCGGTGGCTAAAAGCTCAACCCCTTCCTCTACCAGATCACAGGCAATTCCTATGCCGGTCTCCAGGGACTGCACGGCCTGCCGGCGGGTCATGGCCGGCCCCCGGGCCATATTGCGGGTTCCGAAGTCCACCTTGCGGGAAAGCACCTTTTCCCCGGCCAAACCTGAAAGATCGGCGGCAACACCCATATCTACCACTACCACCCGGGCGCCCGCCACCCCGGCAAGAACGTTAATGGCCGCCCCGCCGGCCACAAAGTTGGCTACCATTTGCAGGGTAACTTCCCGGGGGAAGGCGCTTACGCCCTCGTCAACCACCCCGTGATCCGCGGCCATGGTAACCACTGCTTTTTCCCTGACGGAAGGTTTCAGGGTCTGTTTCACGGCAGCCAATTGTTCCGCAATATTCAGCAGGTCACCCAGACTCCCCCGGGGAATCGCCAGGTTATCCAGGTGCTGCCTGGCCTTAAAACGCCAGTCCAAACTTATCGGCCTAATGCCGCTAAGGGTTTCTTCCAGTGACAGTTTCATGCGCCAACCTCCTCGGGTTAACATAACGTATTATTCATGGGAACTGATTAATGATTAACTGACCTGACTCAATATTTATCAGCGGCTTGATTCAGATAGAAAAATTCTTGAACATGGCCGCCAAAACAAACAGGCTCAATACTTCAGCGCATTCGCTCAGGGCGCCCAGGACATCCCCGGTGACCCCGCCGATGCGCCTGCAGGCAAACCAGGCCAGGATAGCCGTACCTGCCAGGACTGTACAGGCCAGAGCTATTCCCCGTGGCGGATCCAGAAAAAGTATTGCCGCGCCAAGGGAGAAGACAGAGGCTATAGCTATTTCACGCAGGCCCACATATTTGGTAAAGGAACCTGTTCCCATGCTGCTGCTGGCATAATGATAAAGACTGGCCGCATACACCTGGGCCCACCGGCCCAAAACCGGAAACAGGACCAGGGCCGTGCTTTTCAATGGCGCGGGTACCTGTGTCAAAAGGGCAAATTTTGCCAGCAGTACCAGGCTGCAGGCCATCACGCCGTGGGCCCCCACCCGGGAGTCATGCATAATCTCCAGGATTCTTTCCCTGGGCTTACCGCTGAAAAAGCCGTCGGCGGCATCCATCAAACCGTCTCCGTGCATGTTGCCGGTTACAATGACCAAAAACGCCAGGGCAAAAAGGTCGCATACGGGACCGGCCAGGATAAAGGAGAATAAATAGTGGACAACTGCCGCCAATCCTCCAATGAACAAACCAATCAGCGGGAAATAGGCCATAGAGCGGGCTAGATCCTTTGCGGTTACGGCAGATTTAATAGAGACCGGTATTCTCGTCAAAAATTGCAATGCGATTAAGAGATGCAAATCGCCCCAACTCCAGTTCAGATTATGCCGAAATATTTGGCCGCAATTTGCGCCGTACAGTCCGGTCCGCAAACGGCGCAGTATTGGTCGCCGTCCCCGTTGCCGTGGGCTGCTTTAACTTTTTCCGGATCTATGGCAAGGGCAATTTGCCTGTCCAGATCCAGGGCCACCCGGGCCCGGGCCATTTGGGTGTCCCGTGCCAGGGCTTGCTTGTTTCCCCGGGCCAGATCCGCCGCGTGCGCGGCGATCCGGGCCGCCATGACACCTTCCCTGACGTCCTGTTCCGTGGGCAGCCCGAGATGCTCGGCCGGCGTCACGTAACAGATGAAATCCGCGCCGGATGCTCCGGCTATGGCGCCGCCAATGGCTGAAGTTATATGATCGTACCCCGGGGCCACGTCGGTGGCCAGGGTGCCCAGAATAAAATAGGGGACGTTCTGGCATAACCGCTTCTGCAGCAGCATGGTTGTCTTCACATGGTGCATGGGCACGTGCCCGGGGCCTTCCACCATAACCTGCACACCCGCCGCCCGGGCCCTGGCAACCAGCTCCCCGGCAATAATCAGGCCCTGTAATTGCGCCCCGTCCAGGGAGTCGGCGGTTGATCCGGGCCGGATGGCGTCACCCAGGCTGAGGGTTACGTCATAGGCTTTTAAAATCTCCAGCAGGCGATCAAATTGCTCGTATAAGGGGTTTTCTTTATTGTTGTGCAGCATCCAGCCGGTCAGGAAGGCCCCGCCCCGGCTGACCACGTCCGTAACCCGCCCGGTAGTCTTGAGGCGCTTGATTACGTCGAAGTTCAGGGCGCAGTGGATGGCCATAAAATCAACGCCCTCCGCCGCCTGTTTTTCCACGGCGGCAAACATATCCTCTTCCGCCATGACCACAACGCTGCCCCGCTTTTCAATGGCTTCAATGGCGCACTGGTAAATGGGCACACTGCCCACCGGAATGTCGGCTCTGGCCAGGGTCTGCCGTCGCATGCCGTCTATGTCCCCGCCGGTGCTTAAATCCATGACGGCGTCGCACCCCGCCTCCTGGGCGATAGTCAGTTTGCGCGCTTCCACCTCGATATTGTCCCGGTCGCTTGAGGTGCCGATAAGGGCGTTTACTTTGATTTTAAGCCCCTGCCCGATGCCGCAGCAATCAAATTCTTTACGGCTGATGTTCTTGGGGATAACAATTCTACCCGCCGCCACCCCTTCCCGGATTAATTCCACGTCCAGGTTTTCCCGGGAGGCGACCATTTCCATTTCTAGAGTAATTTGGCCCGCCCGGGCTGCCAATACCTGCGTCATTTTCAAGCACCCCTTCCCTTAACATCCTTGTCTGGTGCTGCCCAGGTAGCGTGAAACCACTTCCATGGCACAGTACTTGCCGCACATGGCGCAGGCCGACGAAGACTCTTCACTCCGCTCTTTCCTCAACAGCCCGGCCCGCTTTGGGTCTATGGCCAGGGCAATCTGCCGGTCCCAGTTTAATTCTTTCCTGGCCCGGGACAACTGCAGGTCCCATTCTTCGGCCCCCTGCAGTCCTTTGGCCAAATCCGCGGCGTGGGCCGCAATGCGCGCCGCCATTACCCCTTCCCGCACCTGGCCGGCATCGGGCAGTCCGATGTGTTCGGCGGCCGTGACATAGCAGATAAAATCCGCCCCCGCCCGGGCCGCCAGAGCGCCTCCGATGGCGGCGCTTATGTGATCGTACCCGGCTGCCGTGTCGGTGACCACGGGGCCGAAAACAAAGTAAGGCGCTCCCTTGCACAATCTTTTCTGCAACATAACGGTTGCTTCAATCTGATTTAAAGGCACATGTCCCGGCCCTTTAACCATTATTTGCACCCCGGCCGCTCTGGCCCGCCTGACCAGTTCACCCAGAACAACCAGTTCCTCCACCTGGGCGCCGTCCAGGGAATCAGCCAGGCAGCCCGGCCTCATGCCGTCGGCCAGACTAAGGGTTACGTCGTACCGGCGGGCAATTTCCAGTACCCGGTCATAATGTTCATAGAGCGGGTTTTCTTTCTGGTGGCGGACCATCCACCCAATCAAGTGGGACCCGCCGTAGCTGACCAGGGGATCAATCCGTCCCTCCCGCCTGGCCCGCTCCACCACGTTCATGGTAGTGCCGCAGTGCAACGCCAAAAAGTCGACCCCGTCGGCCGCCTGTCGTTCAATTACTTCAAATAGGTCATCAATTGTCATGTTGACCGGTGTTCCATGTTTATCAGCAGCTTCAGCTATGGCCTGATACAGGGGCAGTGTTCCCACCGGCGTGGTGGTGGCGGCAAGGGTTTCCCGGCGCATGGTGTCAATATCCCCGCTGACACTGAGGTCCATGACAGAATCCGTACCCGCGTCAACAGCCGCCTTGATTTTATTTATCTCCGAGGCAATATCCGCGCCCCTGCCGTACATGCCCACACTGGCGCTTACCTTGGTGCGCAGGCCCGCCCCTATCCCCACCGGAATACAGTTGCTGCGGTTAAGATTGCGCGGAATGACAATTGTGCCTTCAGCTATCCCCTGCCGGATAAACCCCGGCGCAACTCCTTCCTTTGCCGCTACCTGTTCCATATCCGGCGTGATTTTTCCCGCCAGGGCACTGCTTAACGTGGACATTAAACTTCCTCCTTTGGGATATGTTTTGTAACTACGCACACCAAAAAAAGTCCATGCCTCTTAAGGCATGGACTTTTCCATCATCCATGAGCACCAGTACACAATCCTTTTCCACGAGAATGTGTAAAAACACTTCCAGGCAGGTTTCCTGGCTTCCGGGATAGCGCCCGGGCCTCCCTTCCCGTTTGCCTTGCCTGACGGACGACAAGCGGTGGTTGTGAGGTGGACTACCGGTTACAGTGGCGGGACCGCCCGGGATTGTCACCCGGTTCCCTATTACCCCTTGCGGGCGCCTGGAATGTATCCTGTTAAACTATTGGTTTAATTATAGTGTGATTTCCAATATTGTCAATAGGTTATTGTCAATAGGTATTCTATTGCCCGGAGAAACATTTCAAGCCGGAATTCCGCCACCGGAGAGCGGCGCTCCTAAATCCCGTGCATCCTGAAGCCGTTTCGGCCTTCCTGCTTGGCTCTGTACATGGCCTTATCCGCGAGGTTCACAAGCTCCGCAGCGTTGTGGGAGTGTTCCGGGAAGCAAGCCGCACCGAGGCTGACGGTGAGTTTTCCTCCGGGCTGACTGTCCCCGTTTGGAAAGGGGTATTCCTCCACCGCCCGCCGGATCTTTTCAGCGACCCGGAATGTTCCTTCGATATCGGTATTCGGCAAAATGACCAGGAATTCTTCCCCGCCGTACCGGGCGACAATGTCACATTTTCTCAGCGCGGAAGTCAGAATTGAGCCGATTGTTTTAAGCACCTCGTCTCCCGCGGGGTGCCCGTTTCTATCGTTATAGGACTTGAAATAATCCACATCCAAAATGATCAGTGACAAAGGGGAATCGCCGCCTGCAGCAATCAATATTTCCCGCTCCAGAGCAAAGTTCAGGTATCTGCGGTTGAACAAACCGGTGAGTGGATCCCTGCTGGCCTCACTGGTGAGTTCGGCCAACTGTTGTCGCCGTTTTAGAAGGCTGCCGGTCTTCAGCATCAGTTCCCGGCGGTCTATGGGCTTGGTTAAAAAGTCGTCAGCTCCGCAACGGAGAGCCTCCAGCTTGTCCTCGTGTTTGCTGCGGCTGGTGATAATGATAACAGGTATCTCAGCGGTATCAGGTGATGACTTTATCCGCCGGCAGACTTCAAAACCGTCCATCCCCGGCAGAACCACATCAAGCAACACCAGGTCGGGGATGACCTCCTGGATGGTATTCAGAGCATCCAGACCGTCAGCGGCGGTGATCAACTCCACATCCTGATCCTTCAGATAGTCCAAGAGTACCTTCATCTGCAGCCGGCTGTCCTCAACCACCAGCACCCGAGATCGGTGATCGCCCTCGGGAACCGGCCTGGGATGACCTGACGGCTTCCTCGCCGAAAGTAAGGTATCAATACGTTCACCTAGCTCAAAAACTGAAATGGGTTTTCTCAAAACCTCGGTTCCCCTAAATAACTTCAGCCACTGAATCGTATCCGCCTCACTATCAGCGGGAACTATGAGCAGAACTGACGGGAGCGGCGAAATGTTTCCTATGAGCCGGGCCAGAGCGGTTTTGTCCGAAATGTCGGCCGGAGAATCGATAATCAGCAGGTCCGGAGGAATTCTGGTGCAAATTTGGGCTAGCGCGGCCTGATTGTTGGTGATTTGAAGGCAGAATGAACTATAATTGAGCACGGTGGCCACAGTTTCCACGGATATCTTGTTCTCACTAAAGAGAGTGACAAAACCGATCGGTGCCCCGGTATTCATTCACATATTCCCCCTGGTTGCTAAAACATACGCATACTTATTTAAAATAAGGCGGACAGAAACTCCGCGCCAGTCCTCAAGTCGGTTATTGGTCTAATATAGTATAATTTTATCCTTGCTAATAATTATGCTATTATGATAGCATAATTATTAGCAAATTCCAAAGGGTAAAAACAAAAAAAGAATCTCCTGACGCACTCCTTGAGGCTGGGGAAATACGATTAACTCTCTGCATCGGACCTGATTTGCCAGGAATCGGGAGAAAAGCGCCACGACGAAGCAGGGCGATAAACCCGGCCACTATATCCCGGGCTCTTTATTTACCATGGCAAGGTATTTCGAGATTTTTCGCCAAACTCCATAACCGTCCTTTGTATGGTTAATCACGTTATGCGCTACGAGGTTTTCTAATATCAAACGCAGGCGCCTGTCATCCAACCCCATCTGAGCGGCACCAGCCGCTATCGACACCAGATCGACAGTATCGCCGGCGGCCAGCAGGTAGATCATCAATGCCACCTGTTTCTCCAGTTTAGCCAGACGGCGAAAGTTTTCCGGACCACCGTTCTCCAGTTCCCCGGCCGTCTTGCTTGCTTTTTCCGCCGCTTCAATACTGTCTATCCTTTTAATCCTGCGCTCTTCCCGGCGCGCCGCCCGTTTGATCCCGGCCCGGTCTATTTTCTGTGACGGCTGCTTCTCCATCGCGGATCGCATAGCGCGTGCCTCACGTTTTTTGTTCAGGGCGCCGGCCAATAGCAGCAAGGCGCCCTCTTTATCCAGATCATCGTTTGACTGCTCGCACTTCGGGATGTGAATACAGCCGGGACACCCATCCACGCAGAAGCAACCCCCAACAATTTCTAGACAGTGGGTTAAAATTTCACTGGTTAAATCCGGTAGAGATTCACAGATGCCCACCCCACCGGAGTAGTTATCGTACAGGTAGATTCTCGCTCTCGATCCGTCGATTTCGAAATGGGTTCCGATATCGGCCCGATCGCATAGAACCCGCCATGGAGCCACCACCCGCAGCAGGTGTTCGACGGCATGGATGGCACCGTGGCGGCGAGCAGATGAAAACCGGTCCAACAGACTGCCGGGAAAGTCCAGCCAGTACGCCACTGTCGTCATTTCCACTGGTACGATATGCTGATTTAAAGGTTTGCTCTCCACCTTACCCTGCGGGCTTCGCAAATAGTACCCTTCTATGGCCCGGCGGACACGGACCTCCCCCAGCCCGCACACGACCTGTTCAAACTCCCTTTTTTCCTCCTGTATTACGTTGTCAATGGTTGTCCGTATGTTCGCCGAGGTGGTAAAGCCTTTCAATCCCTGCGGCAGGGGCAAAAGCTTGACGCTGTTGCTTTCGTAATCAATTTCACCCACCAGGTATTCATTGCCCCTGGACAGAAGGATCGCGCCCGGGTAGCCGGAAACCAGGACGTCTTTATATTCGGCCTGCTCGATCACCTGCCCCTGCGGGCCGATGTAGTTGAAATTCCTGCTCTCACTCCTTAATCCGAAGTACAAAATGTTGCTGGCCGGCAGGTAAGCTCTGGCGCCATTTTTCTTAATCAGCCTAATCGCCCCGCTGTTTCGCACCAGCTTTACCGCACTAAAAAAAGGTTGTTCGCCCCAGAAGTCCGCATCCTCTTTTACCAGCAGGCTCTCAGCCGCCGCCAGGGGCAGGTGGTCACAGATAAACTGCAACTGCCGGGGGTTAACAACAGCATTTTCGCACGGCTGTCCGAAAAAATAGTCGGGGTTGTTCACCAGGTACATTTCCAGCGGGTCTTCCGAAGCGATCAGCACGATCAGGGATTTCTGGCCGGAGCGGCCGACACGGCCGGCCTGCTGCCAGGTGGACGCGATAGAACCGGGAAAGGAGAGCACACACACCGACATTGAACCGATGTCGATGCCGAGCTCAAGCGCGTTAGTTGTCAAAACGCTGGTCAATTTCCCGGATAAAAGCCCGGCCTCCACTTCCCTCCTGACCTCTTGCGTGTAGGTCCCTTTATATGGAGACACGTGATCGCGCAGGTTTTCCGGCAGGTCTTTGAGCACCTTCCGGTAGGCCGTTTCAACCACATTTCTGGAGCGCCCGAACATAATCACCCGGTGCCCGGCACCCGTATAGGCCGCAACAATCCTGGCGGCTTCCAGCACGGCGTTTCGCCGGCGCGCATTGTTCCCGTCCCCATACCGCGGGGGCACATAAAACACCACCGTTTTGGGTCCGGCCGGTGAAGTCTCCTCTTTGACCAGCTCATGCGCCACTCCGGTCAGGTTCCGGGCGAATTCCAGGGGGTTGGCTATGGTGGCTGAACAAAGAACAAATACCGGCCTGGAGCCGTAAAGGCGGCATAACCGCCTGAGGCGGCGCAGAACCTGGCAAAAGTGATTTCCCAGAACCCCGACATAATAATGTGCTTCGTCAATGACGATATATTTAAGATTTTGAAAAAGTTCCGGGTACATCCGGTGATTCGGCAGGGCCACGTAGTGCAGAAAGTCGGGAGTGGTCAGGATAACACCGGCTTCCCTTAAAATAGACTGCCTCTGTTCGCGCGGCGTATCACCGTCGCATACCGAGACAGCCGGCACCCGGCCCGGCCAATGGATTTCGTCAGCCAGGGCCTGCATTTTATGGCGCTGGTTCTGTCCCAGCGCCTTTGTCGGGGCAATATACACAGCGCGGGCGCCGGTGTCTTCGACCAGGGCGGAAAACACCGGCGCCGTGTAAATCAGTGACTTGCCGCTGGCGGTGCCGGTGGTGACGATCACATTTCGACCGGCCCAAATATGATTCATCGCCTCTTCCTGGTGGAGATACGGCGCCCCCACACCAGTTGACCGGAGGGCTTCGGCGACCGGCCCGGCGATGCTTTCCGGGAAGCGCCCGAAGACAGGATCCCGGGAAGGAATTTCTCTTATGGCCACGATTCCTTGCGAATCCAACAGTTGGTACATGCGCTTCAATACCTTTTTCAACATTATTAGTTAGCACTACAACATAATATAGCTTTTTTCGCTATGCCCGCTACGCCTCAGGGACGATTCCAATAGTATATTTCGATATTTAACTTTACTTACCCTTCTGCACCACGAATTAATTTTGGTTATTAGGTTTTTTGCAGTGGAATCATATATGGTTTAGTAAGGAAAAAACACGCCGTCCAAATATTCCCTTGCAGTTCGAGAACAGATTATATTTCTTTTCATAATATAAAATATGGTTAATTAATAATTTTTGGATACAGGAGTGAACCCAAAATGAGCAATATTATTTTGGAGTCGTGTGAAATTGGGCCGGTAAGTGCACGGCAGCGTCGTCAAGAGGCATTTCGAGTTCGCCAGAAAGCTGCGCTTTTTCAAAGGGACCTGCCTCTCCCGGGCCATCCATGTAACGGCGATGAAAATCTTTATCCAAATAAAATCGGCAACTATTCCAAGGGGCTGCCGCACAATCAACTGGGTGAAGTCAACCTCAATACCTATAATGCCTTGATTAGGGCTCTATCTACTGGTAACCCGGATAAATTTGAATTCATACCTTTGGGAGGCGTTGTCAAACTCGCCAATCCCCAGGCCGCTTATGCCTTTGATCTGGTGGGACCTGATTCTCATCATTTGGGTATGATTCCGGCGCCGGCCTTCAGCAGTGCGGAGACAGCCGGTGAGATGGCCGAACTATACTGGCAGGCATTAGCCCGTGATGTGCCTTTCACAGACTATGAAACCGATCCACTCACCCTGGCGACCGCTTCCGATCTATCAAGGTTTTCGGATTTTCGCGGGCCCAAGGTCAATGGCATGGTCACTCCCGGAACTCTATTCCGCGGGAATACTCCCGGCGACCTGGTGGGGCCCTATATTTCCCAGTTCCTGTGGAAGGACTTTTCCTTCGGGGCTAAAACGATCGACCAGCGATACCGCATCACAGTGGCCGGCGTCGACTACCTGACCTCGTATATGGAATGGCTGGACATCCAAAACGGATTTCTTCCGGCAGCCCCGGATAAATTCGACCCCACACCCCGCTACATCCGTAACGGCCGTGATTTGGGCGAATATGTTCACCGGGATTTGCCCTACCAGGGTGTCCTCACTGCTTGCCTGATTCTGCTTGGTTTTGGAGAGTCGGCACTGGCGCCAAGCAACCCCTATCGGCGTTCGGCGACCCAGGTCGGTTTTGTTACCTTCGGCGCCGCACATATTCTGGATTTTGTGGCCCGGGCAGCCCGGGCGGCACTGAAGGCCGCCTGGTTCCAGAAATGGCTGGTGCACCGCCGGCTCCGGCCCGAGGAGTTCGGAGGACGCGTCCAGAACCTTTTGACAGGCGCCGCCAGCTACCCGATCAACCAAGAACTGCTTGACTCCCAAGCGGTTTCCGCAGTCTTCAGCAAATTCGGCGCCTACCTGCTGCCTCAGGCCTATCCGGAGGGCTGCCCCACCCATACGGCCTATCCCGCCGGTCACGCCTGCTTTGTTGGAGCAGGAGTCACCATGCTGAAAGCGTTTTTCAGAGAATCTTTTATCATTCGCGATCCGGTTGTGGCCAGCGCTGACGGTCTCTCGCTGTTTCCTTACACAGGGCCTCCTTTGACAGTAGGTGGGGAATTGAACAAACTTGCCGCAAACATCGCCCTCGGTCGTGACACCGCAGGCATACACTGGCGCTCCGACGGAACAGAGGGCCTGAAGCTGGGTGAAGCAGTGGCTATCGGGATCCTCGAGAATTACAGGAACACCTACAACGAGGATTTCTCCGGCTTCTCCTTCACCAAGTTTGACAGGACCACCATCATAATCTAAATAATTGGGGTCAGGCTTTACTTTGCAGCTTTTTTGCAAAGTAAAGCCTGACCCCAATTATTCAACAACTGAGTACCATTTCGGGGTAGCCCACCGCGGTCAAGGGGTTCAGTCCCTGCTTCCGGGCCTCCCGGTGCCGGGCTTCGATCAGCGAATCCCGCAGCGGGAAAGGCAACCGCCAGATTACCAAAAGAGACAGCGCCTCAAAGGGCAGCGGGTACTCCTTCAGCCCCACCCGGATTTGCCGGACCTCTGACAGAAAGTTGGTGAGTACCAGGGCCCGCGTGTGAAAAACTAAAATTCCAGCTTGTTGATAAACTCCAGGGTGTTAAGATTATTTGCCTGGATCTGGCTGTTGGACAAGGAGTACAGGTTTTGATCAATGTACAGCAGCCTGTTGATGCTCTTTTCTTCCCCGCCGTAATAATAGCCGGCTTTCCGGTAGTCCTCCCCGGACATGTGGGTGATTTGACCCTTGAGTTTAAAGCCTTTGACCAGGTCCACCCCGTATACCACCGCGCCCTGGAAGGTGAAGTACCCATAGCTGTTGATGTCCCCGGTTTCCGACTTCATTATGGTTACCGGGAAGGCCAGCAGATTGTTCCTCTGGTCGAACAGCAGGGCCTTGTGGTTGTGCAGTACTTCCGAATAGGTTCCCCGGTCACCGATGATCTCAACATACTTCTCCCTGGGGTTGTTGACATCACTGACATCAAAAATGGCCAGCTTGATGCCCAGCTCGTAGACCATCGGCGGACCCACCACCCTGCCCGTGTGGTCTTTGCGGTCAACGGCAACGGTGTCCTTGCCTATACCCAGCAGGTGGGTGTCGTCTAGAGGATGCAGGTAATTGCTGAAGCCGGGTATCTTGAGCTCGCCCAGAATCTCTGGTTTGGCCGGGTCGCTCAGGTCAAGGACAAATAGCGGGTCCACGATTTCAAAGGTAACCAGATAGCCCTTGTCACCCATGAATCTGGCTGAGTAGATGCGCTCATTGGGGGCGATGTTTTCGATTTTGCCGGTCAGCTGCATCTTATTGTCCAGGATGTATACGCCGTTTTTTAATCTGCCGCTGAAGTCGGTGGTGGCAATTCTAAAGTGTCCCTTGTGCTCATCCATGGAAAACTGGTTCAAGGGGGTGCCGGGAACCACAGCCTGGCCCTGGTAATCAACTGCGGCACCCTTTACGTTAAATTTGTATACCGCGGTGTCCCGGTAATCCCGGGCTACGGACACATACAGGCTTTCTCCGGACATATAGATGTTGTTCCCGGATCCCAGGTAGGCGTTAACCACGGCCTCCTCTTTCTTATCCAGGTCAAAGGCTGCCACCAGCAGGTAGTTGGGGTAATAACAGCCGGGGAAATAGCGGATCTGATCATAGTCGATGTTGTTTAGCGCTTGTTCGGCCAGGGTGTCCCTGTAGAAGGGTTTTTCAATATGCGGGTAGTTGATGTAGCTGTTGGACAGCAGGTAAACCACCGGGCCAATTTTGCGGGAGGTTAAATAACTGCCCTCCAGCTCCACCTCCCGGACAAAGGTGGCCTTTTTTTTGTTGCTGATATCATATACCAGCGCCCTGGTTGAGTTGTTCCAGTAGGGCGGCATGACTCTAAGGGGCGCCGGTTCCGGTTCAGGATGTTGGCGCCAGTATTCATGGTTTGAGGAACCGATCACCAGCAGGTGTTTGCTGTCCACATACAGCTCCCTGGGGCTAAAGTTTTTGTCGTCAAAGGTTATGGTTGATGCCAATTCCATCTGGCTGGCGGGCAAGGCCCTGGTGATTTTGACCTGATTGTGCACAACCTGGTAGATATATTCGCCGTCTGTCTTGACCAAATCAGATTCGTCCACGCCCTTAACCTGAATATTGGTTTCGGAGAACCTTGGAGCGGTGCCGGCGCTGGTTGCTGCATTCTGGCTGACTGATTCCATGGCATCTTGCGGGGCCGCCCCCATCTTTAGTCCCCCTCGCAGTATGTCCCGGCTTTCGGTGTGTTTCTCGAGCAGCTTTTTCATGTTTTCGTAAGTGCCTACCAGTGGCAGGTTTTCGCCCGATACCCCTTCAGCCTCATTGACAGCCAGGCTCTGGTTATGGGCATAGGCGGCGGTTAAAAAAAATGCCAGTACTAGTGTTATGAAAGTGTACATGCAAACCTTGCTTTTCAACCCTGGTCACCCCTTTTAGATTAATCCTTGTGTATTGAGACGATGGCCAGGGTGAAAATGTTTCCACAGAAAATTTGGGCGAGTAGTATTTTTACTCGTCCACTGCTATTTTGATTACTTAGGATATTTACCTATTATGTAAACCTATCTTGGCAAGGAAGTTGTTCAGGTTAAAATTTACTTTAACACAGTTAACGCAACAACCAATTTTCCTAGCATATCCCAAAGGCCCCGGGGGTTGAGGACTAAATACAGAAGCCCCAGGATCAGGGGCTGGTGAATTAGATAGATAGTCAGGGTGCGTTTTCCAACGGCGGCAAGGGGCTTAAAATAATTGCCGGCCTGATTAAACAAACTTTTATTCTCTTTATAGACTGTTTTTCTAATGGCAATTCCCATTAAGAATATCCCGAGCCAGGGAATCAGTGGAAAGTAATCTACGGAAGAAAAGTCCGGCCCGTAAAAGCCCAGAGGCGCCAGCCAGTTGTGGCTGACGGATAATTGGGAGGTTAATTGGCCGGTAAAAATAATTGCCGCTCCTATTGTTAACAACAAGGACGGCGTAAGGTTTTTAAATACCGGGTAGAGCAAAAAACATACGCCCAAAAACTGCAAGATGCCAAAAACAATATTAGATCCCGGCAAGACCAGAGAAGTCACCAGGAAGATCAGATAACCCCATAAAATCAACTTAATTCCCCGGAGAGCATTATTGTTGCTGAAGGCGCAGCTTATTCCGGCAACCAAGATAAACAACGCAGCTGCAGCTTTACCAATAAAATAAAACAGACCTTCATTATAAGCGACGCTGAAACCAAAAAATACATTAAGGTCATAAAGCAGATGATAAATAATCATCAGGACCAAGGCCAGGCCTCTTACGCTGTCAATTTCCCACAAACGCTGGCCAGCAAGTGTATTCATGGTTAATCAGCAACCTCTTTCAGCAAGTTTGCTATAGTTAATACCCAATATAATAACCAACTGGCATGAAATTTCAATATGCAGTTATGAAAAATAAAAAATACTGTTATCAGGAAAAATTTAGCTGATGCCTCCACATGGCCACCACAGCCTGGCCCAGGGCCAGGCCGCCGTCCCCCGGGGGCACCAGGCGGTGTTGGTAGACCTCAAAGCCGTTATCCTCCAGGACTGCCAGCACCCCCTGCAGCAGGTAAAGATTATGCCAGCTGCCCCCGCTGAGCACCACCCTGCTGGCGCCTCTGGTTTCCCTAACCCGCCGGGCGGCGGTAACCACCATGTCGATTACGGTGTCATGGAACTTGCGGGCAATCAGGGGCTTGGGACAGCAGCCTTTTAGGTCATCCATCAGGGCGGCCAGCATTGCCCCGGTGCGGATAACGTCACCTGCCGGCTCCCAGGGGTAGGTGTCCCCCACCAAGTTAAACTCTGCCGGGGCCAGTTCCCCCAGCTCAGTGGCGGCCTGGCCGTCGTAGGTGTTCTCCAGGCAGATGCCAAGCAAGGCCGCTGCGGCATCAAACAGCCTGCCGCAACTGGAGGCCAGGGGGGAATTTATACCCCGGCTAACCATTTTACCCAGCAAGTCAACCTCCGTCTCCCGTCCGGGAAATATCTTTGTGGCCAGGGCCAGGCCGCTCTCACCCAGCCGGGCTGCCAGCCAGGCCACGGCGGTGATCCAGGGGCTTTGCACCGCCCGTTCGCCGCCAGGCAGAGGCATGTACTCCAGGTGGAATTCCCGGGTAAAGTCAAGGTAGTTACCGTGCAGGATTTCAAAGCCCCAGATGTTGCCGTCCCGGCCGTAGCCGGTGCCGTCCAGGATGATGCCGGTAACCTCCCCCTCCAGCTGGTTTTCCGCCATGCACGAGGCCAGGTGGGCATGGTGGTGCCACACCGGGGTGCAGTTGGACGCCAGGTCCCGAACCAGCCGGGAGACGTTATAGCCCGGGTGCGGGTCATAGCCCGCTGTTGTCGGACTTGCCCGCAGGAGGCGGGTATAGTTCTCCAGGCACTCCCGATAATTCTCCAGTCCCTGCCGTGTATTCAGCCGGCCGGTGTGCTGGCCCGGGTAGGCCAGGTTGCCTTTAAGCAGGCAAAAGGTGTTTTTCATTTCTCCCCCGGCCCCCAGGAACACCGAATCCTGCCCCCCGGTGGGGGCCGGCACCGTAACCGGTGCGGGTACGTAGCCCCGGGAGCGGCGCAGGTACTGGGTTGCGCCTGGTGTTAAGCGCACCACCGAGTCGTCACAGCGGTTAATAATCTCCCGGTCGTGCAGCAGAAAATAACCGGCAATGCCCCCAAGCTCGGCCAGGGCCTGGTTGTTGCTTTTGGCCAGGGGCAGGCCGCTGCGGTTGCCGCTGGTCATCACCAGCACCGGCGGTCCTGCGGCCAGCAGCAGATGGTGCAGCGGTGTATAGGGCAACATCACCCCCACAGTCTTTAGATTGGGGGCCAGTTCCTCCGGGAGGGGTGAGTCTATTCTTTTTACCAGTAGCAGCACCGGCGCGGCCGGGGAGCAGAGTTTAGCCTCTTCCGCGGGGGACAGGCAGCAGTGTTGCCGGACCACATCAAGGTCCCGGCACATTACCGCCAGTGGCTTAAAAGGCCGGCCTTTTCGCCGGCGTAGTTCCTTGACGGCCCGGGTGTTTGCCGCATCACAGGCCAGGTGGAACCCCCCCGGGCTCTTCAGGGCAATTATTTCCCCCTTGCTTAGCAGCAGCCAGGTGTTGGTAAGCCAGTCACCCTCAATTACCCTGCCTTCTACATCAGCCAGCCACACCTTTGGACCGCACCCGGGGCAGGCCACCGGCTGGGCGTGGAAGCGCCGGTCAGACGGGTTGCGGTACTCCCCCTCACAATCAGGGCACATGGCAAAAACATTCATGGAGGTGTTGGGCCGGTCATAGGGCAGGCTTTCTACAATGGTAAACCGGGGTCCGCAGCAGGTGCAGTTGGTAAAGGGATACTGGTAATGGCGGCTCCGGGGGTTGGTCAGGTCGCCGCGGCACCCCGGGCAAAGAGCGGTATCCGGGGGCACCACCGACTCGCCGGTGGCGTGGCCCTCTGTAATGGCAATGTTAAAACCGGTGAAGTTGCGCACAGGCGCAGCGGTGACAACCATATTCCCAATTCGGGCCAGGACGGGCGGGCTTTCCCTCAGGGAGGTGATAAACTCGTCCAGCCGGTGCTCAGTACCCTCAACCTGGATGTGTACACCGCTGCCGGAATTGCGCACAGTCCCGTGCAAGCCCAACTTTCGGGCAAGGTTGTAGACATGGGGCCGAAAACCTACTCCCTGTACAATGCCGGTTATGGATATGTCACGGCTGGCTATTTTATCCATACACGTCACCTTTAACTCACTGTAATCCTAGCAAATCCGCGGCAGGGGACTGCCGGACAAGAGGTCCAGAATTCTGGTTCCTCCCAGGGCTGTTTTCAGGTACAGGTTGCCTTTACCCTGGCGGACTTCGCCTATTACCCGGGTGCTTTGGCCGTAGTGGTTTTGCCTGATTAAGTCAATCGCCTTATCTGCCTGGCCCCGGCCAATGATGGCCATGAACTTGCCCTCGTTGGCCAGGTATAGCGGGTCCAGCCCCAGCAGGCTGGAACCTGCTTGCACTGCTGGGCTGATTGGCAGCAACTCTTCCCGCAGGTGGATGTCCATGCCCCCGGATCGGGCAATTTCCCTGGCCGCGGTGGCCAGGCCGCCCCGGGTTAAATCACGCATGATACGCACCCCCGGGCAGTTCTCCAGCAGGGTTTTGATTATCTGGTTCAGGGGAGCGCAGTCACTGCTGATGGGTCCGGCCAGTCCCAGGTTTTCCCGGGCGGCAAGAACCGCCAGGCCGTGGTCCCCCAGGTTGCCACTGACAATTACCAGGTCCCCTGGCTGTATCCGGTGGGGACCCAGTTCCCGTCCCTTCATAACCTGGCCCACCCCGGTGGTGGTAATGAAAATTTTGTCGGCGTGTCCCCGGGGTACCACCTTGGTGTCCCCTGTCACCACCGTCACCCGGGACTCGGCGCAGGTGGCGGCCATGGACGCGGCGATGCGCTCCAGGCCGGCCAGGGGAAAGCCCTCCTCAATAATAAAGGACGCCGCCAGGTGCAGGGGGAACGCCCCGCTGACCGCCAGGTCGTTTACCGTGCCGCAAACCGCCAGCTTGCCGATGTCACCCCCGGGAAAAAAGATGGGGTTGACCACAAAGGAGTCGGTGGTCAGGGCCAACCTTCCCCGGGGCAGGCTGAATACCGCCGCGTCGGAAAGCTGTCGCAGCAGTGGGTTGTCGAAGTGTTTGAGGAATATATTGTTAACCAGCTCTGCGGTTAGTAGTCCCCCGTCCCCGTGGGCCAATAGAACCTGGTTTTGACCTTTATTACTATAGTCCATGCTGACCTCCGGTTTTGGATAGCCTCGAATAAAACTTTCCCGCAGTTGAATTGTATAACACCGGGACGTGTCTGAGTAGGGGCGGTTCAGTGCGCATATTATGAGTCATCCTGAATCATTCCCACTAACTCATTTAATCAATTCGTCTTGGAACTTCCCCCAAGTATGCGGCGCAGGCCCCTTCGGATGACACCATGCACGGCCCCACCGGGCTGGCCGGGGTACACCTTTGGCCGTAAAGGGCGCATTCAAGGGGTGTGATGACTCCACGGAGCAATTCACCGCAGCGGCAACCCGGTGGTTCCTCCGCTGCTGGTGGTCCCACTTTGAACTTGTGCCCGGCGTCATACCGGGCAAATTCATCCCTGATCAAAAGGCCGCTGGCCTGAATTTGGCCAAGACCCCGCCAGTGGGAATCGCCCGGGTAAAAACAGGTTTCCATTACCTCCCGGGCCCGCTTATTGCCCTCTTCCCTGACCACCCAGGGATAGGCGTTAGCTGTGCTGGCAGTACCGGACAGTATTTGCCCCAGCAGCAGGTGCAGGGCGGCAAGCACCTCCACCGGGGTGAACCCGGCCACCACTGCGGGAATATTGTACTTTCTGCCGATAAAATCAAAGGCCCGGCTGCCGGTAACGGCGCTCACATGGCCGGGCAGGATAAAGCCGTCCACCTGTACTTCTGTGGTTTCCAGCAGGGCGCGCATCACCGGAGGGACCAGTTTATGCAAGGAGTAAACGCTAAAATTAGGCAGGTACTCGCTGCTGGCCTGCAGTAAGGACGCCGCCACCATGGGCGCGGTGGTCTCAAAGCCCACCCCGGCAAGAATCACTTGCCGGTTCGGGTTTTCCCGGGCCAGGACAGCAGCGTCAGATGGCGAGTAGACTACCTGCACCCGGGCGCCCCGGGCCCGTTCCAGTTCCAGAGAGCCGTTTTGCCCGGGTACCCGGATCATGTCGCCAAAGGTGGCCAGAATAACTCCCGGCAGCCGGGCCAGCTCCATGAGCGCCTCAATACCGGCGGCGGGGGTGACGCAAACCGGGCAGCCGGGGCCGCTGCGCAGTTCCAACAGGCCGGCCAGCAGGCCCCGCAGGCCGGTGCTGGATAATACCATGGTGTGGGTGCCGCAAACCTCCATCAGCAGGGCCGGACGGCCCAGCTGATCAGCGGCCCGGGCAGCCGCCTCCTGCACCCGGCGCAGCAGCTGCCGGCCCAGCCCGGGATCACTAAGCCTGCCCGGAGTCTTCAAAGCGCAAAAGCTCCTCCCAGATTTTTAACCTGGCCTCGGCCTCGGCCAGATCCAGCACCTCCACCGCGTAGCCCGCATGTACCATCAGGTAGTCCCCAGTCTTAACCCGGCCCACCAGGTGCAGCCCCACATTTCGCCTGATGCCGCCCACGTCTACAACAGCCCACTGCTCTTCGGGCAGCTCCACCACCAACCCGGGTATCCCCAGGCACATGTGCGCACCCCCAGTATTAATCTTTGCCGGCCGCCTCCACCAACTTCTCCAGCCAGCGGCACCACTCATCCAGCCCCTGACCGGTGCGGGCCGATACAACAAACACACCCAGGGGGCCGTTTATTTCAGAAATCTCTTCAATACAACCCGGCAGGTCAAAATCGGTATGGGGCAAAAGGTCAGCCTTACTGATTACCGTGACTGCTGCCGCCATGAAGATGCCCGGGTACTTGGCGGGTTTGTCGGAGCCTTCGGCCACGCTGAGCAGGGCCACCTTGACCTGTTCCCCCAGGTCAAAGGCCGCCGGGCACACCAGATTGCCCACGTTTTCAATAAATAACAATTCCGGTGAGGGGGGCTCCAGTTCCTCCAGTGCCCGGGCCACCATGCCGGCATTGAGGTGGCACAAACCCCCGGTGTTAATTTGCACCGCCCCGGCCCCGGCCTCCTCAAGACGCCTGGCATCCCGGTCGGTATACAAATCACCCACGATGACACCGATTTTAATCTTGCTCCCCAACTGGCCAGCGGTTTTTTCCAGCAGCGTGGTTTTGCCCGAACCGGGTGAGCTGATTAGGTTAACCACTGCGGTCCTGTTGCGGCGGAAAAGATTTCGGTTCCATGCTGCCTGCTCTGCGTTGGCAGAAAGCAAGTTCTTGCCCAGGATAACTTTCATAGTAACCAAGCTTCTTTCTTAAATATAGTATCAGTACCGGGGCCGAAACAGATTCATATTTTCTGGAATAAAACCAATTCTGCTATATGTAATAATTCCCTGCTTATCAGTATAATATCAGTGAGATCAGAGTTGCGTAACCGTCAACTGTCAGTCACCCTCATAGCAATCAACACACATCTCATCGCCGCTCACCAGGACAACACTGCTGCCTCCGCAAGCGGGGCAGCGGCGGGAAATACCTTCCGGTCCGAATTCCTGGCCGCAGGGGGAGCATCTCAGTACCAGCGGCCTTTTCTCCACCTCCAGCATCGCACCAGCGCAAACCGTTCCCCCGCTAAGCACCTCAAAAGCGAACTGCAGCGCATCCGGCAGGGCGCCGTGCATCTCACCTACAACCAGCCTTATCCTGTGCACACTACTAATGCTGTTAGCGGCGGCGCTTTCAATTACTGTTTTCAGAAGTGACTGGACGAGGGAAATTTCATGCACGCAAACACCTCCCCTGTACTCTGTGCCGGGTTCTGTCATTCAAGAAGTTAGTAAATTACTGGAAGCATATTCTCGGGGCATTCTGACTCCTGACTACTGATTCCTGAATTCTGAACACCTGAATAGTAACAATGGTTTAATACTGCTTTAACAATGATAAAAAATAAGTGGGGACCCGCCCAGGCGGGTCCCTTAATGGTGGTGAAGCGGAGTCTATAAGCGTACGTTTGATCTCAGCCTGTCAAGCTGCCCCAGCACTATGTGTGCCAGGCCAAAGCCGGTAATACCGGCGCCCAGGTTGCCGCCAATTAATCTGCCAAGGCCGGCCACGGCGGCGCCCAGGCCGGTAACAACCCAAGCGGTTGTATCAGCTTTCACCAGCTTCACCTCCTGCAATTATTATGTCAGGAAGTTGGGCTGTTTATTTCTGGATTTAAATTAACCTTCGTTAACAGCGTGCCGGGCTTTTTTTGTTTCCGTCAGGACGGCCGCCGGGCTGTGCGAGGTGGCCGGAGCCGTGACCAAACTTACCGCCATCATGACCAGGGCGGCCAGGGGCAGGCTGATTACGATAGGATCCACCACGGTCCAGGGAAAGCCCAGCAGGGTGGCCCGGCCAAAGAGCAATTGGCTGAGGCCCAGGGCGGATGCTTCCTTGGCGTGGACAAAGGCTATTAACAGCAGGCTGGAGCCAAAGCCTGTGACCATGCTGGCAATAGCCGCCGGGCGGGTGGCCCGCTTCCAGTACAATGCCGCCGCGTAGGCCGGCAGAAAAGTGGCGGCGCAAATGCCGAAGAAAATGGCCGTGGCAATGGCGACGATGCCCGGGGGCAACACGAAGGAAAGCCAGACGGTAACCACCAGGGCCACCAGAATACTGGCCCGGTTAATCAGCAGACTGGCCCGCCGGGACAGGTCATGGCCCAATGAAGTCCCGATGGAGTGGAACTGCCCGCTCAGGGTGGACATGGCGGCTGAAAGCAGGGTCAGCATGAAGATATAAGTAAACCAGGGCGGCAGAGCCATATTAATATACATAGGGATGATGAGGTCTATATTTGGTTTACCGGAAACAGGGTCCACAGCCGCCAGCAAGGCTATTTTACCCGTGGCCCCGTAGAAGTAAACATTGGTCAGGGCGCCCACCACAAAAGCGATACCGGTCATGGCGATGATAAAAATTCCGCCCACCACAACCGCCCGGTTGAGTTCTTTGGGACCTTTTACGGTGAGGTAACGCACAATCAACTGGGGTTGCGCCAGCACCCCGATGCCCACGCCCAGGACCAGGGTGGACACCAGCACCCACCAGTATTCGGAGCCGAAGGCGGGCATACTGGTCCAGCCCAGGTGCCCCTTTTCAGCCAGGGAGGCCGGAATAATCTGGTTCAGGTTAGTCAGAGCGTTATGGGCCTGGCTTACGCCGCCCAGAAGGTTATAGGTAAAGAACAGGAGAATCAGCATGCCGATGAACATGATACTGCCCTGGAAGGCGTCAGTGTAAAAGACGCCCTTGATGCCGCCGGTCATTACGTAGGCGGCCACGATTACGGCAAAAATGATCACCGCCATGGTATAGTTCATGTTCAAGGTGCTTTCCAGGAACCTGGCCGCGCCAATCATTACCGCCGCCGCATACAGAGGCATGGCGCAAAGGATGATAGTGGCTGCAAATTTTCTGATGAATGTTGAGTCGTAGACTTTACCCAAAAATTCCGGGAAGGTGTTGGCCCCAATTTTCCGGCCAATAATCAGGGTGCGCTTGCCGAAGACGACAAAGGCCAGGAAGATCCCCACAAAGATGTTCAGAAAGGTCAGCCACAGCAGGCCCATGCCGAACATACCG
>JBFMEU010000040.1:0-25582 GCA_040753155.1 Bacillota bacterium
TTTGTTTATTTATCATCAGATATCTTTTGTAATCTATAGTATACTTCGATATTTACCCTTATTTATCCTGCTGTAACAGGAACTAATTTTGGCTATTCTATGGGGTTTTTGCAGTGGAATCATATATGGAGCAGTTGCCTGATGGATCGAGATAATGGCCGGGATAAAGATAAGGATAGAAAAAAAGTCAGGTGGTTATTGAATCCTGATGCCGCGCTGGAAAGCATGTTCGAGGATACAATCTATGAAATATTCTGGCGCTGGTCCATGTTGTTCTATGTTCTTTCAGGTGACATTCAACGATCAAGATCCATAATTGAAAATACCGCAGCCTCAATGTTTGGCAACAAAAAACTGGCCCGCAAAGCTGTGCTGAAGGTTTTTTCCGATATTTCGGCTGAACCGGCTGCAAATATTGAAAGATTTATTAAAACTTCCTTCTACCAGGACTGCCGGGATAAAAACCCCAGTTTTCAACACACCGGGAGGTTGCTGGATAAGCTGTGGCAGTGGCGGATGATTGCCCCGGAGGATTATCACCGCTGGCGCCATACTATTAAGTTAACTCTTGAAGAACTTAGCCTGACGGGCTCCCCTTAAGGGGATAATGTCATGATCTGTACAGGGAGATGATAATCAGTGATTACGGCTGCAAAACTGCTTACAACCCTCAGTTATGCTGAACAACAAGGGCTCTTTAAGGAATTGGAAAAAATCTACGGCCGGCTGCCCGGTTCTGCCTGCCAGCAGTGTGCGCGGTGCTGTGCCGGTCCGCCGCCCGGCTATTTAATTGAATATCTAAATGCCTACCGTTACCTGAGGGACAAGCCCCGGGAAGAGAGGCAGGGGCTAATGGAACGGGTAATCAGGTATTACTTTCTGGAGTTGGTGGAGCCGTCCCTGCGCTGTCCCTTTGCCGGTGACGATAACCGCTGCCTGATTCATCCGGTGCGCCCCTTTACTTGCCGTGCCTATGGCCTGCTGTCCAAGCAGGACTACGAAAAAATGGACGGCAAGAATGAACTCGAAGAATTGGCCCTTAAGTATAAGCAGGACTATGGTATTGATTTGCCCAGGGAGATTGTGGAGTTTAAACTGCCCTATTGTGAGCTTGTGCAGCCGGTTACGGGTAAACAGACGCCCCTGGAGGTGGTTCAGATATCCATTGGAGATATTGGCATGATTGAGTCCTCCATTCTGCCCATGCAAGTGGTGGAGGAGCATCACACCTTTGTGCCCGTAGCCACCCATCTGGCCCTGACGGTGCTGAGCGAGGGCGCCAGAACCAGGCGGCCCAAAGTCATGAAGCAGTATTTGGAGCAGGGTAATAGCGAGCTCCTTGATGGTTATGTAGAGAAGTGGCGCAGTTATGAATTTTAGCAAGGTTCTGTTGAAGAATGCCGATATTACTTGATATTTACGAAGAATCTTGGATACGGTGATATTTACGAAATAAAACTTCTCTTGCAAGAGGTTAGTAAATTGCTGGAGGCATATTCTCGGGGCATTCTGACTCCTGACTCCTGAGTAGTTACAATTTTTAAGGCAAAACTGAAGGGGCCGCAGGAATACCGCTCCTTCAGTCGAAGACAGAAGTGTTTTGTCCAGATTAGTGCTTGTCAAACTATAAATTTCATGATATATTTTTACTGGACAGTTGAGTAGTCAATATTGAAAGGTGAATAGCCTATGATGGTGGTTGAATCGTCTGTGAAAAATAGTTTAAGTAATATTTACATAATAACCTGGTGACAAATTCCGGTATTGAAAAATTGCAGAGGTGGGTATTTAATAATATTCATATGTGCAGTCAATCGAGGGCCGGTTTTGTTTTTTATTTAAAGGGGAATCCAGATGTGCAGATGCGCCTATTCACAAGCTAAACTGGTGATGCGGCGCTTTTACAGAAGGGATTAAGTGATAATAATCACAATTTGATTGAAACATAGATTTCTGTATTTTGGCAGGACAAAAAAGAAGGAGGATCAGACCTCTTTGTAGAAGGTGATATTATTGGGAATACCTGCCCAGGCAGGTTCCTCATAGATCAGTAGTCAATAAGGATTGCCATGGTTGGCTGACGTTGCTATAACTGTGGCGTGCTGGAGAATATTTTCCCGCCCGTCTGAGTTTTCACAGACCCGTCCGCTGTCTGACGTTTTGCCTGAAGCGGCCGGTAAAACACGTAAGTACTGGTTTGAGGAGGTGGTTAAGACCCGCTGACGGTTACCGGTTGACCGAGAAACACTGAACCGTGATTGTTGGGAAGTTGTCCGCTCCGGGCGGATGTAGGTCACTAGTTTTAAATTGGGATAGGAGGTTAAATAATGCCAAGCTTTGTTATTACTGAAAAGTGCGACGGCTGCAAGGGGCAGGATAAGACCGCTTGCATGTATATTTGCCCGAATGACCTGATGGTGTTGGACAAAGAAAAAATGAAGGCCTTCAACCGCGATCCATCGGGTTGCTGGGAATGCTACTGCTGCATCAAGATTTGCCCGCAGCAAGCTATGGACTGCCGCGGCTATGCCGACTTCGTTCCCATGGGCGCCAGCGCAACAGCCTTGCGGGGTTCGGAAGACATCATGTGGACCATTAAGTTTAGGAACGGCATGCTCAAGCGCTTTAAGTTCCCCATCCGGACCACTCCGGAAGGTTCTGCTGTTCCCGATGGCGGCTACGCCACCGACGCTCTGGCCGAAGACTTAAAGAGCCACGTACTGTACACTGAGCCTGCGTCACTGCACCTGGATGCAGTTCCGACCCTGAAGAAGTAACCAAGTAACAAAGTAACGGAGGAGGTTTAATAAATATGCCGAATTTTGAAACTGTAGAAGTCACGACTGACCTTCTGATTGTCGGTGGTGGCATGGCAGCCTGCGGCGCCGCCGTTGAGGCAGCTTATTGGGGCAAGAAAAATGGCGTTCAAGTGACCGTGGTTGACAAGGCCGCCCTGGACCGCAGTGGTGCCGTTGCCATGGGTCTTTCCGCCATTAACCAGTACCTGGGAATCGCTAAGGGCGAGAACACTGTGGAAGACTATGTCCACTATGTTAAGAACGACCTCATGGGCGTAGCCCGTGACGACCTTGTTTATGACATCGCCCGTCACGTTGACTCCAGCGTGCACCTGTTCGAAAAGTGGGGCCTCCCCATTTGGAGAAACGACGAAGGCAATTATGTCCGCGGCGGCCGCTGGCAAATCATGCTGAACGGTGAATCCTACAAGATCATCGTGGCTGAAGCCGCCAAGAACGCCCTGGGCACAGACAACATTTACGAGCGGGTCTATATCTGTGAGCCCCTCATGGACGGCGACAGAATTGCCGGCGCTATTGGCTTCAGCACCCGCGAAAACAAAATTTATGTCTTCCGGGCCAAGGCTGTTATCTGCGCCATGGGCGGTGCGGTAGGCGTATTCAAGCCCCGTTCCTCCGGTGAAGGTCTCGGCCGCTCCTGGTATCCCCCCTTCAGCACCGGCTCCAGCGCGTACTTCACCATCAAGGCCGGCGCCGAAATGACCTGTCAGGAAGTCCGCTTCATACCGGTTCGCTTCAAGGATGCTTACGGTCCGGTTGGCGCCTGGTTCCTGCTCTTCAAATCCAGAGCCACCAACGCTCTGGGCGAAGAATACATGGTTACCCGTGCCAGCGAACTCAAGAACTGGGGCAAGTACGGCAGCGTGAAGCCGATTCCGGCCAACCTGCGTAACTACCTGGGCATGCTGGATGTAGCCGAGGGCAAGGGCCCCATCTACATGCAGACTGCAGAAGCTATCGCCAACCTGGCGAAGAAGTACGAAGATGATCCCAAGGCCTTCAAGAAGAAGATGAAGGAACTGGAAAGCGAAGCCTGGGAAGACTTCCTCGACATGACCATTGCCCAGGCGATCCTGTGGGCCGCCTGCAACATTGCTCCGGAAGAGAAAGCCTCTGAAATCGCTGCTGCCGAGCCCTACTTCATCGGCTCCCACTCCGGTGCTTCCGGCGCCTGGGTTAGCGGTCCGCTGGATGTAGCTCCTCCCGAGTACAACTGGGGCTATCCTTACATGACCACCGTAACCGGCCTGTTTGCCTGCGGCGACGCCTCCGGCGCTTCCAGCCACAAGTTCTCCTCCGGCTCCCACGCTGAAGGCAGAATCGCTGCCAAGTCCGCCGTTCGCTTCGTGCTGGAAAACAACACCCTGCCCAACGTTGACGCTGCCGAGTTGGAAGCCCTCAAGGCCGAAGTCATCAAGCCGATGGCAGTTTGGGAAGAGTTCAGCGGCATGACCACCGACCCGGAAGTTAACCCCAACTACATCATACCGAAGCAATACATGTACCGTCTCCAGAAGATGACCGACGAGTATGTCGGCGGTGTTGTATCCAACTTCACCACCAGCAAGCAACTGCTGGAAAAAGGTCTGGAGTACCTGACCTATCTGAAGGAAGACTCCGAAAAGCTGGCTGCCCGGGACCTCAACGAGCTGATGCGCGCTTGGGAAAACAAGCAGCGTACCTGGCAGGCCGAGTCCCATGTTCGCAGCGTCATGTTCCGTGAAGAGACCCGGTGGCCGGGCTACTACTTCATGGCTGACAACCCGAAACTGAAGGACGAGTGGGAGTGCTTTGTAAACTGCACCTACAACCGCGCAACCGGTGAGTGGAATGTCTTCAAGAAGCCCATCATCAGGCTGCTCGGCGAATAGTTAGACAGTAATCTGACTGGTTGTTCCCCGGATCCCGCGAGATCAGGTTACTTTGCGAAGCGACGTTAATGGCGCTAACAGGCCCGTGTCCTTGGAGGGTCACGGGCCTGTCTCGCAATACAAGAATTGCGGCCTGCCTTTGTTTGCAGGTGCCCTGGGTAAAGGGAGTTTAACCTGGCTGTATCGCCTCGGGGATCGGGCGAGAACACTTTCTGATTAATCAAACTTGTTTGCCAGGCGCCCTGTTTTTGGTCGCCTGGAGTTTTTTTTGAACCCCAGCAGAGTGAAAAGAAGGATGCATGAAGAGCTAGTCCGATTTACTGGACAGGGGAGTGAAAAAATGGCAAGTAAAAGCATATTGGTGGTTGGCGGCGGGATCAGCGGCTTGACATCAGCCCTTGAAGCTGCCGAAGCCGGCTACCAGGTATATTTAGCAGAGAAAAACCCGTACCTTGGCGGCAGGGTTGCCCAGATTAATGAGTATTTCCCCAAACTCTGCCCGCCCAACTGCGGCCTGGAGATTAACTACAGGAGAATTAGGTCCAACAAGAATATTAAAATTTTTACCCTTGCTGAAGTGGAAGCCATTTCCGGACAGGAAGGGAACTTTGAGGTAACAGTAAAATTGAACCCGGGCTTCATTAATAATAACTGCACCGGCTGCGGCAAATGTGTTGAGGTTTGCCCGGTGGAGCGGGCCAATGACTTTAACTTCGGCTTGGACAAAACCAAGGCCGCCTATCTGCCGCACGAGTTTGCTTTTCCCTTCAAGTATACAATTGATCCGGCAGCCTGTACCGGGGCTGAGTGCGGCAAGTGTGCAGGGGTCTGTGAATACCAGGCCATCGACCTTAACATGCAGCCTGAAACCGTAAGCCTTAATGTGGGCGCCGTTATCTGGGCCACCGGCTGGAAGCCTTATGATATGGCCAAGCTGAGCAACTACGGCGCCGGCCGGTATGAGAACGTAATCAGTAACTTCATGATGGAAAGAATGTCGGCCCCCACCGGCCCCACCAAGGGCAAGATTGTTCGCCCGTCGGACGGCAAAGAGATTAAGAGTGTAGCCTTTATCCAGTGCGCCGGTTCCAGGGACGAGAATCACATCCACGCCTGTTCTTATGTTTGCTGCCTGGCGTCCCTGAAGCAGGCTACTTATGTGAGAGAGCAATACCCCGAGGCCAAGATTTATATCTTTTATATTGACATCAGAGCCCGGGGCCGCAACGAGGACTTCTACGTCAAGGTTATGGACCAGGTTGGCGCAACCTTGATCAAGGGCAAGGCCGGAGAAATTCTGGAGGATCCTGCCACCAAGAATCTTACCGTAATGGCCGAGGATCAGGAGAAGCAAGCACTGGTGGAGGAGCGGTTTGACCTGGTTGTTCTGGCCACCGGTATGGCTCCGGCAACGGCCGAAGTGAAGATACCCGCCGAAGTGTCCTATGACGTAGACGGCTTTGTTGTTTACAGCCCGCAAAACCCCGGGATTTACGCCACTGGTTGCTCCAAGAAGCCGCTGGATGTTGCCGGTTCCGTACAGGACGCCACGGCAGCAGCCCTTAAGGCGATCCAATCTACAGTGAGGGGGCAGAAATAATGAGTAAAAAGACTGGCGTTTATATCTGCACTGGCTGTGGTATTGGTGAGGCCCTGGACATTAAAGCCCTGTCCAAGGTTGCAAAGGCTGAAGCCAAGGCCGCCTTTTGCAAGGACGATGCCTTTTTGTGCGGCCCTGCCGGGCTTGAGCTAATCAAGAACGATATTGCCGGCGAAGGCATTAATGTGGTCGTTATCGGCGCCTGCTCCAGCCGGGTTAAGTATGAAGAATTTGATTTCGGCCCGGAGGTAATGGTGGAGCGGGCCAACTTGCGGGAACAGGTGGTTTGGTGCCACCCGGCCGGCGATGAAGACACCCAGATGCTGGCCGAAGATGTAATGAGCATGACCGGGGTTAGGGCTGTTCAGGCCGAGATTCCCGTTCCCTTCATTGGTGAAAACCTGTCCAAGGCCATTTTGGTGGTGGGCGGCGGCCTGGCCGGCATGACGGCGGCCCTGGAAACCGCCAAGGCCGGTTACCAGGCCGTCCTGGTGGAAAAGAGTGACACTCTGGGCGGCTGGGCCAGCAAGATGTATAAGCTGGCGCCTTTAAGCGTCCCCTTTGACAGTTTGGAAGAGGTTAACCTGGAGGAGCGGGTTAAAGCTCTTACGGATAACCCCAATATTAAGATCTACACCTCGGCCGCCATTGAGAAGATTGCCGGCGCGCCGGGTATGTTTGATGTTTCCATCAAGCAGGGTGGCGGCGCCGTTGAAGAGCGGGTCGGCGCCATTGTGCTGGCAGCCGGCGCCAGGCCGTACGACACAGCTAAGTTAGCCAAAATTGAGGCCCTGGCCTACGGTAAATCTCCCAACATTATTACCAACTACCAGATGGAAGAACTGGCCTGCAGCGGCAAGATTGCCCGCCCGTCGGACGGCAAAGAGGTGCGCAAGGTTGCCTTTGTGCAGTGCGCCGGTTCCCGGGACCAGGATCACCTGGCCTACTGCTCCGCCGCCTGCTGCGTGGAGTCCATGAAACAGGCTCTGTATGTCAAGGAGCAGAACCCTGACGCCTCAGTGTATGTCTTCTATAAGGATATTCGCTCCGCCGGCCAGTATGAGCACTTCTACAAGAAGGCCCAGAGTGAGGGTGTTATCTTCATCAAGGGTGATGTCACTTGCATCAGCGAGAAAGACGGCAATTTGACTCTCGAGGCCAACGATGTAATGATGGGCGAAACCACCACCGCCGATGAACTGGACCTGGTGGTCCTGGCCACCGGCATGGCGCCCGCCACCGCCTTTGGTACTGAAATTGAAATAGTTGCCGAAGGAGAAGAGAAGAAGGACGAGGCGCCCAAGGTTGCCGACCCCATCATCAAGTCCGACATTCTCAACCTGGCTTACAGGCAAGGGCCGGAACTGCCGTCCCTGAAGTATGGTTTCCCCGACTCCCACTTTATCTGCTTTCCGTATGAAACCCGCCGGACCGGGATCTACGCCGCCGGTAGTGTCCGGGCTCCCATGGATAACCTGCAGGCCATTGCCGATGCCGCCGGTGCTGCCATGAAGGCCATCCAGTGCGTGGAACTGACCGCCATTGGTTCGGCCGTACACCCCCGGGCCGGTGACACATCATATCCGGAGTTCTTTATGCAGCGCTGCACCCAGTGCAAGCGGTGCACTGAGGAATGTCCCTTCGGCGCCATCAACGAGGACGAGAAGGCCAATCCGCTGCCCAACCCGGGCCGCTGCCGCCGCTGCGGTACCTGCATGGGTGCTTGCCCCGAGCGGATTATCTCCTTCAAGAACTTCTCCGTACCCATGGTGGGCGGTATGCTCAAGGCCGTGGAAGTGCCGGAAGAGGACGAGGAGAAGCCGAGAATCCTGGTTATTGCCTGTGAAAACGATGCCATGCCCGCCCTGGACATGGCCGGTATTAACCGTCTGAATTACAACGCCTGGGTGCGGATCATCCCGGTCAGGTGCCTTGGCTCCCTGAACCTGGTGTGGGTGGCCGATGCCATGTCCAAAGGCTATGACGGTGTCTACCTGATTGGCTGCAAGCACGGCGACGATTACCAGTGCCACTTCATGAAGGGCAGCGAGCTGGCCGAAATTCGTCTTTCCAAGGTTTCGGAAACCCTGGACCGTTTGCAGCTGGAGTCTGAGCGGGTGAGAATGACCCAAATCAGCATCATGGATTATGACAAGGTGCCGCAAATGCTGGACGATTTCGCTGCCCGGCTGGATGAGCTTGGACCCAACCCGATGAAGGGATTCTAGGCCTGACCGGTACTGTTTACAGAAGGAAAGGGACGGCTTCGGCCGTCCTGACTCCTTTCCAATCTTAGGCCAAAGGAGCGTACGGAGATGACAGGATGTAACAAATCCCCTAACCCGCTCAAATACAATGGCAGTTTTTCCAAAGAGGTTTACCATCTGGAAAGCGGGTCGTATGTAAAGGTTTGCATGCAGTGCGGGGTGTGCGTAGTATCCTGTGCCACACGGCAGGACATGGACTACACTCCC
The DNA here is from genome assembly GCA_040753155.1 of Bacillota bacterium. GTDB lineage: Bacteria > Bacillota > Desulfotomaculia > Desulfotomaculales > JBFMEU01 > JBFMEU01. The sequence continues at coordinate 8,765 of JBFMEU010000040.1, forward strand.
CGTAAGTTGTTTCAAATGATCCGGGCCGGCAAGAAGGAAGAGGTTATGAAGTCCAATACCATGTGGATGTGTACTTCTTGCTGCACCTGCAAAGCGCGCTGCCCCCGGGGCATTCCCATTGTTGATGTGATGCACGACCTTAAGAGTATGGCCATCAAGCAGGGGTATGTAAGTTATCCCCAGGCCGCCTTTTACCAGGCTTTCTGGCAGGAAGTCCTGGGCCGGGGCCGGGTGTTTGAGGGCGGTGTAACGGCAAGGTTCTTCCTGAAGCGGGGCCTGGGGGATATTATGAAGGCTTTCGGGATGAAGGATATAGGCCTGAGCATGCTCAAGCACGGGCGGATGCCGCTGGTCCCTCCAAAAACAATTAAGGGCATGAAGGACCTGCGCAAGATTGTTGAGAAGGCGCAGGAGTTACAGCAGAAGGAGGTGCGCTGATGCATTACAGCTTTTATCCCGGCTGCTCCCTGGAGGCAACCGCGACCGCTTACCTGAAATCTTTGGAGGCCGTGGCCGAGGCCCTGGGCATTGAGCTCGAGGAAATACCCGACTGGAACTGTTGTGGCGCCACGGTGGCCTCCGGAGTGGTTGGTGATTTCACCCAGCAGGTGCTGTCAGCCCGCAATCTGGCCGTGGCCGAGGCCAAGGGCAACGATGTGCTGGTGGCCTGCAGCTCTTGCTACCTTAGTCTGGCTGTGACCAACAAGCGTTTCCAGGAGGATGATCATTTTCGCAAACTGGCCAACGAGGCTCTGGCCGCCGGCGGCATGAAGTATAACGGAACCCTGAAGGTGCGTCAGGTGCTGGAGGTTCTGGCCAATGACGTCGGGCTGGAGAAGATCAAGGCCCGGGTGACCAAGCCGCTAACCGGCCTGAAAGTTGCCGGCTATGTGGGTTGCCAGACAGTGCGGGCTCTGCCGTGGGAGTTTGACGATCCCGAGCACCCGGTGTTCCTGGACCAACTAATTGAGGCGCTGGGCGCCACCCCGGTCTACTTCCCTCTGAAGGCCAAGTGTTGCGGCAGTTCCCAGGCTCTGGCCCAGCCGGACATTGTGGTTAAATCCTGCCGGGATATTCTAAGCTCGGCCACCTCCGGCGGCGCCCAGCTAGCCGTAACTCCTTGCCCCATGTGCCAGATGAACATGGATGTGTATCAGAGCAAGGTTAATAAGGACCTGGGTACAAACTTTGCGCTCCCCATCCTGTTTTTCACTCAGTTAATGGGCGTTGCCTTTGGGCTGTCACCCGCCGCCCTTGGTTTGAAGCACTGCATTGTATCACCTTATCAGGCCTTGTCTTCATTTGGTGTCGGGCAATAATCAGAATATAAAAAATAAAAAAGATAAAGAAGAGGCGGCCAATTTGTCCAAACCTCTTCATTAAAGATTTATTGAATTGTTATTCTTCTTCCTCAGGGGGGCTGTTTTCTTTGATGCCTTGCCTGATTTTAGCGCTAATTTGAAACATTATTTTCTGGAACTCGGTGTTTGCTTCGTGGGACATCCTGACAACAGGATTGGCCAGGGCATTTTTTTCGACATCCTTAATTTCATTAAGCTTTTCTTCCGGAAGGTTTTGCCCCGACATTTCAATTGATTTACACTGCTGCTGCAGTTGCTGCAGGTGTTCCACTAATTTGCGAGCTTCTTCATCATGAAGCAGGGTGTATTCAGCCTGCTTCATTCTCTTAAACTCTTCAGTTTCGGCCAGGATTTTGCCCAGTTCAATGCATTTTTCCAGTGCTTTTTCCAATGCGGTCATTGTTTCACCTCCTGTATATATTTTTCTCCGAATAAGGAAATAAATCCTTCCATAATTAAAAATGATAAAGTTACTTTTATGGATAAATTAGCAGGATGTAAATAATCAAGTGTCGAAGAGAATTATACCCGAACCGGGAGATTGAAAAATGGGAGGGAAAAGTGTGGCTGAGCCAGTAAGCCCTGGTGGGGCAAAGACTGAGAGGGTAAACATAGAGGCCGATGTTTTGATTATCGGGGGCGGTACCGCGGGGTGTCTGGCGGCGTGGGAAGCGCGGCGGTCAGGCGGCGAGGGCCTGAAGATCGCAATCATGGAAAAAGCCTTTATCCGCAACAGCGGCTGCCTGAGCGCGGGGATGAACGCCCTCAACATGTACATCAACCAGGGCGGGCCGGAGGACTTTGTGTCCTACGTGCGGTACGACCTCTGCGGCGCGCCGGTGCGGGAGGACATCCTGCTGAGCGTGGCGGAAGAAGTCAACGAGACCGTAGCGCTGATGGAGAAGGCCGGCTTGCCGATCAAGAAAAAAGAAGACGGGCGCTACCTGAACCGTGGCAAGTGGAATATAGAAGTAAACGGATCGCTGTTAAAGCCCATAACCGCCTCCATGGCCATCGAGGCGGGAGTCGAAATATACAACCGGGTATACATGACCGACCTGATCATAGAGAACGGGCAGTGTGAGGGGGCTGTAGGTTTTGGGGTGCGGGATGGCAAATTTTACGTCTGCCGCAGCAAAACCACGTTAATTTGCGCCGGCGGCGCGGCGGGCCTGTGGCGGCCCAACAGTAACGGCGACGCGCACCACCGGATCTGGTACTTCCCCTTCAATACCGGCGGGTCCTACGCTATGTGCAAGCGGGCGGGGGCCGAAATGACCAGCTTTGAAATGCGCATAGTGCCCATCCGGACCAAGGACACCTACTCGCCCACAGGCACCCTGGCCATCGGGATGAACGCGCCCATGGTAAACTCCCTGGGGCAGGCCTTCATGCGGGAAGACCCTTACTACGTGGAACGGGGCGGGCACACTGCGCCCACCCTGATCCGGGTATTGGCCTTTGAGCGTGAGACCCAGGCCTTCCGGGGCCCGGTGGTGATGGACACCACCCAGGGCGACCCGTACAAAGTAGCCGGCCTGAAGAGCCAGTACCTGGACATGAGCCCGTGCATCGTCCTCTACTGGGGCTGCAACGACATCGACCCGTCCAAAGAGCCCGTCGAGGTGGACGCCTCGGATCCAGCCATTGTGGGCGCCCACGCGGGCATGGCGGGCGCCTGGACCAGGGGCGTCAGCCGGGAGACCACGATCCCGCGCCTGTACGTCTCCGGAGACGCCCTGGGCGGGGCACCCAGCCGGTTCATCTCCGGTTCCTGGGCCTGCGGGCGGATAGCGGCCCGGGCCATGGTAAAAGCCCTCCAGGTCAACAGCTATGAGCTGGCAGAGATCAGCGGGGATAAAATAGACCGCCTGGAGGAGCGGACCTTCGGGCCGCTGCGCTCCTACGGGGAAAAGCAGACCGAGGGCCTGTGGACCGACGGTGCCCTGATGAACGGCATCAGCCCCAAGCAAATGGAAGACCGGATGCAAAAAATCATGGAAGAATACTGCGGGGGCCGCAGGAACTGGTTTTACGTCAACGAAACCTACCTGGGCATAGCGCGCAAGCACATCGGGCGCCTGCGCCGCACCCAGCTGAAATACCTGTGCGCCAAAGACCTGCATGACCTGCAGCTGGCCTGGGACGTAATCAACCGGCTGGACGTGTGCCAGCTGGTAATCGAGCACCTGGACTACCGGAAAGAAACCCGGTTCCCTGGTTACGTCAACCGTAACGACTACCCGGACCTGGACCCGGAATTCGACTGCTTTGTGAACTCCGTGTGGGACCCCGGGACCGACGAAGTCACCTGCTTCAAAGCGCCGTACGAGCAGCTGGTGCCCGGCGACCGGACCAGGGAAAGCATCTAGCAGATAGGGAAAGGATGGTTTAAATGCCCCCGAAGGTAGATCCTTTAAAGTGCGACGCCTGCCAGGGCGAAAGCGAGCCGTTGTGCGAGCAGGTCTGCCCCGGCAACCTGATGACCCTGGACCTGGGCGAGCCGCGCAAGGCTTACTGCCGCGATGCCGGAGACTGCTGGGACTGCATGAGCTGCACCAAGGCCTGCCCGCGCCAGGCCATCCAGACCACCATCCAGTACCAGCTGGCCTATTTTCCCGGCAAGCTGATTCCGCTGGTGGGTACCAACAGTGTCACCTGGACTTCCATAGACTGCAACGGCATGGTGGAACGCTTCGTTATCCGGACCATCATCGGCAGCGAGGATGATGATGAAGAATAGTAAGGTTTTATAGCCCCGGCTTACGGCCGGGGTTATCAGTTTACAGTAATTTACAAATAAAAGGGTGTAAAAATTGGCCATTAAAACGGGAATCTTTTTTTGCGGTTGCCTCGGCGCCATATCCGATGTTATCAGCCCGGCGGTTGTGGAGGAAGGTCTGAAAAAAGTTAAAAAGCTGGTGGGGGATAAGCAGTTTAGTTCCTGGTTGTGTGGTCCCGCGGGAATTAAGCTGCTGCAGCAGTCAATCAGGGAGCATCAGTTGGACTGTGTGCTCATTGCCGGCTGCCCCGGACAGGTGCACCGGGAGCTCTTCCAGGATGCGGCCGGGGTGGCCGGGCTGCCGCCCGAAATGGTGCTGCGCCTGGACATCAGGGAAGGTTGCGCCTTCCCCCACCGGGATAACCCCGATGTGGCGGCCCGGAAGGCCGTTAACCTGATTAAAATGTGGAACGGACGGGCCAAGCTGGCCGGGCCGTACGAGCCGATTCTGGTTCCCGGCTGCCGCCGGGTACTGATCATCGGGGCCGGTCTGGCGGGTCTGAGTGCTGCCGCTGAGCTGGCCGAAGCGGGTGTTGATGTTTTTGTGGTTGAGCAATCCTCCTATCTGGGTGGGCAGGTAGCCCGCCTGAACCGTGTCTTTCCCCGGCTTTGTGACGCTGCCTGCGGCATAACTTACCTGGTGGGCCGGTTGAATGACAGCGGCCGGGCAAAGTTTTTTACCCTGGCGGAAATTGCGTCCATTAGCGGCAGCAGCGGCCGCTTTAGCGCGGTGGTGAGGATAGCCCCACGGTATGTTCACAGCAGTTGCAATGGCTGCGGCTTGTGTGCAGAGGTTTGCCCGGTGGAGGCGCCGGATGAGTTTAACTGCGGGCTTGGTCGCAGGAAGGCCATTTATGCCCCCCGGCCCCTGGACCCGGTGGGGACGTACCTGGTTGAACGGGCGGCCTGCCCCCCCGGTTGCTCCAAATGTGCCGCTTCCTGCCCGGCCGGTGCTGTTGAGCTGGAGGCCGAGCCGCAGAAGCTGGAGCTGCAATTCGGCGGCGCCATTGTGGCCACCGGATGCGAAGCTTATGATGTGGCCAGGGTCGGTAGGCTTGGCCATGGTGTGCATAAAGGAGTTATTACGTCTTTGCAGATGGAGCGCCTGACGGCTCCGGACGGCCCCACCGGCGGGAAGTTGGTGCAGCCGGATAACGGCAGACCTGTGCAGCGGGTGGGTTTTGTCCAGTGTGCCGGCAGCCGGGACCGCGGCCACCAGCCCTGGTGCTCATCGGTCTGCTGCTCGGTAACCATGAAGCAGGCCATGGGCGTCAAGGAAGATCATCCTGGCGTCCGGGTATATGTTTTTTACACGGACATTCGTACCCCGGGGGAATATGAGGACCTGTACATTGCCGCCCAGGAGGCCGGTGTGGTGTTTTTACGCCTGAATCCGGCGGAAGTTGTACCAGCTGTTGGAGATGAGGGGTTGGTTGTCAGGGGTGAGGACACTTTGACCGGACAAGTCCTGGAGATAGCCTGCGATCTGGTGGTTCTGGCCGTGGGTTTGACCCCCCGGGGCATTCCCGCTGTGCTGGCCGACTTTATGGACGGGCAGAGGGAGGGCCGCCCCACTGATTATTTAAAAAAATACGGGCTGGTTAACTCCTATGGCTTTTTCACCGGGCACAAGCAGTGCTTTCCCCTGGAAACAATACACGCCGGCATTTACCCGGCGGGCAGCTGCCAGGAGCCTATGGATATGGCGTCAACTGTCCGCAGCGCCGCCGGCGCCGCCGGTATGCTGCTAAAAACCATGGGGGAGCAGGTGGAGGTCTTTCCCCTGGTGGCCCGCATTGATAAAACCAAGTGTGATAAGTGCAACCGCTGTGTTGAGGAGTGCCCCTATGGTGTGTGGTACTATGATGAGAAAGGCTTCCCAACCCCCAACCAGTTATTCTGCCGGTCCTGTCACACCTGCATGGGGGCCTGCCCCAGGCGCTGCATTGTACCCCAGGGTTTCAACACCCTGCAGCAAATCAACATGGTTACCGCCAAGGTTAAGGAAGTGGCCCCGGGTGAACCCCACGTGATTGCCTTCATGTGTGAAAATGATGCTTATCAGGCGGTGCTGGAGGCCGGTCGGCTGGGTTTGAGCTATCCGGCCGGGGTGCATGTAATCCCCGTCAGGTGTGCCGGCGCCTGCAACATGGTGCTGATTCAAGACGGGCTGCCGGAAGGCATTGACGGTTTTATGGTGGGGGGCTGTTATCCGGAGCAGTGTCATTATACCAGGGGGATTGACCGGGCGGAGGAAAGGATGGCCAATATGGCCGTCACTTTAAAAGATATGGTGCTGGACCCGGGGCGGGTAAAGTTTATCCGCCTGGGGGTGCGGGAGGCCCCTAAATTTATCCGGGAGGCCTCCGCATTCGTTGATTATTTGAAGTCCATCGGCCCCAATCCCTTAAAGGGTTTATAATTAGAAGGGGGGCGGGTACCGAACCGCACTCCAATCAGCAGATATTTGGAAAAAGTGCAAAATGCTTAAGTAGTGTTGTTTTTTTTGGTTGAATGGACAAGATAGGTTACGGACAGGTTTTCGCAAAGCTGTTTGCGGAAGGAGATAGAGATAGAATGAGTGAGTTTTACCGTAAATCACCGGAGGAAACGATGAAAACCTTGGGGGTTGCGGAACAAGGGTTGCATGCTGATGATGTTAAAAAAAGGCGGGAGCAGTGCGGCTATAATGAGTTAGAGGAAGGAAAACGGAAAACAACGTTTGAGGTATTCATTGAACAACTCAAAGACTTTTTGGTCATTATCCTCGTTGCGGCAGCTGCTATTTCGGCCTTCCTGGGGAAAATTGAGAGCACGGTCGTCATTTTGATTGTTGTCATCCTGAATGCTATACTTGGAACGGTCCAACACCTTAAGGCGGAGCAATCCTTGAATAGTCTTAAAGCCCTTTCCTCACCGACCGCCAAGGTTTTAAGAAATGGTCAAAAAACAGAGATTCCTTCAAAGGAAATAGTTGTTGGCGATATCCTTTATTTGGACGCAGGAGATTTTGTAAGTGCGGATGGGCGGATTGTTGAGAATTACAGCCTTCAGATCAACGAAAGCTCGTTGACGGGGGAATCGGTGAGCGTAATGAAGTCTGTCGAAGCAATTGATAAAGACGATGTGCCGGTTGGCGATAAAAAGAACATGGTCTTTTCAGGAAGTTTTGTCACTTACGGAAGAGGGGTCATCGTTGTCACTGATATCGGTATGAAGACAGAGATTGGCAAAATAGCCCGCCTTCTTGGTTCGGCACAGGAAAAGAAAACGCCGCTTCAAGTAAGCCTTGATAATTTTGGGAAAAAGCTGGCGATGGCCATTATAGCCATTGCTGCGGTTATCTTTGCCCTGGATATGATAAGGGGATTGCCGCTTGTAGATTCCTTTATGTTTGCGGTAGCGCTGGCAGTGGCGGCTATACCGGAAGCGCTGAGTTCCATTGTGACAATTGTGCTGGCCACGGGAACACAGAAGATGGCGAAAGAAAATGCGATTATCCGGAGGCTCCCGGCGGTGGAAACTTTGGGCTGCGTTTCGGTTATTTGTTCCGATAAAACCGGGACCCTTACCCAGAATAAGATGACAGTGCAGCATGTCTATGTCGATAATAGGGTTATGGAATATGATAAATTGAATTTGAAGGAGCCAATCGAGAATAGAGGTGTCTTAATGGCGCTTTTATGCAACGATTCGGTGACTGTAGCGAACAAGGAAATTGGTGATCCGACCGAAATTGCTCTCGTCAATCTCGGGGATAATTACGGTCTTGACGAGCTTGTGGTCAGGGAGCGATATCCCCGTGTTGGAGAGATTCCGTTTGATTCTGACAGAAAACTGATGAGTACAGTCAACAAGGTCGACGGTCGGTATTTGATGTGCACGAAAGGCGCGCCGGATGTTCTTCTTTCCAGGATAACTAAAATCGAAACCTCGGCGGGTATCGTTGATTTTACGGAGGGACATAAAGCGGAAGTTGAGAAAATAAACAGGGATTTTTCTTTTAATGGTCTTAGGGTGCTGGGGTTTGCCTATAAAGAAGTATTGGAAGGTCACGAGGTTGGGCTTGAGGATGAAAGGGACATGATTTTCGTCGGACTGATATCCATGATGGATCCTCCGAGAGCAGAATCAGCGTCCGCGGTGGAAGAATGCGTCAAAGCTGGGATAAAGGCTGTTATGATTACCGGTGATCATAGGATTACCGCTTCCGCTATCGCCAAGCAGATTGGGATTTTAAAGAATGAATCTGAAGTAGTCGAAGGTTTTGAAATCGAAAAATGGAGCGATGAGGAACTGGTCGCCAATGTTGAAAAGATATCAGTTTATGCCCGTGTATCCCCGGAGCACAAGATTAGGATTGTCCGGGCATGGCAAGATAGAGGGATTATCGTGGCGATGACAGGTGATGGTGTCAATGACGGCCCGGCCCTGAAGCAGGCTGATATCGGGATTGCGATGGGGGTTACTGGAACAGATGTTGCCAAGGATGCTTCTTCAATGGTACTGACTGATGACAACTTCTCGACAATTGTCAAAGCTATCTCCACTGGCCGAAGTATTTACGCTAATATCCAGAATTCCATCCGGTTCCTGCTGGCGGGGAACACCGGTGGGGTTATAGCTGTTGTTTACGCTTCATTATTGGCTCTGCCGGCTCCTTTTACTGCAATACATCTGTTATTCATCAACATGCTTACCGACAGCTTACCGGCAATTGCCATCGGACTTGAGCCACATAATAAAAATATCATGAAGGAAAAGCCCCGGGACAATAAAACCCCGTTGCTGAGCAAAGCATTGGCAAGACAAATTCTCATGGAAGGCTTCATCATCGGGGCCGTCGCCCTTATAGCCTACCATATAGGGCTATCGACAGGCGATTCGGTAATAGCCAGCACGATGGCATTTGCTACTTTGTGTTTGGCAAGATTGTTCCATGGCTTCAACTCAAGGTCTAATGAATCTATCTTTAAAATAGGCTTATTTACGAATAAGTACTCTTGGTACGCCTTGTTCCTTGGGATTATACTATTGCACTCCGTGCTGCTGCTGGCCCCGTTGATGGAGGTATTTGAAATAGCGATGCTTAATACAGCCCAATTCAGCGCTATTTATGCCCTGGCCCTAACACCGCTCGTGCTGATCCAGCTTTACAGGCTTTTATTTGTGAGAAGCAACTGAATAACAATTAAACCGGGCAGAAACAACCTCACTGATATAGCAAAAGAAAGAACCTGCAGGACTGACGCATGCTTTTTGAAACACAGCGATACCAAGGCTTTGGGATGCCGTAGAAGTTATTCACGTATTTTCTGCACAAAATCGTGAATAATAAAGGGCTATGTAATTTTTGCGTCAGCACTGAAGGACCTGAAAAACACTTGACATCTTTCCAAAACTATGTAATAATACTAGCAAGATAGTCAAAAATGGATAAGGGGAGTAGCCGCCGAGCATCCTGCCCGGGACAGGAATCGTCAGTACGGTAGAAAATTACCCGGTTCCTGTAGCCTGAAATGGAAGGCGAGACCTCTGTGTTTTCAATTAGAAAATGCGGAGGCCTTTTGATTTTCTCAGGTGATGGTCGAGCTGGTAAACTTCCAAATGGCGGTTATTACTATGCCGCAAGGAGGGTTTTCCTTGTGATAAAAAATGGAGGTGTTGCAACATGAAATCTTGCCCAAATTGTTCTGTTATCATGGATGAAGTTTCAAAGACGGGAATTCTTATTGATGTTTGTCCGAAATGCAAGGGCGTATGGCTGGACCGGGGAGAATTAAATCAATTGCTGGACCGTGTCAGGCAGTATGAAACAGAATACGATTCGTTCAATGAAAAGCGTTATTTTGAGCCTAACTACAATCAATATGACAAGCATCACCACCAATATGACAAGCATCACCACAAGCAGACCCATCACAAGAAGAAAGGTTTATTTAAGGTACTGGGAGATATTTTTGACTAATGACCGGCGTGGTTACAAGCACAGAAGGCAACAACCTGTAAGGCGCTATTGCTGCAGGTGTTCTCTGTTAACGTTAGGATCGATGCCCTCACCCATGAAGTAAACTTTGAGTAGAGGGAGATTCATGTGAAGTTAAAAAAACGGACAGAAAAAACGAACAGAAAAAAGGACGGTTCAAATTTACGGCTGACTTTGCTCGAAAAGGTTGTCGACTCCATCCCCGATGGTATCCTTGCCGTTGACTGCGAAGGTAAAGCGTTCGTGTGGAACCGGGCTGCGGAAGAAATGACGGGACTCAGCAAGCAAGAGTTGCCGGGCCGGGGCGAATGCGCTTACGCAGCACCATTTTACGGGAAACCCGGGTCCAGCCTCGTGGACATCCTGCTGGGCAGGGGCAGGGAGTGGGAACACGGGAAAATCGAGCAGAAGGGTCGGGTTCTTGTCGGCGAAGGTTTTGCCCCTTACGGTTACGGCGGCCGGGGCCTTCATTTCTGGGCCTTTGCGGCGCCAATCTATGATGAGGCGGGAAACCTCTTGGGGGCGGTCCAGAGTGTCCGCGATATCGGCGAACGCAAGCAGATGGAAGAAGGCCTAAGGCTTTTAGGTATCCGTGACTCCCTCACAGGGTTGTACAACCGCAGCTATTTCGAGGAGGAGATGCTGAGGCTGGAGAAGGGCCGCGGTTACCCCGTTAGCCTCATCCTCTGCGATATTGATGGTCTTAAGTCGGTCAATGACTCCCTGGGGCATATCCGGGGCGATGAACTTCTGCGCCGTACTGGCAAGGTGATCGCCGGATGCGTTCGAGGGTCCGACCTGGCGGCCAGGGTTGGCGGTGATGAATTTGTGGTTGTGTTGCCGCAGACCGACCGGGAAGCGGCTAATGAAGTGGCGCGGCGCATTGTACAGGCTGTGGCGGAGGATAACGCAGGGCATCCCGGGTTCCACTTGAGCATTTCGCTGGGTACAGCCACAGCCGAAGATGCCAGTTGTCCGCTGATCCACTTGTACAAAATTGCTGACGAGGCCATGTATAGCAGCAAGCGGGCATGCAAGGACCAGATGCAATACGCTCGAGGGAAATTGGATGGAATGGCGATTTCCCTCGCCTTTTCCCAGAAGGTGCACGAAACCTTGGATGTAGAAGAGGTGGCCCGGTGGGGCCTGGAAATGGTGCTGGACGTGACCGGTGCTGTCAGCGGAGCAGTGGAGATACTACAGGAGGGGCAGGAAGGGTGGACCAGTGAAACGGTGGCAGCGCTGGGTCCCGGGAGCGAAGTGTTAGCAAACCTGGACAAAGAGGTCGTTGATGCCGTCAGGCGGGAAGGAAGGGCGGTTCACTTTGACAGCTGCTGCCAGACCGTCACCGCTTATGAGAGTCGATCGGCGGTGGCAGTGCCCATAACAGCGGACGGGCCTATGATAGGAGTATTGACCGTTAAGGGGCAGCCGGGGTATTTCAGCGAAAATTTAGTTGCATTTTTGACTGACCTTGGCGGCATTCTGGGTCATGCGCTTCATAATGCCAACATCTATCGACAGCAAAAGAAGAAGGCTTTCTTGATGGAAAAATTGATTGGTCTTAGATGGAAGATGGCATGCGCTCAGGAAGAAAAAACCGCATTTAAAGTGATCATGGCAGGTGTGGAGGAGTTTATTAGCAGTAGTTGGTGTGTGTTGCGCCTGCTTGACAAGAAAACAGGCGAACTGGTGATGGTAAGCAGTTCGGGCCTTAGTGAGGCGCTAACTAACAAAATTAGCCGTGTCCGGCCGGAGGGCAACCTGTTGGGTTTAGTGATCCAGGAAAAAAAGGTGATATCTGTGAACGATCTGGACGCTGCCGCTACCGGCCTGAAGTTGCCCTATTATTGCTCTGAGATGAAGGCATTTGTTGTAGCCCCGGTTTTTGCGGGAGGGGATATTATAGGCACCTTAAAGATATATTCTCCCATACCACGGCTTTGGTCGGAGGATGAAATTAGCTTCCTGACAGCCGTGGCAGAGATGTTAGGCTTAACACTGGCGGATCTTCGTCTGCACGCGTCCCTGCGTCAGCAGTCCCTGAAGATTGTTCTTTCCCTTTCAGCGGCCCAGGAGCACAGGGATAAATACACAAGGGGGCATGCGGAGCGGGTTGCCCGCCTTGCCGTAGCGTGCGCCAGGGCATTGGACATGGCCCAGGAACAACAAGAGCACCTTTTGCTGGCGGCGATGGTGCACGACATAGGAAAAATCGGCGTAGCTGACACCATCATTTTGAAGCCCGGTCATTTGGATCAAGCGGAGTGGGAGGAAGTGAAGAAACACCCTGTGATGGGAGCCGACATCGTAAAAGAGGGGGATTTGCCGGAGGCAGTGGTTTTGGCCGTGCGGCACCATCACGAGGACTGGAGCGGCGGGGGTTACCCGGACAGCCTGGCAGGGGAGGAGATCCCCTTGCTGGCGCGGATCATCCGTGTAGCCGATACTTACGACGCCATGATCACTGACAGGCCTTACCGGAGAAGGATTATGGCTGCAGAGGCAATCGAGCTGCTGCGCCGGGGAGCGGGGCGTCAGTTTGATCCGCGCGTGGTGAAAGCGTTTCTGCAGATATCTGCCATAGAAATGGAAGAAATTGGGGTGGGGGGGGGGTTCCTTTTATATCGAGATTTTATACAGCGTGATAGCTTAACGAAATGAAACTGTTAGCGAAATCAGGCCGAAACCAATTTCGTTACATCCAATGCACCGAACCCCTTGACAAAAATTCAAGGGGAGTGCTATATTTTACATGTTAAATATATGGTCCCTGCTATTCTCGCAGGGACCAGCAGCAAAACGGTGAAACCCTATGTCAAGGGGCTGCCGGGCGATTGAGCGTTTTTTAGGGGTACTAAATTTCCTAGGATAAGTTGAAATGGATGCAATGATCGTAAGAGCGAGCATTTGCAAGGGGAGGATGGCGATTTATTCAAAGGGTCTTTTGGAGGATGAAATTACAAAGGCTTTGATTAGTTGGGAAAAGGATTACATGGGACGGGGTCCCGAGGAAGCCAAAACCGATATTCTTCGCAATATGATTATTGTTACGATGCGGGGGGTTTTATCTCAGGCGGAGAGGATTCTCGCCCGTGAAAAGGAAGGCATGGCCCTAATTAAGAAGTTGCGACTGCAATTGGTTGAGCAGGGACGTGCGGATCTGGAGAAAATACTTATCAGAGTAACCTCTGTCAAAATGGTCAGTTTGCACACCGATATAAGCACCAAGACGGGGGAAAGGGTATTTATATTCGTCATGGAAAGGGATATAGATTTTCTTACCATGTGAAATCAAAGTTGGAAGGCTTTGTAAAGGGTGGGCCGCAATCCGTTAAAAGCAGTCTGACGTCGGTTGGTTTAGAAACAATCGATGTTTTTGTTTTGTTGGACATTGTATACAGGTATATCCGTCAATAATCCAATAAATATTTTATGGTGGGGGGTGTGAATGTGGAATCCCTTGTTGCGGTTATCATGGGCAGCAAGTCGGACTGGACGGTGATGAAGGATGCGTGCCTGGTTTTGGAGGAGTTGTCCGTTCCTTTTGAAAAAAGCATAGTATCCGCCCACCGCACTCCCGACTGGATGTTCAGTTTTGCTGAAAGCGCCCCCAAGAGAGGAATCAGGGTGATTATTGCCGGCGCCGGGGGTTCGGCCCATCTGCCGGGCATGGTTGCAGCCAAAACTCTTTTACCTGTGATCGGTGTGCCGATACCTTCACCATATCTCCAGGGCGTGGATTCTTTGCTGTCCATAGTTCAGATGCCGGCCGGAGTGCCGGTGGCCACCATGGCCATCGGCTCCAGCGGGGCGAAAAACGCCGCCCTCATGGCAGCGCAGATTCTCGCTTTGTATGATGACAATCTCAGTATGCGGCTTAAGGTCCGCCGAAACAATACAGCCCAGCAGGTACTGGAAATCGGGGAGTGGTCCTAATATGTCAGATAAAATAATCCTTCCTGGTTCCACCATCGGCATACTTGGGGGCGGTCAATTGGGGAGGATGACTGCCATTGAGGGCAGGAAAATGGGCTATGATTTTATCTGTCTGGATCCCAGCCCGGGCTGTCCCTGTGGTCAGGTGGCCGACGATCAGATTGTTGCGGCATTGGATGATTTGGATGCGGCGATAAGTTTGGCGGAGAGGTCGGATGTTCTGATATATGAGTTTGAGAACATTGATGCTCAGGTAGTGGCGGAGCTGGAAAAAAAATATTATTTGCCGCAGAAAAGCCGTATTCTGTCAGTTTCCCAAAATCGCATAATGGAAAAGCAGCAGTTGCTGAAGGCCGGCTTTCCGGTGGTTCCGTTTTGTGTGGTCAGAAATTCCGAGGATTTGGAAAAAGGCGCGGCTGAGCTAGGTTACCCCGGTGTGCTGAAAACCGTCAAAAGCGGATACGACGGCAAAGGACAGATTGTAATAAACAGCCCCGGTGAATTGGATAATGCTTCCGCACTGGTGCAATCCGGAACGGCTGAATGGGTTTTGGAAAAGAAGGTGTTGTTCACCCATGAAGTTTCTGTGATTGTGGCTAGAAAACAAACCGGTGAAATGGCGGTTTATCCCGTGGCGGAAAATGTCCATGAAGAGAACATTCTCCGCATAACCGTGGTTCCGGCCCGCATTTCTTCACAGACGGAATCTGCAGCGATAAAGATAGCCAAAGAAGCGGCCCGTTATTTTCAGGTGGTGGGTCTCCTGGCGGTGGAGTTTTTTGTCACGCCGGAGGGACTGCTGATCAATGAGATGGCGCCCCGTCCCCACAATTCCGGTCACTATACTCTGGATGCCTGTTATACCTCCCAGTTTGAACAGCTAATCAGGGCCGTCTGCGGTCTGCCTCTGGGGTCTGTGCAATTAATGACTCCGGCGGTTATGCTCAATATTCTGGGAAGTGACCTGCCCGTTGTGTTGGACAAAATGCTTGATTTTCCCGCAAGTGTGAAGGTTCACCTGTATGGCAAGCGCGGCGGCATGAGTCCGAAACGGAAAATGGGACATTTGTTATTTAAGGTTGACAGTCCGGAAAAAGCAGAGAAAATGATTGAAACAATCAGGGGATAAATTACCGATAACTGGTAACCAAGCAAAGCACCTCTTTCTGATTTTGGTGTGGTTGCCAATTATCTCAGGGAAAGAGTTGCTTTGCTTATTTTTTGTAAAGACATTGTAGTGAAACCGTTAATTTTTTACAGAAAGGTTATGAAAAATGGAAAATATGATTGATCTGGCGTTGGTGAACCTGACCTCGCCGGTGGTGCTTTTTTTTGGTTTGGGCTTATTGATCGTCCTGCTTAAAGCTAAAGTGGAATTTCCAGGCGCTGTCAGTGATTTTATAAGTATTTATCTTTTGACAGCCATCGGTTTCAAAGGAGGCGTGGCAATAGCCGAAGCCGGGCTTAATTCTGTTATTGTCACTGTCTTGGGGTCTATTTTGCTCGGATTGCTTATACCCGTGTATTCTTTTTATCTTCTCCGGCGTCTGGGCGGGTTGAAACCGGATGACGCGGCGGCCATCGCCGGGCACTATGGATCAATCAGCGTGGTTACATTTATGGCGGCCGCTGCGTTTTTGTCCAGCATCCAGGTGGAATATGAGGGTTATATCAACGGCCTGCCCGCCATTATGGAAACACCCGCCATCATCGTGGCGCTGATTTTAGCCACCTTGGCAAAAAATCATGGTTCCAGCGGCTCTTCGCAAAAGGAAATTTCCCTTGGTCAGGTGGCAAAGCAGGTGCTGTTGAGTAAAAGTGTTGTTTTGTTGCTGGGGGCGATGGCGGTGGGCTACATCACAGGCCCGAAGGGAATGGATACGGTGAAATTTTTTTACAAGGATATCTTTATGGGGATGCTAAGCATGTTTATGCTGGAAATGGGAATAATCGCGGCCAGTAAAATCCGGGAACTAAAAAAGTCTGGTATTTTTCTGATGTTTTTTGGAATAATCACACCCGTGTTCAACGCATTGTTGGGGATATTAACCGGAGTTTTCGCCGGACTGAGTGTCGGTGGCACGACCCTGTTGGGGGTACTTGCCGCCAGCAGTTCTTACATAGTAGCCCCTGCCGCTATGCGTGTATCGCTGCCCAAAGCAAACCCGGCCCTGTACCTGGGCGCTTCCGTAGGTGTCACCCTGCCCTTCAACCTGATCTTCGGCATTCCGATTTACTATCATATGGCTATTTACTTTATTAATCTGTTGGAGTAATCTTATCCTTAAAGGGAGGGGGTTTGTCCTGTAATGTTTTTTGATAAAAAACGGATTAGTATAATTGTGGAAGAGGTATACAGGGATGAGGTGGTCAAGTTGCTGGAAGAGTCCGGGGCAAGTGGGTTTACAGTGTATAAGGATATATACGGTAAAGGCAAAAGCGGTGTCAGGGGCAAATACGGCGGTTTAAGCGAAATTTCCAGCAATATTGAAATTGTAAGCATCACTGGTCCGGAGGTGGCCGATCGATCTCTCCGGGGATTGACCACTTTGATTAATAAAGGCGTTGTCCTGATAGTGCACATGACAGATGTCAAAGTCATCAGGAACGAGTATTTCAATTAATCACTGAACTAATCCGTCCTAAGACCCCCGCCTCTGTAGGCGGCGGGTTTCAAAGGGCGGTTAAGTCCAGTATGGACTCGGCTAACATTCAGAGGGGGTTGAATCCCCCTCTGAATGAAGTCTCGT
>JBFMEU010000041.1:0-25344 GCA_040753155.1 Bacillota bacterium
CTTCATTCAGAGGGGGATTCAACCCCCTCTGAATGTTAGCCGAGTCCATACTGGACTTAACCGCCCTTTGAAACCCGCCGCCTACAGAGGCGGGGGTCTTAGGGCGGATTAGTTCAGTGATAAATAAACTTACCATACCAACTAAAAAACTGGTAAGCTTAGCAGGAAATTCTTTGTATACAGCGAATTGATTATTAAAATTTTAACTGCATAAGTTCATTAAATAAGTTTTAGATTATGGAATTGGAAATACTGTTATTAGGCTTTGCAACAATGGTTTGAAGTCCGCAATGGGCCTGTCAATACGTTAAATATTAATGATGGGAGGGGAGTCTGCTCTAAGATTGGTTAATGTTCAATGTTTAGCCTATTTACGAGGGAGGAGAAAGAAAAATGGCATACGATGCAACCAAGATGAAGGATTTTGAGATAGCCGAGGCGGCAGAGAAAAACATGCCTCTGCCTGATGAGTGGAAAGAGAAACTGGGCTTGCAGAAGGATGAGCTTATCCCTTACGGAAGAATTGCCAAGCTTGATTTCATGAAAATCATTAACCGCCTTAAGGATAAGCCCGACGGCAAGTATATAAATGTTACCGCCATCACCCCCACCCCCCTGGGCGAGGGCAAAACCACCACCACTATGGGCCTTACCGAAGGTCTGGGCAAGCGGGGTGTGAATGTCGGAGCAGCTATTCGCCAGCCTTCCGGCGGCCCCACTATGAATATCAAGGGTACTGCCGCCGGCGGCGGTAACGCCCTGGCCATTCCCATGACCGAGTTCTCCCTGGGTCTAACCGGTGACCTGAACGATATCATGAATGCTCACAACCTGGCCATGGTCGCCCTTACCGCACGGATGCAGCATGAGCGCAATTATGATGACGCCGAGCTGGCCTAGCGTAATTTGCGCCGCTTGGACGTTGACCCCACCAGGGTTGAGATGGGTTGGATTATTGACTTCTGCGCCCAGGCCCTGCGTAACATCATCATTGGTATTGGCGGCCGGATGGATGGCTACATGATGCAGTCCAAGTTTGCCATTGCCGTGAGTTCAGAGATTATGGCTATTCTTTCCGTGGCCACCGACCTTAAGGACATGCGGGAAAGAATTGGCAAGATCATTGTGGCTTATGACAAAAAAGGTAATCCGGTAACCACCTCGGATCTGGAAGTGGCCGGCGCCATGACCGCTTTCATGAGAAATGCTATTAACCCGACCCTTATGTGCACTGCCGAGTATCAGCCGGTTCTGGTGCATGCAGGACCCTTTGCCAACATAGCCATCGGCCAGTCTTCCATCATCGCCGACCGCATTGCCCTGAAGATGTTCGACTATAACATCACTGAGAGCGGATTTGCCGCCGACATCGGCTTCGAGAAGTTCTGGAACGTCAAGTGCCGCTTCAGCGGGCTAACCCCCAATGTTTCAGTGCTTACCTCCACTATTCGGGCTCTCAAAATGCATGGCGGCGGTCCCAAGGTTGTGGCCGGGCGCCCGCTTCCCGAGGAATATGTCAAGGAGAATGTCGGTCTGGTGGAAAGCGGCTGCGCGAACATGGTTCACCATATCAACACCCTCAAGAAAGCCGGTATCAACCCGGTGGTCTGCATTAACGCCTTCCATACCGACACCAAGGATGAAATCGCCGCGGTACGCCGGGCTGCCGAGGCAGCCGGAGCACGCTGCGCCCTGTCCGAGCACTGGGCCAAGGGTGGCGACGGTGCCCTGGAACTGGCGGATGCCGTTATTGACGCCTGCAACGACAAGGTCGACTTCAAGTTCCTGTATCCGCTGGAAATGCCCCTGCGGCAGCGGGTTGACGTTATCGCCAAGGAAGTATACGGCGCTGATGGCGCAACCTGGACACCGGAAGCAGAAGCCAAGGCCAAGATGTTTGAAGAAAATCCCGAGTACAAGGATTTTGCCACCATGATGGTAAAGACCCACTTGAGCCTGTCGCACATGCCCGAAGCCAAGGGTGTGCCCAAGGGCTGGGTCCTGCCGGTGCGCGATGTTCTAATTTTTGCCGGCGCCAAGTTCCTCTGCCCCATGACCGGCAGCATCAGCCTGATGCCCGGCACCAGTTCCGACCCCGCTTACCGGAGAATCGATGTGGACACCGATACCGGCAAAGTTTTGGGCCTGTTCTAAAAGAACAAATCAAGTACGTTTGGGGACCCTGCAAAGGGTCCCCTTTATGTGGCCAAATAAAGAAGACTAAGGTTCAGGTGGGGTTTTGACCCATACGTTGGGGACATTCCTCCGAAAGAGGTGTGTCCCCTGACCGATAAACCTTAGTCGCACTTATTTCGAGTTTACAGCCTGTGCGAAGATGAATACCTGGATTAAGTCGGGAATCAACTAGGGCTGATTACCGACTTGTTATTGACGCAAGTTCATGTTGACCATATAATTAGGCTGTAGTATTGGCTGAAATCCTCGTTGAATAGGAGTGTTTATAATACATGTCAAGACCGCCGAAATGCAGACGGGTTGAGTTTTTACCAGAACAAACTTTTTTCAAACCGGTCGGTGTTCCTCTGTGCGAGTTGGAAGAAGTGGGTCTTGCCATAGAAGAGCTTGAGGCCATCAGGTTAAAGGATTTGCTGGGGTTGGAGCAGGAAGGATGTGCAGAAAAAATGGGAGTGTCCCGCCCCACCTACCACCGGATTCTTTCTTCGGCCAGATCCAAGGTGGCTCAGGCCCTGGTGGGAGGAAAGGCCATCAGGGTTGAGGGCGGCCATTTTGAGGTGGTTAGGCGCAGGTTCCGCTGTGACGGCTGCGCTCACAGTTGGGATATGCCCTGTGGTCAGGGCCCCAAGGGGTCCGAAATGGTTTGCCCGGAGTGCAGCAATGAAACAGTGTTTCGCATTGATGAGAAGGGCAATCCCTTCGGTTGTAAATGGGAAAAGAAACTAAAAGAAAGATCAGGGAATTAAAATAGGGGCAAGTCCCCTATTTTTGTGCTTCAAGGACCGGCCTTGAACGAGACTTCATTCAGAGGGGGATTCAACCCCCTCTGAATGTTAGCCGAGTCCATACTGGACTTAACCGCCCTTTGAAACCCGCCGCCTACAGAGGCGGGGGTCTTAGGGCGGATTAGTTCAGTGATAAAAATGGCCGGGACAAAAAATAATAGTATTTAATCACGCACGCCGAGGGAACTGATTAAGCGCGCGTTTTTATTTAAAGCGATATTTAACCGGGAGGTATGGCTCTCTGATACAAGGCCTGATTGAGTTTACTGGATCTAGAGTATATAATGTAATTCAAACTGGTAGCGGCAATAATTATATTATAGTACAACTGGGGGCAGGGATGTTGAGGATCAACCGGCTTATTCAGGATGCTGAATATAATACTTATTTGCGGCAGATTCAGCAGCGTGAGGCGAATCGTCAATTTTGCCGGCATGATTATCAGCACATGGTAGATGTTGCCAGGATTACTTACCTATTGCTGCTGGAGTCCGGTGATCTGAAGCCCTTTATGGAGCAGTACGGGATACCTATGCAGGCCACGGCCCGGGAGATTGTATATGCTGCCGGTATACTGCACGACATTGGCCGCTGGCGGGAGTACGACACGAATGAAGATCATGCGGTTGTTGGCGCCAGGCTGGCTGCTTCCTTATTACAGCGGGCCGGTTTTGCCGCTGCGGAGGTGTTGTTGATTTGCCAGGCGGTCAGGGAGCACCGCTTGGACGATGGCTCTGCGGGAATGCTGGGCAGTTATCTGGCCCGGGCGGACGATTTGTCCCGGCCCTGCGCCAACTGTAATTCCCGGTATGAGTGCCATAAGTACCAGCGTATGGAAACAAGCAAGCAATTATTAATTTATTAGAACATGCATGGGGCAATATGAGTAAACATGAGGGGTGTATAGTTTGTCATTTACTGTGCGCTATATAAGCATAGACAGCCGGAAGCAGGCCTTTCAGGAAATCGCCCTTATCGGCGCTGATGCGGCCGGGGCTGGGTTGATGGCGCCCAAGGCAGTGCACCGGGTACTAAAAGTTTATGGTCTGTCACCGAAGCAGGCTAACATTTTAAAGCAGGAAATGCTCAGCAAAGGCGGGGAGGCGGCGGTTGCCCGGGGTGTGGTTGACAGTACCGTTGAGAAAACCGATGTTTTACTCATGGGTACCCTCAGGCAATACCGTGATTTGAATAAAAAATTACGGGGTCAGCCCTTTGGGCTGAGGCGCCTGGCGGAAGCAATCCAGAATGTGCTAAATAACCTGGAGGAACGCCCGTACCGGGTTTTAAACTGCCGGGGCCGCGAACTGGTTGTGGGAGAGCGCACCCTGATTATGGGGATTCTCAATGTCACCCCGGATTCCTTTTCCGATGGCGGACTGTGGTTTGATCCCGCCCGGGCTGTGGAGAAGGCCCATAAGTTGGTGGCTGACGGCGCCGATATTATTGATTTGGGCGGTGAGTCCACCCGCCCGGGCCACACGCCGGTTGGCACCGGTGAGGAACTGCGCCGGGTGATGCCTGTGCTGGAGGTTTTGGCTAGAGAGTTTGACGCGCCTGTTTCCGTAGATACTTACAAAGCTGAAGTAGCCCGTCAGGCCCTGGAAGCCGGGGCATCAATAATAAACGACCAGTGGGCTCTGCGGGCCGACCCCGGCATGGCGGGGGTGATAGCCCGGTACGGGGCGCCGGTTGTTTTAATGCATAATCAGCAGGGTACGCAATACCGTGATTTGATGGGGGATATAATTTGCTACCTGGAAGAAAGCATTAGTCTGGCCCGTTCAGCCGGGGTGCCCGGCCATAATATAATTGTTGACCCGGGTATCGGCTTTGGGAAAACCTTGGAGCAAAACCTGGAGGTAATGCAGCGCCTGGCTGAATTAAAAACCCTGGGGCAACCCATCTTGCTGGGCACTTCCAGAAAATCAATGATCGGGAAAACCCTTGACTTGCCCATTGACCAGCGGGTTGAAGGTACTGCCGCTACAGTGGCCCTGGGGATAGCGTACGGGGCGGATATTGTACGGGTGCATGACGTAAAGGAGATGGCCAGGGTGGCCGGGATGACTGATGCCATGCTGGGCCGGTCCGGTTGAGGCGGTGATAATATGGATCGCATTTTGCTTGCCGGGATGGAGTTTTACGGTTATCACGGGGTACTGAGGCAGGAGCGTGAGCTGGGTCAAAGATTCATTGTTGATGTTGATCTGGAACTGGACCTGAAAAAGGCCGGGATTACTGATAATTTAGATGAAACCATCAGCTATGCGGATGTTTATGAGGTGGTCCGGCAGGTGGTAACCGGTCCGCCCAGTCATTTAATAGAGGCCGTGGCTGAGCGTGTGGCCGCCGGGTTATTAAATGACCCCAGGGTCTACAGGGTTAAGGTGCGGGTAAAAAAACCCCAGGCGCCAATTGCCGGAATATTTGATTATATGGGGGTAGAAATTGAGCGGAGGAGGCGCCATGAGTAATAAAGGTGTGCGCTGCTTTATCGGGATTGGCTCAAATCTGGGCGATATGGAGGAGAATATCAGGCAGTCCCTGGTTTTACTGGCCAGGGACGAACGGCTGAAATTAATCCGGCTGGCCCCTTTGTATCGCACCGAGCCAATGGGGTTTGTTTATCAGGACTGGTTTTTGAATACTGTTCTTGAGCTGGAAGCAAAACTCAGGCCGGCTGATCTGCTGTATTTGCTGCAGGACATTGAAGACCGGATGGGCCGCCTGAGAACAATCCACTGGGGTCCCAGGGTAATCGATTTGGATATTCTCTGGTATGACGGGCAGGTGGTGAATGAGCCGGATTTGGTTATTCCCCACCCGGAAATGCAGCGGCGGGCATTTGTCATGGTGCCCCTGGCCGACCTTGAGCCGGACCTGGAGCTGGCCGGCGGGAAACGGGCGGCGGAACTAGCTGCTCAATTAAGTTCGGAGCAGAAAATTATACCTGCCGGCAAGCTTGATCTTACTTGATTCTGTTTTCTTCATTGAGGCTTTAAATTGTAATGATTGTGTGGCGCACTTTTCCCAGGGCTGCTAAATCAATAAGCGGGTTGCCTTCAACGGCAATCAGATTAGCAGGCATACCAACCTGGAGCCGCCCCAATTTTCTTTCCAGGCCCAAAATGCGGGCTCCATCGGTTGTTGCGGCTTTAATGATCCGGGCCGGGGAGAGCCCTGCCTCCCGGAGCAGCCGGACCTCGTCGAGGAAACCTTGCCCATGCCTTACGCCGGCAGCTCCGGCATCCGTTCCGATGCCGATGATAACCCCTGCGGAAGCAGCTGCGGCCACCATTTCTTGCTGGCGGCGACAGGTCTTGCTGATAATTTCAGCCAGTTCAGGTTTGCAGAGTGTCAGCTGGTTGGCCACCGGGGCCAGGGTTGGTATCCAGGGAGTCTTGGTGGCTGCCAGCAGGTCAATGGACTGCTGGCTAAGAAAATAGCCGTGCTCCAGGGAATCAACCCCTGCTTCAAGGGCCAGGCGCACAGCTTCCCGGGAGCTGGCATGAGCCATAACCCGCAGTCCCAGCTGGTGGGAGTGACGGACCAGGGCAGACAGGTTTGGCAGGTTGAACTGGACTTGTCCCACCCGGCCATAGGTATTAAAGTCCACAATTCCGGATACCAGAACTTTAATTTGATCTGCGCCGGCCCCGGCGGCCTCCTCCACCGCCTCTTCAACACTTTTCCCGGCCAGGCCGGGGCCTAAAAAGCCTCCGTACCGGCCGGTCTGCCGGATGGCCCAGCCCGTAGCAATAATCTGGGGTGACGGAGTATTTCCCGCCCTTACTTGGTGGCGTAATTTTAAAGCAAGGCCCCGGGCATCGCCACCATCCCGGACGGCAAGGATACCTTGTCCCAGGTATGCTTTCAGGCTTCTGGTCAGGTGTTGCTCCAGTTCGTCCCCCTGGTCCCACCTGGCCAGGGCGTGCTTGAAGTTTTCACCGTCCAGGGCCAGGTGCACGTGGCAGTCTATCAGGCCGGGCATAAGGGTATAGGGGGAAAGGTCGATCATCTCTGCAGGCTCACTGGCGTTTGGCTGGGCCTGACTATCAGGGTATATGTGTGTAATAAGGCCCCTTTTTATCTCCAGCATAACACCTGTCCGGTGCGTTGCATCTTCAGGCTGAATAAGCAGGCCAGCCTTGATCAGGTAATTAGTGTTATTGTTTATTATATATATGGCCATCATTTGCTCCATAAGCATTTGGTTACAATTTATCATCAACAAGCCCTGGCAGTCAATTACCAAGTAAGTGCCTGTTAATTTTTAGTTACTATTCAGGTATTCAGAATTCAGGATTCAGAACGGACCCTATATCTCATGCTTCGGAAACGCCATGGATAAACGATAAACCGCAAGTACGAACAGGTGCGCCTTTTGCCATACCAGTAAATCTTCAAATGTTTTCGCCGGTTTTTTCATTCTGACTTCTGACTCCTGACTCCTGAGTAGTTACAACTTTTATCTTCAAACAAATTAAGATAATTCTAAAAAGAATTGCAGATTATACCGGGCTATGGTAAAATCATTGGCGTAAGGGCAGTATCCGCAAGAACTGCACCTTGATGGTACTATGATCTGGTTAAATTGCAAATCAAGCCGCTTGGAGCCGGATTTGGACCAAGACGGGGAATTTAAGATCTTAAACTCCTCCCTGTTTTTGTCCGGAGGAGTTTTTTGTTTGTAACTACTCAGGAGTCAGGAGTCAGGAGTCAGGAGTCAGGAGTCAGGAGTCAGGAGTCAGAATGCCCCGAGAGTGACTCATGATGGTGAGATCGGTTTCCGGATAGGACTTATTAAAAAGGGGATGAGTATCTTGAGCAGGCCGGCGATAGCCATCGTGGGGGCCGGTAAGGTTGGTTCCGCACTGGGCATTTTGCTGCAAAGCAAAGGTTATTCTGTTGTGGGGGTGGCCAGCCGAACTCCGGCTTCAGCGGAAAAGTTGGCGGAGCGCCTTAATTGCCCGGCCTTTTCGCTGCCCCTGGAGGCTGTTGCTGCTGCGGAGCTGGTTTTTATTACCACGCCGGACAGGGCCATCGGTCAGGTTGCAGCTGATATTGCCGCAGGGTGCGGGTTTAAGCCCGGGCAGATCGTGGCTCATACCAGCGGTGCCCACCCGTCATCGATACTGAGGGGTGTCCGGGAGGCCGGGGCCCTGGCGGTGAGTATCCACCCGCTACAATCCTTCGCCGGGGTAGAAACAGCTATTGAGAACCTGCCGGGCTCCTATTTTGCCCTGGAGGGTGATGAGAGGGCCATGGAAACAGCCTGGCAAGTAATTCAAGACCTGGGGGGGCGTGGTTTTTCCCTGGCTGCCGGGGCCAAGCCGCTTTACCATGCTGCAGCCTGCATTGCGTCAAATTACCTGGTGGCCATAATGCACTTTGCCACCGGACTTTACGGCAGGTTTGGGCTTGACCGCAAGGAGGCTTTTCAGGCCCTGCTGCCCCTGGTGGAGGGGACGGTTAATAACATTGGCCGGGTTGGGCCGGTGGCGGCCCTTACCGGGCCGGTGGCCCGGGGCGACGGCGCCACCCTGGAGGATCACCTGGCTGCCTTCAAGGACGCGGGTGGCCTGGAGACAGATTTGTACTGCCGCCTGGGCCGGTACACAGTGGATGTTGCCCTGGAGCAGGGCAGCATCAGCAGTGAGCAGGCCGCTGAGTTAAAGCAAATATTTGAGGAGGGTTTGCCGTGAGTAAGGATAAAGTTACCACCGCCACATTCAGGCAATACAAGAAGGACGGCCGGCAGATTACTATGCTAACCGCCTATGACTACCCCATGGCCCAATTGGTGGACGCTGCCGGTATCGATGCCATTCTGGTGGGTGATTCACTGGGCAATGTGATGCTCGGCTATGAGTCGACTATTCCCGTTACCATGGATGATATGATTCACCATGTCAAGGCGGTTACCCGGGGGGTAAGCCGGGCCATGGTAGTCGGCGATATGCCCTTTCTTTCCTACCACATCTCACTGGCGGAAACGGTGCGCAACGCCGGGCGCTTCCTGCAGGAGGCCGGCGCCCGGGCTGTTAAGCTGGAGGGCGGGCAGGAAGTAGCCGGCGCCATCAGGGCCATTACCGCCGCAGGTATTCCGGTGATGGGCCACCTTGGTCTGACACCCCAGTCCCTGCACCAAATGGGGGGCTACAAGGTTCAGGGTAAAGATTTGGCCGCAGCCCGGAAACTGCTTGATGATGCCCGGGCGATTCAGGAGGCCGGGGTGTTCTCCCTGGTGTTGGAGGCTGTGCCCGCGCCACTGGCCAAAATGATTACGGAAACACTGGATGTGCCGACCATCGGCATTGGCGCCGGGCCCCACTGTAACGGACAGATACTGGTTACCCATGACCTGCTGGGCCTGCTGGGCGGGTTCAGCCCCAAGTTTGCCAAGCGCTATGCCAACCTGCAGGAAAACATTAACCAGGCCCTGCAGGCATACCGGGATGAGGTAAATGCAGGGGCGTTTCCGGGGCCGGAGCACGGCTTTACCATGGACGAAGAAATTCTTAAGCAACTAAAATAAATTCAAAGATACAAGTTATCGGGGAGAGGACGACATGCAGGTTATCAATACAATTGCCGGTATCCGCACACTGGTGGAGGAAGTGCGGCGGGAAGGCGGAATAATTGGTTTCGTGCCCACGATGGGCTATTTTCACGAGGGGCACCTGTCTCTAATGCGCCGGGCCAAAGAGGAATGCGGCCTGGTTGTGGTAAGCATTTTCGTTAACCCGCTGCAATTCGGCCCCCGGGAAGACTTTGCCAGTTATCCCCGGGATTTTGACAGAGATGTTGCCATGGCCGAAGAAGCCGGCGCCGATATTATTTTTGCGCCGGATGTGGCTGAAATGTACCCCCCTCATTTTTACACCACGGTTAATGTTGAAAAAATCACAGAGCCGCTGTGTGGCCGCAGCCGGCCCGGTCATTTCCGCGGCGTAGCCACGGTGGTTACCAAGCTGTTTAATATAGTCCGGCCCCACCGGGCGTATTTCGGACAGAAGGATGCCCAGCAGGTACTGGTAATAAAGCGCCTGGCGGAGGATCTTAACATGGACCTGAACATAGTAAACGCACCCCTGGTCAGGGAGTCGGACGGGCTGGCCATGAGCTCCCGTAATGTTTATCTGAGCCCGGAAGACCGCCAAGCAGCCACGGTGCTGTACCGGAGCCTGCAGGAGGCGGAAAGGGCGGTCTCTGAAGGGATTCTTGAGGGGGCGCGGCTGGAAGAACTGGTGCGGGCAATAATCAGCAGGGAGCCACGGGCGGCCATAGATTATGTTGAAGTGCTTTCCCTCCCTGACTTAGAACCATGTGCCAAAATAAGCGGGCAGGCTTTAGTTGCCGTAGCGGTGCGGTTTGGCAACACAAGGTTAATCGACAACACCATAGTGGAGGAATAGGACATGTTTGTAACCATGTTTAAATCAAAAATTCACCGGGCCACCGTTACCCAGGCCGACCTGAATTATGTCGGCAGTATCACCGTCGATGAGGCGCTTCTTGAAGCGGCCGGCATTTTGCCCCATGAAAAAGTACAGATTGTAAATAACAATAACGGGGCCAGATTTGAAACCTACACCATACCCGGGCCAAGGGATTCCGGGGTGATTTGCCTGAACGGGGCGGCGGCCCGCCTGGTTCAGCCCGGTGATACTGTGATTATCATTACCTATGCGCTGATGGATTATGCCGAGGCCAAGGAATTCAAGCCAACCGTGGTTATTGTTGACGAAAAAAACAGAGTATTCCGGTTATTAAACGAGGAAGTTCACGGTCAGAAGGGCTGACCGGGTGTGATTTCTTGACAAGGTCAGGTGTGCTGGTTACAATTAAGTATCCCTTTGTAACTACTCAGGAGTCAGTAGTCAGTAGTCAGGAGTCAGAATGAGAAAACCAGCGAAAACATTGCTGGAAGCATATTCTCGGGGCATTCTGAATCCTGAATTCTGAATACCTGAATAGTAACATCCTTTTGTAAAACAACCTATCAGTCAATAAAAAACGACAGCCTTTGGGGGAGTTGGGACTTATGCCGGAACCAGCCAATAATAAAAAGCTGATTGAAGAAATAAAGCGCTTGAAGCTTGAGCGCAAGGCTGTTATTTTAAGTCATGTCTACCAGGCGCCGGAAGTCCAGGAAATTGCGGACCATGTGGGTGATTCGTTGGAACTTTCCCGGTGGGCGGCCAACACCGGCGCCGAGGTGATAGTTTTTTGCGGTGTTCACTTCATGGCTGAAAGCGCCGCCATTTTGTCTCCCGAAAAAATTGTTTTATTACCCGACCCGGAGGCCGGCTGTCCCATGGCCGATATGGTTACGACTGACGCACTGCGGGCCAGAAAGCGGGAAATACCAGGGGTGATAGTGGTTTCTTACGTTAACACCACCGCCGGTGTTAAGGCGGAGAGTGACATTGCCTGCACCTCGGCCAACGCGGCCAGGATCATAAACTCGCTTCCGCCGGACAAGCCTATTCTGTTTGTGCCGGACCGCAATCTTGGTATGAATGTGTCGGCTCAGACCGGCCGGGACATGATGTATTGGGATGGGTTTTGCTGCATTCACGACAACCTGACGGTTAAGGAAGTCCTGGCTGCCAGGGAGCGTTATCCCCGGGCACTTTTACTGGCGCACCCGGAGTGTACTCCGGAAGTGGTGGCGCTGGCGGATTATGTTAGCAGTACCACGGGTATGCTGCGCTATGCCAGGGAGAGCTCCCATGACGAATTTATCGTTGCCACTGAAGTAGGTATAATGCACCAATTCCGAAAGCAATGTCCCGGTAAAAAGTTTTATGAAGCCTCTGCTGATATGGTTTGCCGGAACATGAAGGCCACCACCCTGGAAAAGGTGCACCGGGCTCTGCTGACCCTGGAGCCCAGGGTTGCCGTACCTTCTGAAATTAGAACCCGGGCCTTGAGGTGCCTGGAAAAAATGCTGGCAGCCGGTTAAAACGGGGGGAGCGGGCATGACCCAGAAATATTTAGTTAACTTTGATACCCGGGAATTGCCCTGGGATGACCGGGAGTGTCTGGTCATCGGGAGTGGCCTTGCCGGGTTATATACTGCCCTGGCGGCGGCCAATAAAGGGATCGGAGTATTGCTTTTAACCAAGCAGTCCATGCTGGACAGCAGTACCGACAAGGCCCAGGGGGGTATAGCCGCCGCCCTTGGGAGCAGTGATTCCCCGTTATTGCACCTGGAGGATACTTTGGTGGCCGGGGCGGGCTTATGTGACCTGGATGCCGTTGAGATTCTGGTAAACGAGGGCCCCGGCCGGGTAGAGGAGCTAATCCGCATGGGGGCGCGCTTTGACCGGGTGGGCGGGGAACTGGCTCTGACCAGGGAGGGCGCCCACAGCCGGCGCCGGATTTTGCATGCCCGGGGAGATGCCACCGGAGCTGAAATACAACGGGTGCTTACCGAGGCGGCCCGGGCTCACCCTGACATAGAGGTGCTGGAGAATGACTTTGCCATTGACCTGCTGGTGCGGCGGGGTCATTGTTACGGGATCCTGGCCTGTGACCGCCGGGACGGCCGGATTCGGGCCCTGACCGGGCGGGCGGTGATTCTTTGTACGGGAGGTTTGGGGCAGCTTTTCGACCACAGCACCAATCCGGATGTGGCCACGGGTGACGGTATTGCCATGGCCTACCGGGCCGGCACCGAGGTTATGGATATGGAGTTTGTGCAGTTTCATCCCACGGTTTTGTTATTGCCGGGCGCGCCAAGATTTTTAATTTCCGAGGCCGTAAGGGGTGAAGGCGCATACTTGCGCAATTCCCGGGGGGAGCGTTTTATGCCTGAATATCATGGTCAGGCTGAACTTGCCCCCAGGGATGTGGTGGTGCGGGCTATATTAAAAGAGCTGGCCCGGACGGGGAAAGAGTATGTGTATCTGGACCTGAGCCACCTTGAGCGTTCCCTGGTGCTGGAGCGCTTTCCAAATATTAATAAGACCTGCGCCTTTTATGGGCTTGACATAACAAGGGACCCCCTCCCGGTAGCCCCGGCCGCCCACTACATGATGGGTGGGGTAAAGACTAATCTATACGGGGAAACTAATATTACCGGTTTATATGCCTGCGGTGAGGTGGCCTGTCCGGGGGTGCACGGCGCCAACAGGCTGGCCAGCAATTCATTGCTGGATGGGCTGGTTTTTGGCGGGCGCATAGTAGACAGGGTTAATAATTACCTGAAGAATGATCTCCCGGTCTTTGAGCCCATTATTAATAACTGCTTGAAAGAGATGGAACCGGTTGATTATCAGAGCCTGCGGCGCCAGCTCCAGTGCATCATGGGTAAATTTGTGGGGCCGGTTAGATGTGAAGGGGGATTGCGCAGCGCTCTGGACTTTTTCGAGCAGTGGTCTTACCTGGAGCAGCATGAAGTAACTATGTCCGCCGGTATGGAAGTACATAATATGTTGCTGGTAGGGCAACTAATTGCTGAGGCCGCGCTGTTGCGCACCGAAAGCAGGGGGGGGCATTCCCGCTCAGATTTCCCCAACCCCCTGGAGCGCTGGCGAAAACACCTAATCCTTAAGCGTTAGCAGGTGAGGGAAACATGCTGGATACAACCCGGTTGGATGAAATAATCAAGCGCTGCCTGACCGAGGACATCGGTACCGGTGATATCACCACCTTGAGCGTTGTGCCGTCCGGGCACAGGTCCACCGGCCATATTTGGGCCAAGGAAGCCGGTATTGTTGCCGGCCTGCCGGTAGCGGAGGCTGTTTACCGGCATCTGGACCCTGCGGTTGACTTTCAGCCACAGGCGGCCGACGGGGATGTAATTGTCCTCGGTACGCCGCTGGCCATGGTGGAGGGCCCGGCCAGGTCTATTCTTACGGGAGAACGGCTGGCCCTTAATTTCTTGCAGCGGCTGTCCGGCATTGCCACTCTTGCCTCCCGCCTGGTTGAAGCTGTCAAGCCCTACCGGGTGAGGGTTGTGGATACCCGTAAAACCACGCCCGGGCTGCGGCTCCTGGAAAAGTACGCAGTCCGCATGGGCGGCGGGCATAACCACCGCTTTGGCCTGTATGACGCCGTATTGTTGAAGGATAACCATGTACAAGTTGCCGGTGGTGTTGCCCGGGCGGTAACCTGGGCCAGGCAATTGGCGCCCCATACCATGAAGGTGGAGGTGGAGGTGGAGGACCTGGCAGGGGTAAAAGAGGCTTTGGCTGCCGGTGCTGATATTATCATGCTGGACAATATGGATCTGGACACCATGCGCCAGGCGGTTGCCCTGATCGGTAACAAAGCAGTTATTGAAGCCTCCGGGAGCATAAGTTTAGATCGTATTCAAGCTGTTGCCGCCACCGGTGTACATGTAATCTCAGTGGGCGCTCTGACCCATTCGGCCCCTGCTCTGGACATAAGTCTTGATCTGGGAAAGCCCAAGTATCGACCAAAGAATAAAGTGAACCGGGCTGATTAGTGTGGTTGACAATGCTTGGAGAACGGGCTAAAATATTTACAATGTCTAGCAAAAAGGTGATCATCTGTTATGAAGGGTGAAATTTTACGGCTGCTAAAAAATAACGCCCCGGAGTTTATATCAGGCGAGCTTATTTGCCGCCAGCTGGGGGTGTCCAGAGCTGCCATTTGGAAGCATATCTCCGCTTTGAGAGGAGATGGATA
Organism: Bacillota bacterium; assembly: GCA_040753155.1. GTDB lineage: Bacteria > Bacillota > Desulfotomaculia > Desulfotomaculales > JBFMEU01 > JBFMEU01. Next base: position 14,649 of record JBFMEU010000041.1, read on the forward strand.
CATAATCAAAGCCCAAACCAATGCGGGGTACCGGCTGGAATCATCACCTGACCGCCTGTACCCGGAAGAAGTAAGGAGTGATTTGGGAACGACCATCTTAGGCCGGCAAATTCATTACTTTGACAGTCTTGGCTCCACCAATGCAGTGGCCAAGGATTTGGCCAGGGAAGGCTGTGCGGAAGGGGCGCTGGTTTTAGCCGAGGAGCAGAACGGAGGCCGGGGGCGGCTGGGGCGTGGTTGGTTTGCCCCGCATGCCCGGGGAATTTGGGCTTCACTGGTTTTGAGGCCGGCTGTCAGCCCGGCGGATGTTCCCCAGTTGACCCTGATTACAGCGGTGGCCCTGGCCAGGGCGCTACGCCGGGAAACACTACTGCCGGTGGGTATTAAATGGCCCAATGACCTGTTAGCCGGCGGGAAAAAGATTTGCGGTATCCTAACGGAAATGAGCGCCGATATGGACCGGGTTAACTACGCGGTTGTTGGCTTTGGACTAAACGTAAATATCAGGCGGGAGGACTTCCCCCCGGAGCTGTCAACTATAGCCACCTCCCTGTGTATAGAGGCGGGAAAGATTTTCTCCAGGCTGGCCCTGTTAAAAGCAATACTTGATGAATTGGAAAACAAATACCTGACCTGGCTTAACCAGGGCTTTGCTCCTCTATTGACCGAGTGGAGGGAGATGTGTGTTACCATTGACTGCCCGGTTACAGTGCATACATTAAAGGAAAGGTGGGATGGATATGCTGAAGGGGTAAATGAATCCGGGGCTTTGCTGGTCAGGACTCCCGGAGGTGAGTTGCGTTGTTTAATTGCCGGGGAGGTTTCCCTGCGCAGCTAAATTTTTAAGCCTATTGTAAACCATAATCTTTTATATAGTTAACAAAGGGGGAAGTTTTTTTATGCAGTTTTCTGCCCGGGATGTAGTTTTAACGGCACTCTTTGCCGCCCTGACGGTGGTTGCGGCGGTTATGATAAATATCATCGGCCCTGTTGTTCCCTTCAGTCTGGTGCCCTTTGTGGTGCTGCTGGCCGGGATTTTATTGGGTCCACGCCTGGCTGCCTTGAGCATGCTGGTCTATGCGCTGCTTGGTCTGATTGGTTTGCCCGTTTTTGAAAGGCCGCCTTTTGGCGGCCCGGGATATGTCTTGCAGCCTACCTTTGGATTTATTCTCGGATACATCGCTGCTGCCTACGTAACCGGAATTTTAGCCGGACAGGGCCAAAAGAAGGCATTTTTCAGGTATTTTGCAGCTTCGGTTGCCGGTGTGGCGGTACTTTACCTGTGCGGCCTGCCCTATCTTTATGTGGTGCTTAATTATTATATGGGTAAAGGCTTTTCTGCCTGGCAAGTTATTCAGATTGGATTCATACCTTTTATAATCTGGGACATTATTAAGGCTGCCGCGGCGGCCGGCCTTGCCGGCGCTGTACTGCAGAGACTGCCGGGTTTTAAGCAAAGACCTGGGTCGGTAAAGTAAGCAGGAGTCAGGAGTCAGGAGTCAGGAGTCAGAATGAGAAAATCAGCGAAAACATTTGAAGATTTACTTGTATGGCAGAAGGCGCACCTGTTTGTACTTGCGGTTTATCCATGGCGTTTCCGAAGTATGAGATATACGGTTATTCTGAATCCCTGAATAGTAAGCCGGCCTTTGATCTTACTAAAAAATGGTCATTAGCTTAAGGGTTTGGATATAGATTATTATTGGCTATTTGAGTATAATGGCCTTGTGATGGAGAAGAAGACACCGGCAGTGGTGGCGCTTGGATTTTATCTTCGCATAGATCTCAGAAGGTTTTTGGAAGTCCAGGGAGATTAGGATAAGGCAGGTTGGTGCAAGATGATTTTGGTTTTTGATGTGGGTAATACCAACACAGTTCTGGGGGTTTTTAATAATCGCGACCTGGTGGAGCACTGGCGCATATCCACCGTCAAACATCGTACGGCAGATGAATATGGCATGTTATTAAAAAACCTTTTTACTTCCTCGGGGCTGGTATTTTCCAGTGTCCAGGCCCTTGTGATTTCCTCTGTGGTGCCTCCCCTGAACCATACCCTGGAGCAGATGTGCCAGAAATACCTTAAGATTGATTATGTTTTCGTCGGCCCGGGGGTGAAGACCGGCATGGCCATAAAGTATGAAAATCCCCGGGAAGTAGGCGCAGACAGGATTGTTAATGCAGTTGCAGGATACGAGCAATACGGGGGTCCTTTAATTATTGTGGATTTTGGTACGGCCACCACCTTTTGCGCTATTTCATCCAGGGGTGAGTACTTGGGCGGGGCAATTGCCCCGGGTATCGGTATTTCCACCGAGGCGTTGTTTGCCAGGGCGGCCAAACTGCCCCGGGTTGAAATGATCCGCCCCCCTTCAGTAATCGGCAAAAATACTGTAAGCAGTATGCAGTCAGGCATAGTATTTGGTTTTGCCGGGCAGGTGGACGAGATTGTGCGCCGGATGAAGAACGAGCTGGAAGGGGATCCCCTTGTTTTGGCCACAGGCGGGCTGGCAGAAATGATTGCTGGAGAATCAAAGACCATTGACCGGGTTGACCAATTCCTTACCTTAAACGGCCTGCGTATTATTTACGAGAGAAACAAATAATATTTGTAACTACTCAGGAGTCAGGAGTCAGTAGTCAGGAGTCAGAATGAGAAAACCAGCGAAAACATTTGAAGATTTACTGGTATGGCAGAAGGCGCACCTGTATGTACTTGCGGTTTATCGTTTATCACTGAACTAATCCGCCCTAAGACCCCCGCCTCTGTAGGCGGCGGGTTTCAAAGGGCGGTTAAGTCCAGTATGGACTCGGCTAACATTCAGAGGGGGTTGAATCCCCCTCTGAATGAAGTCTCGTTCAACCATGGCGTTTCCGAAGTATGAGATATACGGTTATTCTGACTCCTGAATTCTGAATACCTGTAAATGTGGTGATATTAAGAATGTTGAAAATTGGTTCCGTTGAATTGGGTAACCAGGTTGTGGCAGCGCCTATGGCCGGGGTTACCGACCGGGCCTTCCGGATTCTGGCCCGGGAACATGGATGTGGCCTGGTCTTTACTGAGATGGTCAGTGACCAGGCCCTTCTTCATGCCAGCCCGCGCACGGAAAGAATGCTTGATTTTCGTAACGAGTTTGGCCCTATTGGCGTACAGATATTTGGCAGCAACATCGAGTACATGGGGAGGGCGGCTGTCCTAGCGGCCGAACGGGGCGCTGCTATTATTGACATTAACATGGGCTGTCCCACACCAAAAATAGTGCGCAACGGTGAAGGAGCCGCCCTGATGAAACAGCCGGAACTTGCTGCGGCCATTGTAAAGGAGGTTGTCAGGCAGGCCGGGTCGATTCCGGTAACGGTGAAAATGCGCAAAGGCTGGGATGAGGGATCGGTTAACGCCGTAGAGCTGGCCCGGCTGGTGGTTGCTGCCGGGGCTAAGGCGGTAACGGTGCACGGCCGTACCAGAAACCAGTTTTATAGCGGCAAGGCGGACTGGAATATAATAAGGCAGGTTAAGGAAGCTGTGGCGACGCCTGTCATTGGCAATGGCGATATACAGCAGCCGGTTGATGCCAGGCGCATGTTGGAGGAAACCGGCTGCGACGCAGTTATGATTGGCCGGGCTGCCATGGGCAACCCGTGGATTTTTCAACGAACGGTCCATTTTCTGGTTACCGGTGAGATAATTCCGGAGCCGCCGGCATATATAAAAATCCAAACAGCACGACGTCATTTACAATTGTTAATGGAAAGCAAGGGTGAATATCTGGCCGTGCGGGAAATGCGCAAGCATGCTTCCTGGTACATGAAAGGACTGCCAGGCGCGGCCCGGGCCCGGGAGCAGGCAAACAAAGCTGAGTCGGCCCTGGAGATTGATGCTGTCATGTCGGAGCTTCTAATTCCAGCTGCCGGCCAGACATATTAATCACTGAACTAATTCCCCCTTTGAAACCCGCCTCTGTAGGCGGCGGGGGTCTTAGGGCGGTTAAGTCCAGTATGGACTCGGCTAACCTTCAAAGGGGGTTGAATCCCCCTCTGAATGAAGTTTCGTTCAATGTTTGACAACTGTTCGCGGACATAATTGCAAGTATTCAGCAAACCCGGCAGAGGCGCGGCGTTATAGTTAGCGCACGAATTTTAGGTGGTTGGGTTGTCTTTTGGACCAATAAATGTTAAAATATAAACTGATTGTACACAGTGTTGTGCACAAAGAACAGGGGCTTTTACCCTTTGTTTTGATGAGGAAATAGCCTCTGCAACAGCATTTTCAAATATAATCGCGCCCCGCAGGGGCATGGGGGTTTAGAGGTGTTTTATGGATTTGGTGCGCATGGGTGGTAAAGTTATCAGTCTACGCAAGCTAAACAGTATTATTATTGAAATTTTTAACCTGCGGTCGGCTGGACTTTCCCAGACTGAAGTTGCCTCCCGCCTGGGTCTGGACAGGACGTTGGTGTGCAGGTTGGAGAGTCTGGCCGAGGTCAGGAAAGGCCGGCGGTTGGCCGTGCTCGGGTTTCCGGTGGCGAATAAGGATGAACTGGAGGAGGCCCTGCAGGCGGAAGGTGTAGATTTTATCCTGCTATTAAATGAACACGAGCGCTGGGAATTTGTGCGCAATAAGTCCGGAATTGATTTATTTGACTCGATAATGGAATTGATTGCGCTCATTCATACTTTTGACCAGGTGATATTTATAGGTTCAAACAAAAGGATAAAAATAATTGAAGCTGTTTTAGATAAAGAGGTAATCGGGTATGAGATAGGGGAATCCCCCATTCTGGAAGACAAACATATACCCCCGGGAGATATACTTAGTCTGGTCAGGGTAATTAACACTGCAACGTAATATAGCTTTTTTCGATATGCCCGCTGCGCTTAGGGGACGGTTCCATCGTCTTCCCTTCGTCCCTGCGCGGAGCCATGGGGACGCTCGAACCGTCCCCATGGCTCCGCTAATATTGAAACTGCGTTGTAGTGTTAAAACATAGCTCCATTTAGGAGGTCAGAGATGCAAAAATTCGCATTTATAATTCACCCGCTGGATGTTGGTGATGTGGCCAGGAAATTCCCTGTTGCCGCGCGACTGCCTGAAAGGTTGGTGGAAAAGGCGGTCCAACTGATTCCGCCCCTTAAGGTGTCCAGTATTACCGGTGTTGAATCTGCGTTTTCCAGGGCCGGCGGCTGGTTTGTAAGCTGCCCTCTTACCGCCCGGCAGATGGTAACTTTGCCTGCCGATTTTGTGACCCGGCGGATTATCCAAAGTGGCAGACTGGCTGAAAAACTGGGAGCCCGGATAGTTGGATTGGGCGCCTTTACCTCTGTGGTGGGTGACGCTGGTATTACCGTGGCCAGAAATTTAAACATTGCGGTAACTACGGGAAACAGCTATACGGTGGCTACTGCTATTGAGGGGGCTAAAGAAGCCTCAAAGCTAATGGGCCACAATATAAGAAAGCTTAATGCAGTTGTTATTGGAGCAACAGGCTCAATTGGCAAAGTGTGCGCCCTGATGCTGGCCAGAGATGTAAAAAATCTTACCCTGGTGGCCAGGGATAAGGATCGCCTGGAGGAAGTGGCCCAAAAAATTCTTTATGAAACAGGACTGGCTGTGCAGATTACTTCTGATATAAAGAGGGCCATGAAAAATGCCCAGTTGGTAATTACAGTTACCAGCGCTGTCGATATCCTGATTGGACCTGAAGATCTGGCCCCGGGCGCAGTGGTCTGTGATGTCAGCCGCCCTCGCAATGTTTCAAAGCAAGTGGCCGAGCAGCGGGATGATGTTCTGGTAATTGAGGGAGGGGTGGTGGAAGTGCCCGGGGACGTTAACTTTAATTTTAATTTTGGTTTTCCTCCGGGCATGGCCTATGCTTGTATGGCCGAGACAATGATGTTGGCCCTGGAAGGGCGTTACGAAAGTTTTTCGCTGGGCAGGGACATAACTGTGGAGCAGGTGGAGGAAACATGCCGGCTGGCGGCAAAGCATGGCTTTAAGCTGGCAGGTTTTCGCAGCTTTGAACGGGCAGTTGATATGCAAGACATTAATAGAATTAAGGATAATGCCCTGCGCAGGCAGTCCCTTGCAGAATCAAGTCCCGCCTAAAGGTGGGACTTGATATCTTGACAAAGCACCGGGGCATACATATAATGTTTCTGAAAAGAGAGGAAAGTTTATCACTGAACTAATCTGCCCTAAGACCCCCGCCTCTGTAGGCGGCGGGTTTCAAAGGGCGGTTAAGTCCAGTATGGACTCGGCTAACATTCAGAGGGGGTTGAATCCCCCTCTGAATGAAGTTTCGTTCAAGGCACTGCAGGTAAGCTTGTTTTTGCAGTGCTTAAATTCTAATTAAAGAAATTCTCCATACTGTATCTCAAACCCGTTTTTTTTGCATAAGCGCCGGTATAAAACATATATTGTTCAGTAAAATCTTCATCAGGTAAGGAGACGAACATATGAAGGATAAAGAAGTTATTCTGACTATAGATGGACTTAGAAACTTGGAAGAAGAGTTGGAACAACTTAAGTCAGTGCAAAGGAGAGAGGTGGCCCAAAGAATTAAGCAGGCCATTGAGTTTGGAGATATCAGTGAAAACTCAGAGTATGAAGATGCTAAAAATGAGCAGGCCTTTATCGAGGGCCGTATTTTGACGTTAGAGAAGATGTTGCGGAATGCCAAGTTAATAGATGATGAGAATTTAGATACTGATTTGGTTTCCATAGGGTCTACTGTAACCATCAAAGATCTGGAGTGGGGAGACGAGTTCGACTACACCATTGTGGGCTCAGTTGAGGCAGACCCGGGGGCGAGCAAGATATCTAATGAATCCCCTGTGGGCAAGGCAATTTTAGGCCAGCGCAAGGGCTCCGTGGTGGAAGTTAATGTGCCGGCCGGGATGCTGAGATATGAGATTGTTGATATTAAGTAACGTATAATTTATGAAGGAGCATACCATGACCAGTTCCAAAGATGTAAAGGGTTTCGAGCCGGGAAATAATCCCTTGGCTGGAACTGAAGAAAAGGACCTTAATGAGCTTATGCGGGTCAGACTGGAAAAACTTCAGGAATTGAGAGCCCGGGAATTCGAAACATATGGGGGCAGATACGAAAGAACAAATCTTGTCGCCGATATTTTAAATGTTTTTGAAGATTTTGAAGGCCGGCCGGTTGTACTGGCCGGTCGAATGATTGCCCGGCGGGGGCATGGAAAGGCCGGTTTTGCAAACATCCAGGATAGCTCCGGGAGTATTCAGATCTATGTGCGCCTGAATGATCTTGGGGAGGAAGGTTACAACCTGTTTACCCGGTTGGATATTGGGGACATTATCGGGGTAAAGGGCAAGGTCTTTAAAACCCGTATGGGTGAGATAACCATAGCCGTTGAAGAACTTCAATTGCTGTGCAAATCACTGCGACCACTGCCTGAGAAATGGCACGGGTTAAAAGATATAGATTTACGCTACCGGCAGCGGTATGTTGACTTAATCGTCAACCCCGGGGTAAAAAGAACATTCATCTTGCGCAGCAAAATTATAAGCAGTATTCGTAAATACCTGGAGCAGCAGGGGTTTTTAGAAGTAGAAACTCCGATGATGCACCCTATTGCCGGGGGGGCTAATGCCAGGCCATTTACAACCCGCCATAACGCCCTGGACATGAACCTTTACCTGCGCATTGCCCCCGAATTATATCTTAAGCGGCTGTTGGTGGGAGGGTTTGAAAAGGTATACGAGATAAACCGCAACTTTAGAAACGAGGGTATCAGTACCAAGCACAACCCTGAATTCACCATGTTAGAGTTATATCAGGCCTATGCCGACTACGAAGTAATGATGGATTTGACAGAGGGGCTTGTTGTTGCAACGGCCCTGGAAGTTTTGGGCGCAACCGGGCTGACCTACCAGGGTCAGGCCATCAACCTGACCACACCATGGCCCAGAATCCCCATGCTGGAGGCCGTAAAGCAGTACAGCGGCCTTGATTTTAACACGTTGGGCTTAGCCGGGGAGGCCTATCAGGCAGCTAAAGGGCTTGGCCTGGAAGTGGACAAGACCGACTCCTGGGGTAACATACTTAATAAAGTATTTGAGGAAATGGTCGAGCCGCAATTAATCCAGCCGGTATTTATTACCGACTATCCGGTGGAGATATCACCCCTGGCCAAGAGAAAAAAAGAGCACCCCGGGCTAACCTACAGGTTTGAGCTTTTTATCTACGGCCGGGAAATGGCCAATGCGTTCTCTGAGCTAAATGACCCACTTGACCAGAAAGACCGTTTTGTAAAACAGGCGGAAAAGCGTCAGGCCGGAGATGAAGAGGCCCACATGATGGATGATGACTACATAACCGCCCTGGAGTACGGTATGCCCCCGGCAGGAGGGCTGGGTATTGGCATTGACCGTTTAGTAATGCTCTTTACGGACTCACCGTCGATCAGGGATGTGATCATGTTTCCTTTGATGAAACCACGGGATTCTTACAGTCCTGAAGCATGAGTGATGGATATAGCGGCAATCTAAGATTTTAGAGTCTGAGGAAAAATTTTAGCGTAAAGATCGAACTCCATGTAAGTGGTCATTCATATGACCACCGGGATGAAGTCTCACAGCAGGTTGTTGAATGATCAAGTTGTACAAATTTAGCGGGGCCGGACTGATAGTCCGGCCCCATTTTGGTTTTTCACCAGCAACAACGACTGCGCCGCAGCCGATATTTATGGCAGTTTATGTTTTAGTTTGAGGGCAAACAGACAGATGGTCCAACCAAATAGTGTCAGCCCTCCCGCGATAGTAAAAGGTACGATATACGTTCCAGAAATATCATACAGATAACCGCCCGCAACAGGGCCAAAAATGGCGGAAGCGCCAAAAGCGGTTATAACTGCTCCATAATTAGCGCCCAGGTTCTTAACACCAAAAGAGATGCTGGTTAAGACCGGGAACAACCCCAGGGTAACAGCAAAGCCAAAACCTAAGATTAACGCACAGACATATAAGGTAGTATTGCTCGTTGCCACAGTGTTGAACAAAAGGAACGTCGTACCCGTTACTAAATAAGTAACCAGCATCACTCTTAAAGGTCCGACCTGCTGGGCTATGAAGCCGGCGAGGGTCCTGCCGAAGCCGTTGGCCAGGCCGAAAAAGACCATGGCATACGCGGCATCCGCTCTATCCAGCCCAATTATCGTTTGCCCATAGGGTATGACGTGTGTCATGGCCATTAACCCACCGAAAATAATTGCGGCGAAGGCTACCCACAATAAGTAGAATAATGGCTGTTTAATTGTCTCACCCAGGGGGGTCTCCATCTTTGGTGTAAACATGGAATTAGCTGCCTGAGTCGCCTGGACCCAACCAGGCGGTGACCAGCCCGGTTCAGGATTCTTAAGTACCATTGCAGCTATCAGCGATACCGAACCGGTTACAATGGCCAGAACAAGAAAAGTGCCTTCAATTCCGCGGGTTGCAATCAGTGCTGAAAGCCAGGGAGCAAAAAAGACAGAGGCTAAACCGAAGCCGGTCACCCCAATGGTCATGGCCAGGCTGGCCTTGTCAGGAAACCATTTCCTGGTCGCCGGAACGATAACGCTGTAGGCTAAACCGGAAGCAGTCCCGCCCATAATACCATAAGTCAATAATAACCACCATAAGTACGGATAGGTTCCAACCATCTGCGCCAGCATATAAGCAGAAAAGAATAGCGCTGCCCCGGCCAGGGCAATCTTTCTTGGTCCGTATCTATCTTGCAGGTACCCACCAGTAAGCATACCTACTGTGTAAAATAACAGATATATGGATACCGGCAGCGCGGCTTCGGTCCTTGACCAGCCAAATCTTTGCTCTAAAGGAACAATGAAAACACCCCATGCGTAGGCTATCCCACCCATCAGGCTCAAAAAGAACCCGGCAAAAGGAATGCTCCACCTCACGATATACTTCCCCTCCCTAAATAATACTGTCTAATTTACATACAACTTCAAAAATTCTGTTTACTTGCTGTTGAACTCTCTCAATAAACCACCCCCTGGCTGGATTATTCTGGCCAATGGGATACCAAAATTTATACCGCTTAAACAAAATTGACCAGTTTGGGTTATATATACCGTTAATATATGCTATATGAATTGAGGATACTGTGTATAAATTTTCATAATATTGTGTCAAAATAAAACGATAGTATCCAACTAATTAATCTAATAATACAACAGTAATAATAGCACTAAAAACACACAGCGTCAATTTTTAAAAACAATCTTCTTGATAAAGGTGAAAACTTACTCAAAAGACTGGAATGCCTTAAAGGGGTGGTATACCCTGATGCGCCTGGCCTATCTATTAAATATTCTCACCCTGTATACCGTTGCCTTATGGGATACGGTTCAGACAATCGGTATGCGCGGTACTTTGCGTTTTCTGCTCTAAGAAGATTACGCAACAAATCAGCCCAACTTCGTTCTTGACAGGCAAAAACCTTTGTGGTAACATAAAAATCCGAGAGCGTGGTCTTTGAAAACTGAACAGTGGAAACGGAATGTTAAAAAACAAACCTCGTCAAAGCGAACAGCTTTAATGCGAACAGCTTTAATGAGTAATTCTGTAAAACAACGCGAGTCAGAAATTAAGCTTTCTATATTTATGGAGGGTTTGATCCTGGCTCAGGACGAACGCTGGCGGCGTGCTTAACACATGCAAGTCGAA
>JBFMEU010000042.1:0-24195 GCA_040753155.1 Bacillota bacterium
GGATAAGCGAAGGAACTGTTTGAGGCGCGAAGCGCCGAGTTTGACTGAGCCCGAGGGCGAACGAGCTCGGACAATTTTAAGGGGCGAATATGAGCCGCGTTGTAAGCCCACAGGTCGCCGAAGGCGAATTTGTTCTTAAAAAGGGGTTACACGTCTATGGTAACCCCCTTCCATTTATGCTCCTGGTTTGATTCATAGTAATCCGCCGCCATCCGGCCAACCTTGCGGCAAACCAGGTAATTAACGCCTCCGCAGATACCGGCCCCCAACAGGGGGATGATCCTTACTACACTGCGCTGGGTGGCCCGGATACCCAGAGAACGGAAAATATCCTGGAGCATTTTCACCATCACCTGGTTGTTCATGGTGCGCATTGATGCCTGGCTGATGTTGCGCCCGAACTTATTGGACCCCACCGCCGAGGCAAAAACCCACACAGCCTCCTTGGACACCCTGGACATGGACGGGTCCCGTTCATAAACCACGGCCATTTCCAGGATCATTTCACTCATAAAGTAACTAATTGCGGAGATATCCAAAAAAGTCCCGCCCAGCAGGGCCAGCACGGTGCCCAGGCCGGGGACCGCCGCCGGCAGGGCGGTAACCGTTCCCGCTGCGGCACACTTCAGACATTTTTGCTTGATAATCAGATCGCACAACTCCCGGTTGGTCAGGTCCGGATTGTCCCGGCGCAACTGACTCACCCGCCGGCGAACCTGCTTTCGGTTAACAAAATTCATGGGATTTACCCGGAACACGATCGTTCACCCCCGGTATTATAAATTTTAGAATCAAGGAGGAATGCGGCCGCCAATAGGGAAATCTTTTTGTAACTATTCAGGTATTCAGAATTCAAACCGCAAGTACGAACAGGTGCGCCTTCTGCCATACCAGTAAATCTTCAAATGTTTTCGCTGGTTTTCTCATTCTGACTCCTGACTTCTGACTCCTGACTCCTGAATACTCGAGGGAGGCATCTTGTAATTGCAAAATTTTCATCAATTATATGCTGCTGCTTTTTTGACCGTGCTCCTGATGTTTGGCCCGGCACTTCCGGTGTACGGCGCCCAGGACCGAACCATAGACTACCGCCCGCTGCAGGAGAATTTAACTTCCTACCTGGAGCAGCAAAAGGGGACTTATGGAATTTATATCATAGACCTTAACAGTAGCGCAACAGGTGGTGTTAACCAGTTGGTTGAATTTCATGCCGCCAGCACTTTTAAAGTACCCTTGAGTCTTTATATCTTCCGGGCCGTGGACAGCGGCTCCCTGAACCCCGGCGCCCAGCTGGAATTCCGCGCCAGGCACCGGGAAGGGGGGACCGGGCGCCTGCAAAGCCGGTCTTTGGGCACCAGGCTGAGCATTGACGAACTGGTCCGGTACAGCATAGTGTATAGTGATAACGTGGCTACCAACATGCTCCTGGATCTGGCCGGCAGGGGCCAGGTCCAGGATTACATGGCCAGCCTGGGCGGGGAGGTGGTTAACCACCAGCGCAGCACCACCTGCCCCAGGGATATGGCCCTGTACATGCAGGAAGCTGTCCGGTTTGCCGAAACCAATGCCTGGGGAGAAAAACTGCTGGGCTACCTGCGCCATACAGTGTACACCGACCGCATTCCCCACCCCCTGCCGGATGTTCCTGTGGCCAACAAAATAGGCAACTGGCCCGCCACCAATACGTATAACGATGTGGCCCATGTGGTCCACCCGGACCGGCCCTATATACTTTCGGTTTTCAGCAGTCACACCCCCGGCTACGGCGAGGCGGTGCGGGTAATCCGGGAAATCTCCCGCCTGGTGTATGCTTACCAGAGCAATCCCTCCCTGGTGGCGGAAATAACCCTTGACGGCAATTACCTGCCCCTGGAGGATAAGCCCTTTGTCAGCCGGGGCGCCACCATGGTCCCTTTAAGGGCACTGGTTGAAGTGATACCGGAATTATCCATCCGCTGGGATGAGGAGGCCCGGTTGATAACCCTGGCCAGCTCTTTTCCCGGCCATGAAACTGAAATTGCTTTGGAACCGGCGGATGAAACCATGCAGATTGTTGACGGCCGCAGCTACCTGCCCCTGCGGGACCTGTGCCAAAAACTGCGCCTGGGTCTGGAGTGGGACGGGGCCAATTACCGGATTAACCTTTTCAGCCCGGCGGAAGAATAAGCAATACCTAATCATGGCCGATAGTATTAAAAATGGGACACTCCTCGGCGAGGAATGTCCCATTTTTGTTGTAGTGTTAATTACAACATTGCTTGACGATGGTGACTTTTAACAAATCCTTGGCCAAATGTTCAACCTCGCCGGCTAAACCGCCGGTAAGCAATTCTGCCTCCAGCCAGGGCGGCAGGTGATTGCACAACACCTCCAGGGAATAAAACTCACCCCGGCGCACAAAAGGCAGCAGCACCTGCTTTGAGGTAAGGCCGCCATTGCTCTCCTGGATCTCCTTGAGGGAAATCCGGTAGCGCCCGCCGGAGATTTCAACCGGGACCGGGAGTGCGGCGCCGGCTTTCGGAGCGGCCGCCCGGCCGCACTCCTCCTCTTCTTTGGCCAGGATAAAGTCCAGATATTCTTCGGGCCGGCCCTGGAATTCCCAGACTCTAAGGCCATGTTTCTCCAGCTCGTAATAGGGTATGCCGGTTACCGAGAGGCCCACAAATATTTTACAGTCACCCAAAAACTCCACCAACTCAACCATGGCCCCCCGCAGATCCTTCAGGCACATACTTTCCCCCGGGGAAAACGCTTTTTCCCTGCTCACTTCCCACCGGCCCGACCGGTTCCGGTAAACCACAACCCTGCCCCGCTCCTTAAGGGAGGCCGTCTCCCCGCCCGGGCCTACGTAAACCGCTATCTCCCTGCTCATATGATCATTCCTTTATTGGTTATGATGCTTCGGCAGCACTGCCTCCCTTTGACCCGTTACACCCGCTGAACTCCCGGGACCGGTCGCTCCCCAGCAAACCGATGGCGTCGGCCCGGCACTGCCTGCAGTGATCCATCTGGCGCAGGTCGGCCCGGCACAGGTCCCTCATTTGACTCAATTCCCGGGCGCCGGTCCGGGGCAAGTTTTCAAAGGCGCTGCCCGGGGCCGGAATGAGGGGCATGATATTGGTGATAAAGGCCCCCGCCTCCTTGACCTGCCTGACCACGTCCGGTATCTGCCGGTCATTGACACCTTTAATCATGACGATGTTCACCTTGACCACCGCCCCGCGCCCGGCCAGGGACTCTATGCCCGCCAGTTGATTATCAATTAGTATCCGGGCGCCCTCCCGGCCCTCATACCTGCGGCCCTGATAATGCACATGTTTGTAGATCCTGGCGCCGGTGTCCGGGTCCAGGCTGTTCACCGTAACGGTAACATGATTCACCCCCAAATCCACTATTTCCGGCCCGTAGTCCGGCAGCATCAGTCCGTTGGTGGACAGGCAAAATACTATTCCCGGATCGACTGCTTTAATCAGCTGGATGGATCTTTTGGTGTCCTCCCAGTTGGCCAGGGCATCGCCGGGGCCGGCAATGCCAATCACACTCAAATTCTTAATGGTCTTGCGCACCAGGTTAAACTTTTTCAGAGCCGCCCCGGGATTTAGGATTTCACTGGCGACACCGGGCCTGCTTTCGTTAACGCAATCAAACTTGCGATTGCAGTAGTTGCAGCTGATGTTGCAGCGGGGCGCCACCGGCAGGTGCATCCGGGCATATTTTAAATGGGCGTCAAAGGAAAAGCAGGGGTGCCGGCCGGTCTGGTCCGCCACTGATGCCGCCGGCACCGGGTCAACCCCCGGCCAGCTGTTATGATTGCCGGTCACTGTGCTCACCCCGACTTCCAATGCCGCCCTGATTACCGGCGCCCAGGTAAAATTTTTGGTACATCCTGCTGCGGTAGTTCCGGTACTTGTTTTCCAGCAGGGTATTGGTAATGCGATCCAAAAACATGGTGGCGCCGGTGTATCCCACCGAAAGCAGCCGCTGCCCCCCCACCCGGTCGTGGATGGGAAAGCCCGCCCGGACCAGGGGAATCCCCTCCCGCTCGGTCAGGTAGCGGCCGTCCGAAGGGCCGATGGCCAGGTTGGCGTCCAGGTCCCTGCTTATTTGCCTGATTTGGGCAAAATCAGTTTCACTCAGGATGCGGGTTTCAGCCTCAGAGCCGGCCAACAGTGGCTTTAATAGTTCCGCCAACCTGGTGGTGTTGCTGCCGCTGGCCACCACCACCGGGTTGATGCCGTTCTCCAGACACATTTTCACCGTGGCGTACACCAATTCCGGCTCGCCGAAAATCACGCCCCGGCCCTGGAAATTGTGCTTGTGGGAGTCAACCATGCAGTCCAGGAGGCGGCCCCTTTCCATTTTCAGCTCCCGGGGCACAGGGCTGCCGGTCAGCCGGCTTAATATCCGGAGGAAGGTGTCGGTGCCTTCCACGCCCACCGGCACCGCAATGTTATACAGGGGCACCCCGAAGGTATCGGCCAGGTATTTCCCCGGTGAAAGGTTGTCGTCCACCGTCACCCCCAGCTGGATGGTGGCCGGGGCTCCGGGCATGGCCGCTATCTCTTCCAGCCTGGCGCCGCCTTCGGGAATCTTGCGGTAGGGACGGGCAAAGGGGCGGTCCAGGGTGTCGGAGAAATCCGGCAGCAGCGTGTACTCAGCTTTCATCAGTTCCAGCAGCCGCTTGATTTCCCTGATGTCGGCAGGGCTCAGGTTGGGTATGAGAATATTAATCCGGTTATGTTTTTCCGCCGGCCCGGCCAGTTGGGCAATGATCCTTTTGACGGCCAGAAAATACCCCTCCGAGTGGGAACCCCCGTAGCCCGGGGTAGACACCGTAACCAGGGACAGGTTGGTCAACCCCCTTTCCGCGGTGTACCGGGCTGTAATCCGGTCGATGTCTTCGCCTATGGTTTCGGCCAGGCAGGTGGTGAGCACGCCGACAATTTTAGGGTTATACACCCGGATCAGGTTATCCAGGCCCCGGATCAGGCTCTCCTCCCCGCCGTAAACCGTGCCCTTTTCATTGAGTGAAGACGAGGCCACATCGATAGGCTCGTTAAAGTGTTCGGCAATGTGCCTGCGCATGTAGGTGCTGCAGCCCTGGGAGCCGTGGATGAGTACCATGGACTGCTCCACACCTTTAAAGGGCAGGATCCCCCCCATGGGCATGCACATGTGGCACGGGTTCTCGTTTACATTGCGGTAAGGCATGTTTTCTTTTCCCACTGTAACACCTCCAGGGCTTTTTACTTGGTGCGCTCTTTATACGCAACCCTCCGCTAAGCACCACATCTCCCTGCCCTTTCATGCAAACTAACCCAGGTACTGCCATACCGGGGAGCATACGGTGGAGTAGACCTCCCGGGCGAAGTTCAACGCCCCGGCATAGCCGCTCAAGGGGTGCTTGCGGTCATGGTTGTGGTCAATAAAGGCTAGGCCCAGTTTGTAAGCCAGGGGCCTTTCCTTGACCCCGCCCACCAGCAGGTGGGCGCCCCTTTCCGTCATGAACCTTTCCAGTTCCGCCGGGTTGGCGTCGTCCAGGATTACCGTGCCCTCGTCCACCAGGTCGTTGATGGTGTCATATTCCTCTTTCCGGCCGGTCTGGGTGCCAATCATCACCACGTCAATGCCAATCTCCCGGAACTGTTTGATTAAGGAGATGGCCTTAAAGCCCCCGCCCACGTAAATGGCTGCCTTCTTACCCGCCAACTTCTCCCGGCAGCGGCTGATTTCCGGCTGGATGGCCGCCGTCTCCCGGTCAATCAGCGCCTCCACCCGGGCCATTACCTCCCGGTCGGCAAAAAACCGGGCGATTTTCCGCAGTGACTCCGAGGTATCCTCAATACCCAGGAAGGAGATGTTCAGGTAGGGAATGTTGTACCGCTCTTCCATCTGCCTGGCCAGGTAAAACATTGAACCGGCGCACTGCACAATGTTCAGGGAGGCCCGGGTGGCCGTTTTCAGAGTTTTATAGCTGGCGTCACCGGTAAAGGCCACGTTAACCTCAAGGCCCGCCTGCCTCAGGTATTTATTGATGATCCAGACCTCCCCGGCCAGGTTGAAGTCACCCAGGTAGTTGATGCTTTTTGGCTTCTGCGCCGGGGTGTCCGCCCCGGGGCTGATCAGGCGCAGCATGGCATCGCAGGCGGCCCGGTACCCGGCGGACTTATTCCCGATAAAGCCGCTGGACTGCACCGGAATCACCTCAATGCCGTGCCTGGCCGCCGCGACCTTGCACACCGCCTCCAGATCGTCGCCAATGACCCCCACTATGCAGGTGGAGTAAACAAAAATCAGCTCCGGGCGGTACTTTGCCACCAGTTCGTCAATGGCCAGGGCGAGCTTTTTCTCGCCGCCGAAGATGACATCGTGCTCCTTTAAATCGGTGGAGAAACTGAACCGGTACAAATCCGCGCCGCTGCTGAGGCTGCCCCGGATGTCCCAGGTGTAGCTGGCACAGCCGATGGGGCCGTGCACCAGGTGAACGGCGTCGGTGATGGGGTTCAAAACCACCCGGGCGCCGCAAAACACGCAGGCCCGCTGGCTGATACTGCCGGCAATGCTGTCGGCATCGCATTTCAGCTGCTGCTTTTGCCTGCCCTTGGCGCGAATGAAGTCTTCCCTTTCTTTAATGGCCGGATCAGTTAACTTGGAGGCCTCCATATCCCTCACCTCTTCAAACTCTTTTTGAGTCTACATTCAGTGAAACCGGTGTTAAGGCACGGCGTTATCACCGCTCACTCCAGTGCTCCGCGCCGACAGCTTACATTACCAATTCCAAATCTTCATCCGCGGCGTCCCGATCCATTCTATCCAGCAGGGCGCCGCTGATCATTTCCAGCAGACGCATGGCGCCCTTATAACCCACCACCGGCAGGTACGTGCGCACACTCCGGTCCAAAATGGGGAAGCCAAACCGGACCAGGGGAATGTCTTCCGCCCGGGCAATGTACTTGCCGTAGGTGTTGCCAATGAGCAGGTCAACCGGCTCGTTCTTGATCCACTGGTGCAGCTCGAACAGGTCCCCGGCCGCCTTGACCCGGCCCTTGATGCCCGATTGAAACAGCATTTCCTTGATTTCCTTTTCAAAGTTACCCACTGTTACACCGAGGCCGGTGTTGGGGGTGCCGGTCAGCACGTAAACCGGCGCCATGCCCAGGCTCAGGGTAAACTCGGTGATCCCTGCAACCAGGTCCGGGTCGCCAAAGATGGCCACCCGCTTGCCGTAAAAGTGGTGGTGGGTGTCGGTCATGACGTCCACCAATTGCCCCCGCTCCTCCTCCAGTTCGTAGGGCACCTCCCTGGTAAAATGCCGGCGCAGGGTCATCAGAAGTTCATCCACGGCCCTGATCCCGATGGGTGTCCTGATAGTCACCGCCGGGACATTACACTTCCTTTCCAGCAGGTGGGCGGCATCACTGGAGGCGTAGCTGCCCAGGGCGATGGTCAGCCCGGAGTTGCCCGTGTCCACCAGGTCCCTGATTTTGGTCCCGCCCCGGGGGAACATCCGGTAGTGGCCGGTCATGGGCGCGTCCAGCACCCCCGAGGTGTCCGGAAACATAATGAAATTAATACCCATTAACTTTAAAATGCGCTTGATTTCCCGCATATCCCCGGGGTCCACAAAGCCGGGGATGATATTTACCTGCTCCTTTTTGACATCGGTGGCTGCTTCGGACAGGTACTGGACCATGGCCCTGGTCATATTGGAAAACCCGGTGACATGGGAGCCCTGGTAACTGGGGGTATTGGCATGGATAACCAGCTTGCCCTCGGGCACTTCCGCCGACTTGATAATGGTGGGCAGGTCATCCCCGATGGTTTCGGACAGGCAGGTAGTGTGCACCGCCATCAGGTCCGGGTTGTAAATGGAAAACACATTCTTAATAGAAGTTTTCAGGTTGGCCACGCCCCCGAAGACCGAGGCCCCCTCGGTGAAGGAACTGGTGGAGGCCATCACCGGCTCCCGAAAATGCCTGGTTAAATGGGAGCGGTGATAGGAACAGCAGCCCTGGGAGCCGTGGCTGTGGGGCAGGCAATTATGGATGCCCAGGGCGGCGTACATGGCCCCGATAGGCTGGCAGGTCTTGGCCGGGTTAATCATGCCGCCGGTGCGCCGGACTATTTCCTTTGGCGTGCTGTCTAGCATCTCCGGCATCCTCCTTCCTCAATGGCGCCTTCCAGCACCGGCTTATCCCGCCACGGCGGAACAATGAAGTTCCAGGTGGGGGTGACAAAGCTCATGGCCACGTCCCGGGCAAAGTTCACGGCCCCGTTAAACCCCGCGTACGGGCCGCTGTAGTCGTAGTTGTGCAGCTGCTTGGCGGGGATGCCCATCTTTTGCGGCACATATTTGTCCTTGATCCCCGAGGAAAATATATCGGGCTTGAGAATGCGGATGAATTCCTCGGTCTCGTAATGGTTCAGGTCATCCACAATGATGCTGCCGTCACCCATGTTTACATTCATACCCTCGTAATAGCTCAGGGGAATTTTACCCTTTAGCTCCTCCAGCTTTTCCTTGGAGATCCTTAACCGGTACCTGCTCTCATCGGGAACCACATGCAAGTCGGGAATATTCTTGCTGTCCGCGTCAGGCTTGATGTTGGGGAGCACCTCCCGGCCCTCATAGTCGTCCCGGTGGGCAAACTCGTAGCCGGCCAGCACCGTTTTAATCCCCAGTTCCTCGTACAAGCCCTGGTAGTGGTGGCCCCGGGACCCCCCGACGAAGCAAAAGGCAGTTTTACCTTCGCAGATGTTGCGGTAAGGCTCCATCCGGGACGTGATGCGCTCCAGCTCCCGGGCGATAACCTCTTCGGTCCGGTTAATCAGAGCCTCGTCACCAAAATACAGGGCCATGTGGCGCAGGGACTCGGCGGTGGCCCGGATGCCGATAAAGTTGACTTTGAGCCAGGGCGTGCCGTACTTCTTCTCCAGCATGTCGGCGATATAATTGATGGAGCGGTGGCACTGCACCAGATTCAGGTCCGCCACGTGGGCATTCTTCAGCTCCTCGTAAGAGCCATCGCCGGTCATCACGGCCTGCACCTGGTAGCCGATGCCGGTCAGCACCCGGTGTACCTCCCAGCTGTCGCCGCCGATGTTATACTCGCCCAGGATGTTGATGGTGTATTTGCCGGGGGCCTCTTCCAGATCACCAGAGCCGATGATTTGCTCCATCAGGACGTTATTGGCAATGTGGTGGCCGGCGGACTGGCTGACCCCCTTGTACCCCTCGCAGTTGTAGGCGGTTATGCTGATGCCGTGCCTTTTTTGGGCCTCCCTGGCCACTGACTGGATATCGTCGCCAATCAGGCCCACCGGGCAGGTGGCGGAAATGGTAATGGCTTTGGGGCCAAGAACCTCCACCACTTCATCGATCATCCGGGCCAGCTTTTTCTCACCGCCGAAGACAATGTCACTCTCCTGCATGTCGGTGGACACGCAGTAGGCCAGGAAGTTTTGCCCCGGGTCTTCAGACCTGGCCTTGTTGCGCCGGGTCAGCCAACTGTAGTAGGCGCACCCGATGGGGCCGTGGGTGATATGCACCATATCTTTCAGTGGCCCCAGCACAACCCCCTTGCAGCCGGCATAGGCGCAGCCCCGGTTGGTGATGATGCCCGGGATGGTCCGGGTGTTGGCTTCAATCTCCTGGGCGCCCCCGGCGGGGTCCCGGATGACAATGTGCTTTTTGCGGTTTCTTTTTACCTTGGCCGGGTAATGGTTAAGGATTTTTTCCAAGGTTTTTTCATCCACAGCCATAGCTTGACGCCCCCTTCTGGCTAATCAATTAAATTGCCTCCTCGCCCCGTTCACCGGTTCTGACCCTGGCGGCGTCCAGGACCGGCGAGATGAAGATTCTGCCGTCGCCCTTGTTGCCCTCCTGGTTAACCTTAATGATGGCGCTCACAATTCCGGCCACGTCATCATCCGGGGCCAGGATGGTCAGCAGGCGCTTGGGAATGAGCCTGGACCCCCGGGCCAGGCCGTCCTGCACCAGGCCCGCGATCTCCTCCCGGGCCCCCAGCTGGTCCAGCACTGACAAATCCACGTGAATTTTGCCCCGGCCCATCACCTTCATGGCGTGCAGGCCGCAGACCCCGTTATCGGCCAGGGCCTTCTTGGTCAGGTTGACCTTGTTCATGCGGACAATGGCGATAATCTCCTTCATCTTCGCTCCCCCCTACAGGCCTTTTGCGCCGCTGCTGATGGTATACGCCTCTTCCACCGGGGTAACGAAAATCTTGCCGTCGCCAAAGGCCCCCTTCTCCCCGGTCTTGGCGGTCTTGGAGATGATACTGATCACGTCTTCCTTGTCCTCATCACGCACCACCAGCAGGAGCATTTCCTTGGGAATTTCATCGTAAACAATCTCACCCACCTTGACGCCCCGCTGCTTGCCCCGCCCCACTACGTCGATCTTGGTTACCGCCGGGAAGCCGGCACTGTTCAGCTCGGCCAGAATAAGGTTGGTCTTTTCGGGCCTTACAATTGCCCTGATCATTAACATGGCACTCACTCCCATCAGATTTCTATAAATCAAGGATCCCGTACGACATCATTAGTTCCTCCAGGCGGTCCTGGGTCATGGGCTGCGGGATGACAAACATCTGGTTGCCGTCAATGTTTCTGGCCAGGTTGCGGTACTCGTCGGCCTGAGCGGCGGCGGGGTCGTAATCAATCACGGTTTTCTTGTTAATCTCCGCCCGCTGCACAATATTATCCCGGGGCACGAAATGAATCAGCTGGGAGCCCAGTTCCCCGGCAAAGGCTTTTAGAAGCTCATGCTCGTTATCCACCTTGCGGCTGTTGCAGATAATCCCGCCCAGCCGGACATCACCGGTGTTGGCAAACTTCCTGATCCCCTTGCAAATGTTATTGGCGGCATACATGGCCATCAGTTCCCCCGAGGCCACAATGTAAATCTCCTTGGCCTTGCCCTCCCGGATGGGCATGGCAAAGCCGCCGCACACCACGTCACCCAGGACGTCGTAAAAAACATAGTCCAGCTCATCGGTATAGGCCCCCAATGACTCCAGCATATTAATGGAGGTAATGATACCCCGGCCGGCGCAGCCCACCCCGGGCTCGGGGCCGCCGGACTCCACGCACCTGGTGTCCCCGAAGCCGGGCCGCATGATATCCTCCAGGTCGATGTCCTCACCCTCATCCCGCAGGGTGTCCAGCACGGTTTTCTGGTTCATCCCGTGCAGCAGCAGCCTGGTTGAATCCGCCTTGGGATCACAGCCCACAACCAGCACCTTTTTCCCGCCCTCGGCCAGGGCCGCCACCGTGTTCTGGGTGGTAGTGGACTTGCCGATACCACCTTTGCCGTAAATAGCAATTTGTCTCATTTTCCCTGCCTCCCGTGGTTTATTGAACGAGACTTCATTCAGAGGGGGGTTCAACCCCCTCTGAATGTTAGCCGAGTCCATACTGGACTTAACCGCCCTTTGAAACCCGCCGCCTGCAGAGGCGGGAGTCTTAGGGCGGATTAGTTCAGTGATTAAAAAGAGGCCGCCAAAAGCCAGGTTGGCTTTTCAGCGGCCTCAATGCCGGACTACAACATTGTGCAGGGCAAAAAATATTAAGCGCCGGCCTTTAAACAGTGCCGGCACCCTCGCCCTTGTTCGATACATCAATGTATCATTTTGTTAATTGGTTTAACATGGCTGATTGTAGCACAGCTTAAAACAGTTGGCAATAGCTTTTGCCAATGTTTTCGCCAGGCAATAAAAACTGCTGCAAGCTTTCACAATGTGGATTTGCAGCCCTAAAACATACCTTGCCCCACTGCCATTTACTATGGTAAACTTGAAGCATCCGTGGGGGCATAGCTCAGTTGGGAGAGCGCTAGAATCGCACTCTAGAGGCCGGGGGTTCGAATCCCCCTGTCTCCACCAAAATGGTGGCAACACTCGGTCAAATATGGCCGGGTTTTTGTTTTTGGGTGACATTTTATTAGCTCAAACTCAAAAAGCCAACCTGTCCTTGCGCTTGTAAAAACAGAGACAGGTGAAGCGGAGGCTGCTGTTAAAGTGGAATACTTGGTTGAGAACTTTTGGTTAACAGCTTGCTTAAAGCGATACAATAGTGTATAATGCTAGCGAAGGGAGTGAAATCAAAATGCCTAAATCATCCAGCATATATACGCGGGTTGAGCCCGAAATTAAAGAGCAGGCGGAGCAGATACTTTCAAAGCTCGGCATTCCCGTAGCAAACGCCATAAATTTGTTTTTGCATCAGGTGGTTTTGCGTAAGGGGATTCCGTTTTCTGTCACTCTGCCTCCGAACGCGCCTCTTGATTATTCGGCGTTAACGGCCGAGCAATTTGATGCGGAAATCAAAAAAGGTATCATCAGCTTGGAAGCAGGCAGGGTTGTATCGTCTGAGGATGTCAGGAAAAAGATGCAACGGCAGTATGACGTATGATATGGAAAGTGAATTATACGGAAAACGCCGAACAGGACCTACAGAGTATCTTTGACTATATTTCCGATGTCTTACTTGAACCTGTAACGGTGTCGGCGGCTCTCCCTCTGCGCTTTTCATCGATGAATCTTCCAAATTCACCTGCCATGTATCTGATGCTCCTTTCTATAACAAGCGTATACGCTACTCCGCTTATCTGCGTATTATTGTAGCATGGCTACATTTTGTTGTTAAGACAAAAATCACGCCGATTTTCAGCGTGATTTGTATTCGCCTTATGTTGCTGATGCTAAGTACACAAAAGACTGCGGTGCACACCGGAGACCGAAATCAGATAAAGGCTTCGGCTCCTTATATTTTCGGACATCGCATAATTTATAGGCGATCGCCTTATCCTTGCCTTCATAATAAGACGTATAAAAATCGTAGGAGATACCGGAATACTCGCAGGTGATGTCCCAGACTGCTTCGATGTCGCCCTCAATAATATCCTCGACTACTGCCTCGGCTACAACCATCTTTTTAGGAGCGGTTGCGTAGATAATGATTTTGTCTACGTCAGACTTACACCTAACTTTCCTGAACTCAAAACGCTTGATACCGAGCAGTATGTTTTCAACATGCTCTGGATTAATGGATAATAACATTCGACACATCTACGCCACCCATTTCTAATATTTTTTCGAATTGAGCCTTGGTATATTCGATGTTATAGGGATGCGCAGGAAACAAGCCCTGTTCATCTAGGTTTCTATGGGTAACATTCTTACCCTTACCGAAAAAGCCGTTATATACTAGTTCAATCAAAACTATATTATTATTTTTGTTATGGTAAAGAGCGGATAACTCTTCTGCGGTGAAAACGGTCTTGTTCCCTGCGTTTTTAATAAACTCTTCAAGGCTGACCCTGGTTTTCCCGGCGCTTTTGATAATATCAATTTTCGTGATTGTGCAAAACGATGTTACTACCGATTTATAAGTCTTAGTCCCCGTACCGGTATGTATCCTGTATATGAATACAGGTTCGCCGACACTATAATGCATCGCACTGTACGGGGTGCCGATATATATTTTTGTCACACCATTACCAGCTGTTTCCTCGATAACCTCACGATTCCGGCCTTTAAGTTCCGAGTAAGGGAATAGCCGATCATGAAAGTGATCGAAGATAGGGATAATCCCCGCCTTGTCTATCGATTGGTCTATAAACGGAAAACACTTATAAGGATCGCTATAGTCAAGCGACTTTCGGCTCTTTATATACACTCGCTCACCACGTAGATTTCGGCCTGCACGAACAAACCCGAAGCGCTCAAATAGATGGATGAGCTCAGTGTGCTTATCAAAAACAGTAACATAAATTTCATCGAATTTTGTGTTCTTCCAATACCAAAGGGAAACGCCAAGAGCGCCTTCACCGAAGCGCTGTCCCCTGAAGCGTTCTGCCAGGCGCAATGTACCTATTTTTAAACGGGGTATGGTCGGAAGAAGCCGGTCAGCCAAAGTTATATCTTCATTCTCTTTTTTTAGATAGACAAAGGCGCCGACTCCTTGATCATCATGAAACACGAGCACACTTTCGCCCGCATCACTTTTCTTCTTGAACCATATCGTGAATTCTTCATAATCGGCTTTCAATGGGTCGAAGAAGGCATCGCTGAGGTTGACATCGCTGAATCACATCCATTCAAACTTACCCGCCATCTATAACCCTCCTCATTGTGGCCTGGACAAATGAAGCGTATCCGCTAAGTCGTGGGCACCCATAGCACCAACGACATCCCCCAATATACGGAGTATACCATTTATATCAGGTTGATTCAAGAGAAAAATCTAATATATCCTGCGTTCGCTCGATTCAGTCTTGATGTTTCGTAGATTTCCTGATATACTACATATATGCAATAAATGAATGAGAGCGATGTGAGCAGTATGGCTATCAGCTATAAAAAACTTTGGAAACTCCTCATCGATAAAGATATGAAGAAGAAAGATCTCCAGGCGCTGGCCGGAATCAGCTCAGCGTCCATTACGAAGCTGGGCAAGAACGAAAACGTAAACACCGATATCCTTGCAAAAATCTGTAAAGCTCTGAAATGCGATATTGCCGACATCATGGAAATCGGTGATGACGCCAAAAGATAGAGAAACTATGGGGAGAAGCGCGATGCAGTTGTATACACCGCACCAAGCGAGACATTTTGCTGAACAGGTTCTGCTGAAACGCCCGCAATCGAGGCTTGCTTCTGCTCTGTCCGGTGTTAAGGTTGACCTTAGCCCCATCAGGTCGATGCCACATTATTCGCTCAAAAATCGCCCTTATCCAGCGGGGCTCTATTGGCTGACGAGGTCGGCCTCGGCAAAACCATCGAAGCCGTGAGAATGATAAAGAAAAAATGCTGTTTATTGAATGGTGGCGTTGTCAAAAGAAGAAGGTATCTGGAAGTTAGCGTGGGTTCAACGACAATGACAGAAATATCTATCTATCAAATGAATCAAGGTACTAAATAAACTTCCAGGAGATAGATAAATAAATATAAAGGAAAAGGTTCATATGTGCGTATTTAGGCCGCATCCGGACACTCATTCCGGAAACATCCGGACAGCATAACGGCACATTCGGACACCTTGTCGAGTAGATAATAAAAGGCTTTTTTTATTTAATCATTCCCTGACGCCTTTGTTGTGGCTGTTAATGCCCCTGCCAGATCGTGTCTCATTATATGGGTCCAATATAATTTGATGCGGAAATCAAAAAAGGTATCATCAGCTTGGAAGCGGGAAGGGTTGTATCGTCTGAGGATGTCAGGAAAAAAATTCCGTAGCGTATCACAGCCCTTTTTCTGCGGCGGCCCCTTAAGCTGCGGACTTGCTTGGCAAGAGAGGTAATTTGTGATAAACTGGAAGCGGGATAATCTTCAGAGGAGAAAGGCCATGCTGTCAGAGAAAAAAAGAGAAGATATTTGCTGGAATCCTGGGATGGCTGAAGGCAGACACGAACTGCGACAGGTAATCGCGGAAAGCGCGGAGGGGCGGGATTTCAGCCTTTCGTTGCGAGGATTTCTTGATCATTTTTATGCTGTCAGGGATAAGAACGAAATGTTTGCTTTGATTGGGCGGGAACCGCTGCATTATGAAAACGTCCCCGCTTATCAGTATGCGCTTTGTGCGGCGGCGGCTCATAAGCTGGCTAACGACCACGGCCTTAGAGTTCCTTCCTGGGTATGGAGAGAAAAATACTACATGAAAGAAATGTATTTTGGGAATATCGGCAAGGGCAGGCTCAGAATCTACAACATGCTTTATTCTCCGGCTGAATTTAAGCACCGTGGGCTGTTTGTGGATGAAAATATCCTGATGCGGGTGTGAGAAGATGCGCTTCTATCTGGAAAAAGAAGAAATACTAAAAAACCTTGAGCTGATAAATGAGGAGCTTAAGTTGCTTGGCATCCAGGGAGAGATACTGCTGGCTGGCGGGGCCGCCATGTGTCTTGCCTTTTCGGCCAGGTCGGCGACTAAAGATATTGATGCAGTCTATGAGCCTAAGACGGTTATAAATGAGCTTGCCGCAAAAATTGCCCGGCAAAAGGACCTCCCGGCATCGTGGCTGAACGACAGTGTCAAAGGATTTATGAATGCAGCGGCTTATGAAAACAAATTGCCGCTGCAGAGCTACTCTAATTTAAAGCTGTACTCAGTGTTGCCGGAGTATCTGCTGGCCATGAAGCTGATGGCCTCCAGAACTGACTCTGACACTGATAAAAACGATATCATCTTCCTGATGAAATACCTGGGAATAGACAGCAGTGAAAAGGCAATCCGGCTAATCGAGTCGGTCTTTAAAACTGAGCATATTTTGCCTAAGACCAGGTATGTTATGGAAGAATGCCTGGAAGCGATCCGCGAAATCTGAGGGGTTCGACTCCCCTCACCTCCACCAAATAATCTACCACTGGCTATCGCGCCGCCCGTGATCGGATGCTTGCCCAAAAGCCCGTAGGTGCTGATTGCTTCCTCGCACTGAATGTAGCGCGTGAACGCCTGCGCGTAGGCTTCAAGCAGGCGCGGGTTGACGAATTTCTCGCACCCGCGCTCTTTAAGCCATTTCCATGTTTCAACGAACAAGGTATCCGCGCCAAGCGGTTTTCCGTCCTTTTGCCTCGCGCTGAGGTAGTCGCTTGGCGAGGGTATGTCCTCGCCGTATAAATCCGCCGCGCCGTCAAGTTGGCTTACCTCGAGCATCGACTCCGCGTGCAGTTCCGAGGCTTTCAGAATTTGCGCGGCCTTGCCCGCCGTGATTTTCTCCGCGAGGGGTTGCGGTTTGTCGCCGACACGCACACGGCGGCCGCCCCTGTTTGTCCCGTCTTTAGCCACACATCTACACCTCCTAGCTGTAACAGGGCTTAATCCCCCCTCTGAACCGGTAATTATTCGCGCATTGCCCCGCGCCCGTTGCCTTGGGCGAGAAGCGTAGAGATTTTGACCACCCCTACCGGACGCACACTTTTTGTTTGTATTGACAACGTGCATATCATGTAGTATGCTGAATATACTAAGCAATGAAAGGAGTGCAATACCATGAATGAAACTACAAATATCAGCATCCGGATAGATGTTCAACTTAAGAAGCAGGCCGAGGAACTTTTCGCGGACTTGGGCCTCAATATGACCACAGCTATGACCATGTTCCTTCGTCAGGCTGTACGCAGCCAAGGAATCCCGTTTGAGATTTCCCGTGTTCCGAACGCGGAAACAATCGCGGCAATGAGAGAAGCGGAAACCATTGCTCGCGACCCAAACGTAAGGGGTTACACCGATCTTGACGCGCTGTTTAAAGATTTGAAAGCATGAAATATGCCGTCAAACCCACAAGCAGATTCCGCAAGGACTACAAGCTGATGGAAAAACGTAACTTGGATATGTCCTTGCTTGATGAAATCATCGCGAAGTTGGCACAGGGCATCCCGCTTCCTTCGAGCAACCGCGACCATGAACTGACTGGTAACTATGCCGGGCATCGGGAATGTCATATCCAGCCCGATTGGTTGCTTATCTATCGCATTGAGAAAGATGTTCTTGTTCTTACGTTGACCCGCACGGGTACCCACAGCGATTTATTCTAAGCATCTCTGCCAGCGTCCGCCTTCTCTGGCAGTGATCTCCGAGTGGCAGGAAGTACACAAAGCCGTGAGGTTGTCGTTGTCGTTGGTGCCGCCTTGCGCCAGCGGCTTGACGTGGTGGACTTCCTGCGTCGGCGTAATCCGCCGGGTTTGGGCCAAGTATTCCTTAACCGTCATAAACCCCGCCTCCTTTCCCCGAGTTCACATCCTGTCCAGGTTATCCGCGACCGTTTGTCGCCATTTGGAGTAATGATGAAAAGCATCTCATTATGCACTTCCCTGAAATCAAGGAGGCGTTCTATGCCAAATGCGCTATGTTGATTGAAGGCGAGACGGAATACGGCTGTATCCGCGCTTTTTCCGATAAGATAGGCGTTGATTTGGATGACTACGGCATTTGCGTGATAAATGCAAGGGGCGATGGTTCTATCAAGCCGCTTCGCCAACTGCTGAAGCTGTTTGCCGTTCCAAGCATTGCCATTTACGACGGGGATGGGGTTCCGTCACCGGCATTCCGAAAAAAATTGACCCTGCCTAACAGTCATGTTAAGATCAGAAAAAGATACTGTTTATTATGAAACCACACTTGTGAGGTTAATCAATGAAGCCTTCAGATTCCATCAACAGAAACCATAATATCAAAAATATAGCTCCGTCTGTACTGAAAAACATACATGGTTACCTATCCCAACAGCGGGAAGTTGTAGCATTATACCTGTTTGGTTCTTTCGGAACAGAATTTCAAAATGAGTTCAGCGATCTGGATCTCGGAGTAGTTTTCCAGCCCCGGGAACTACCGGGCCTGAGAAGAGAATTATCTTTAGAAGCGGAGCTTTCTTTGATCATGGGGATCGATAAGATCGACCTGGTCAACCTGAACCGCGCGCCCATTCAGCTCCGTTTCAAAGCCGTGGCAGATGGAACCATCCTTTACGAAGCCGATCCGGACACCCTGTCAGACTTCTTGGAAGACACCTACCGCTTTCACAGTGACTACCAGATAGATCTTAAGGCATACTACCATGAATACCGTAAAGCCTTGCGGGAGGCTTACTTAAATGGTTGAACGCGACACTTTAACAGCCAAAATTAACTATATTGAAAAAAACCTGTCTCACCTGGAAGCTCTCCGAAGGATATCTGAAAAAGAATTTTTAGAAAGCCCCGTTTTCACCGGTGCGGCCAAATATTACTTGCAAACCTGCATAGAGGCCATGTTGGACACGGCCAACCACATCATTGCCAGGGAGCGTTACAGGGCGCCTGATAGTTACGTCGACGCCTTCAAGGTCCTTGGCGAGCATGGCATTTTGCCCGCCGGCTACCTGTCCAGCTTTTTTCAAATGGCCAGATTCCGCAATAGGGTCGTCCACCTCTATCAAGAGGTGGACGATAAGGAAGTATATAAAATTCTGCAAACTGGGTTAGGTGATTTCAGGGCATTTATTATAGCGATATTGTCAAAGTATCTATCTTAGCGCAGCAGTTGTTGCATAATTTGCTTCAACTGCTTTTTCATTGCTCAGCAAATATGCTGATACCCATGATGGTGAACCCGCTGTATCTCCTGATAAGCTTTGTGTTGATCTTTGCGGTGTACGAGATAACCAAACGGCTGTGCGGCAGGAAGCTCGCTAAAATATCCATTATTGTTGCCCTGCCATTTTTAGCTACCCTGCAACAAGCTTGCTTTCAGCGTTATTTTAGAATACCGAGGTGAAACATCTTGAATCAATTAATCCGTTATGGCGCAAGTGAGCGCTATTTTGCCGAGGCGGCTCTCTATCCCATGCTATTTCTGGCGAGAGTTGTTTCGCAATATAAAGACCTGTATAAGCTCGTCACCGAGGGCGGGGAATGCCTGGCGGAGATTTCTGGCAAATTCCGCTACGAGGCGGCTGGGCTATCTGAGT
This sequence comes from Bacillota bacterium, assembly GCA_040753155.1. Taxonomy (GTDB): domain Bacteria; phylum Bacillota; class Desulfotomaculia; order Desulfotomaculales; family JBFMEU01; genus JBFMEU01. The sequence continues at coordinate 19,466 of JBFMEU010000042.1, forward strand.
ATCCTGCAGTGGGTGACTTTGTTATGGCAGACCGTATCCAAGGTAGTTCCGGCAATGCCATTATCCATCGGGTGTTGACAAGGAAAAGCATCTTTGAACGTACAGCTGTGGGCGATGAGCATCAAATGCAGGTGGTTGCAGCAAACATTGATACGATATTTATCTGCATGTCTTTGAACAACGACTACAACCTGAATCGTCTTGAACGTTATCTCTCGGTGGCTTGGCAGAGCCGGGCAACCCCAGTAGTCGTGCTGACAAAAGCTGACCTCTGTGAAGATTTACCCAGTGTTATGACCGAAATCTCAGTCGTGGCTCCCAATACAGGTGTGGCCGTAACTTCAAGCCACGATCGGGCTTCCTGCGACACACTGTTGCCTTGGCTGCAACCGGGGATGACTGCGTCTTTTATCGGTTCGTCTGGTGTAGGGAAATCCACGCTGATCAACCGGCTGATAGGAGAAGAGCTTCTGACAACGTCAGAAATCCGGCAGGATGATAAGGGCAGGCATACCACCACCCGCAGGGAGCTCGTGGTTCTGCCGCAGGGAGGTATCGTTATCGATACGCCCGGCATGCGGGAGCTTGGAGTTGAGTCAGTCGATCTATCCAAGTCCTTTTCCGACATATACGACTTGGCAAACAAATGCCGTTTTCGGGATTGCACTCATTCCGCAGAGCCCGGCTGTGCCGTCCGGCAGGCACTCGAAGAAGGAACACTAAATCCCCGGCGCCTGGAAAGCTATCAGAAGTTGAAGCGTGAAGCCCATTATGACGGCCTTTCCTTCAAACAGATTGAAGCCCAAAAACTCAATGCTATGTTCGAGAGCGTGGGCGGCATGAAAAAGGCGAGAAAGTTTATCCGACAAAATAATAAAACGAACCGGAGATAAAAATGGAATATACAAAAAGCAATAAATACGACAATTTGCTTGTCCGCAATATAAGAGCAAACATACGATTGGAGGAGCCGGCGGACTACCGTAAGGTGGAAGTTCAGTATGGATGCTTGGCCGGTGGAGGTACAAGCCTATACTACCTTTGCTGTTCTAATAAATAGCTTGATAAAGTTCTAATTCTCGAATATAATATAACAAGTTGATGGAGGTGCATTATATGGATTATATGTCAGCGAAAGAAACGGCAGAAAAATGGAATATCTCTCAAAGGCGAGTTGCCATACTTTGCTCTGAAAATAGGATACCCGGTGCTAAGATGGTCGGCAATATGTGGATTATTCCCACCGATGTCAAAAAACCCGAGGATGCGAGGACCACTCGCTATTTACATGATTGCGCCTTGCCGGTTAAGCCTTTTGTAAAATGGGCTGGCGGCAAAGCACAGATTATAGAGAAAATCCGCCAGGGATATCCCTTTGGCTTAGGGAAAACGATAACTAAATATGCCGAGCCTTTTGTCGGTGGCGGTGCGGTGCTGTTTGATATCCTTAGCAAGTATCAGTTCGAAGAAGTGTACATTAGCGACATAAACAGGGAGTTAATTGAAACTTACACCCAAATTCGTGAAAACGCTGATGAGCTTATCTCTGTTCTGAGCACCTTGGAATGCGAATACTTGCCGCTTTCTGATGACGAAAGAAAAAATTATTACTATACTAAAAGAGAGCAGTATAATGCGCTCAAAGCAAACGCTGCTACCGGCGTGGAAATCGCCGCCCTTTTCATTTACCTGAATAGGACTTGCTTTAACGGGCTTTATCGAGTGAATGGCAAGGGCGGTTTCAATGTGCCGATGGGCAGTTATAAAAATCCGACCATCTGTGATTCTGATAACATTTTAGCTGTATCGAAGAGTCTACAAGGTGTAAGGATTGTCTGCGGTGATTATAAAGAATCTGGTGACTTTATAGACAATAAGACATTTGCTTACTTTGACCCGCCATATCGTCCTCTATCTGTTACGTCCAGTTTTACATCATACGCGCAGGATGGATTTGATGACGAGAAGCAAACGGAACTCGCATGCTTTATCAAAGAAATGAGCCGCAAAGGAGCTTTTGTTATTGCCAGCAACTCAGATCCAAAGAATACAGACGAGAACGACAACTTTTTCGATAACCTATACAACACGCTGTCAATCGTCCGAATCTCGGCAAGTAGGGCGATTAACTCTGTAGGCGCAGGGCGTGGTCGTGTAAGTGAGTTGCTGATTTCAAATTGCGGGGGTATAAGTGAATGAGAAATTTTACTGACTGGTTCTCGCACTTCCGCGAGAGTATTAGCGACTACGCCTAGCGGTTTAAACCCCTAATTTTAGATGCTGACCAGGCTCCGGAGCTGCCCCCGGACATCCGCCGGGTGTGTAATAAAGTCAGGAAGCTACCACCGGACAAGCTTAAAGTCCTAGAGCCGGTACTGGATACTTGGATTGAAGATGATTGATTAGAAAGAAGATTCTCTATGAGCGAACTATAAGGGAGGTAGCGGCTACGTTTACCATTAAGCGAGGATGAATTAATATGGGTTGTCGTTCTAATTTTTACAAAACCATTATTAAAACTGGCTTTAATAATATTTTCGTTATTAAAATAAAGGTCAATATATTTTAATAAGCTCAAAAGTTTATTTGTTTATTAAGGTTTATTTCAATAAGGAGGCACGTCCATGCAGGGCAGGGCTGGTTCTTATATTAAACAATCTGAAGACTATGTTGCATTTATACCTATGCCCCTACCCCCAAATCCAGAAATATCCTATGATGCCGAATTAATTAAACTTTTGTCCCAAGCAAATAGGGAACTAGGCAGATTGGACGGTACAGCTGAAACATTACGGTTGAAGAATATGTGCTGTCCAAGCTGGAGGCAGAAATCTTAAATGAACAGACTATACCTGTCCTGGGCCAAAAGCTTTACGAGTATTACAGGAATGATAAGCTGGAAACTGCCGGTGAAGGCAAGCACTTGGAGCAGGATATTCATAAGTTGATAAGCAAATAGCTAACGTGGTTGAAGCCATCACGGTTGGCGGTGGCGCTTTGAAGGCACTAACGGATCAGTTAAAGGCCCTGGAAAACAGATACCAGGAATGGCTAATGAAACAAGAAAATGAGTTAATCTCTCTGGAGAGTATTACAGATTACCTGCACTACTACCGCCGCTGTCTTCAGGATCCCAGCCTCAGCAAGCAGGTGGTTGAAAAGTTTGTAGACCGCGTCATAATTAAAACAGACACCATTGAAGTATTCTTCAAGGTGTCTGTGGTTTCAATTGGTGGAGGCGGGCCGCTTGTCGATGTATGCACAGTCAGAAACTCTCCTTTTATCTCCTTGTATTACACCGATCCACGCCCTTAATCCACCATTCCAGAGTTCACATAATAAGTTGAGGTTTCACTGCTTCTAAAGCTATCCTAAAAATCTGCTATTTACTCGGGTTAAAGCACGGTAACTTTTCGCTTATTTTCCAGTTAACTAAAACTCCCTGTTTCTAAGTTTAACCCTAGATTTACCAAAAGCCCTACTCATAGCAAATAGTTGATCAATTTGCCGGTATATAGTTTTCTTAACCGCCATCACAAATCTATCCCTTCCAACAGAACTATACATCTTTTCCGTAGTCTATATACCAATCCACAACTTCACCTCTACTATGTCCCAATAACTCACTAACCTCCAACCTGGCTTCATCTCTACTCATTCCGTTTTTCCTAAATTCATAATATTTGCTACTTGCCCAAGTAGCCCTTAAATTGTGTATTCTGTGTTGCTCAATACCATTTGTTTTACAGGCCTTCCTAAATGAATTCCAAATATTTTGTCTCCGGTTTTCCCACTTCCTGCCCGGCACATCAAACACTAAATCCTTACGCCCCTTATTCGCGCATATTGCTTTCAGTTCCTCCAAATATAGCTTGGAAACCGGAACCCACCGTTCTCTTTTCCCCTTTGCTCCATATTTAACGTGGACCATGCCCCTTTCAAAGTCAATATCCCTCACCTGCAACTTTGAAGCCTCTCTTGCTCTCAGCCCCAACTCCGATATTCCGCGTATGGCCACGCCATATTTATCTCCATTTCTTTGCGGCCATACACGCTGCATAATCATGCCCATTTCCTCTTTGGTATAGACCCTGTAGCCATCCCGGCTATCTAATTTTTCCTGCTTGCTGACTGGTATTGCCTTGCCGGCCGCCCGGGCCTGGTTAACCATTCCCTTGATATTTTCCGGAACAATGTGTATTTCTCCGCCAAACTTCTTTTCCACCGCATCCGCAAACTTGCGCAGCGCCGACGCCACCCCCTGGATGTCTTTAACCCCTCGGTCCAACATGTCCTGAAAAAAAGCTCTCCCGGCCTCCCGGTGATTATATGAATTAATGTATTTATTGCCGAAACCGTTTTCATCAGCAAACTTAATGTAACGCTGGGCAACGTTGGACACGTTTTCATACCACTTTGATGAATGTATATAGTTAGTCTTAGCTGTTTTAATTTTTTTTCCCAGTTTCCGGGCCTCCGACCGGTATTCCTCCTTTGCTTCATGCTTGGAAACACCCTGTTTCCTAATGCTTTTTAAGGCCATTTCCACTTGTTTCTTTCTGCTCGGTGCCGACCTGCCCACTTTTTCACCCCCAGCATCTTCGTGAACTACCCCTCCCTTCGCCCCGCTCAGGAAGGGGCTTCCATGAGCAAAACGAAGTTGCAGAGCTTCCTGGTTCATAGTAGGTCCTTACTGCAACCTAGCTCCCCAGGCATGTGACCGCCGTCCC